>NZ_CP060202.1:3917500-4217500 GCF_014250515.1 Hymenobacter sediminicola | reverse complement strand
CCCAGATAGACGTATCCAGATACGGTTCGTCGAGGGCTTCTGAGCCGCCAAGTTTCTGAATATCCTCCGTGTCTTCTTCTTCCCGAATGCTCAGGATATCGTCAATCGTTACGATACCGAATAGCACGCCGTCGTCGTTCACCACGGGCAGCGCCACCCGGTCGTTTTTGCGAAACACATCAATGGCCGCCTCCTGGTCCTGCATGGCGTTGAGCTTCACGTAGCGGCGGTCCATCAGCTCGCTCACGGGCCGGTCGGGCGGCGAGAGCAGAAACTCCCGAATGCGGATATCATCAATCAGCACGCCGCGCTGGTCTGTTACGTAGAGCACGCTCAGCGTCTCCGATTGCCCCCCATGGCGCCGGATATACTCCAGCACTTGCTGCACGGTCCAGTGCTCCCGGATAGCAATGTAATCGGGGGTCATCAGGCGCCCCACCGAGTACTCAGGATACCCCAGCAGCTCCAGTGTTATCTTACGCTCCGACTCTGACAGCGTCTGAATCAGCTCCTTTACAAAGTCATCGGGCAAAAATTCGAGTAGAGCCGTCCGGTCATCCGGCGACATCTCATTCAGAATGTCCGATATTTTCTCCTGCGAGAGGTTGGCCAGAAAGTGCTTTTGCACATCCAAGTCAAGGTACTCGAATACCTGCGTGGCAAGTTGCAGGGGCAGAAGCCGGAAAATAATGAGTTGCTCACGCTCCTCTTCCTCCTCAATGAGCTCTACCACCTCGGCGGGCTCGTAGTGCTTGAGAACTTCCTTGAGCTTAAAAAACTCGCCCTCCTGAATCAGGGACGTAATATGTTCGGTGGTCGGGTGCTGATTCATGTAAACGTAGAAGGGCAGTGTCTCGCTAGGCAGGTGGGGTTGGTGGCACGAACGGCGCGCAAAAGTAGCCGTAATCTGCCGCTTTTAGTAGCACCGACTGTTGCCAGCCGCCGAAAAAAAGCCGGCTCCTGAAAGCTGGTCACTAGCTATACGGTTTTCGCAGTGCGTTTCGATGCCGAACAACAACTCAGCTTGTACTTCACAATCAAAATCAGTGGGAATGAATGAATATATTATGCTATTTATTGTACTATTCTTTTTAATTATTGTCTTATTGAGCGTCTAATTGAGTATATTGCTTCTTCTGCAATTCAACTTCGTCCTTATGGCTCCTGACGTAATGCCTGGCACCACGCTGCCCGACTTTGAACTGCCGGACCACACCGGCGTCATGCGGCGCCTTTCGCTGCTGCAAGGTTCCGACCCAATGATTGTGACCCTGAACCGCGGCGTGTATTGCCCCAAAGACCGGCAGCAGCTCTTGGAACTGGTACATTTCTACCCGCAGGTGCAGGTTGGCTTCGCGCAGCTTGTTACCATCACCACCGATTCGCTGCTGCTTTCCAATGACCTGCGACTGGGTGTGGGCGCGCACTGGACCTTTCTGCACGATGAGAAGCGTATAGTGCAGCACCGCCTCGATATTCAGGAATATACCGACCCACACAACAACCCCATGATTCCGCACACTTTCGTGCTGGAGCCGGGCCTGAAAATCTACAAAATCTACAACGGCTACTGGTACTGGGGCCGCCCCAGCCTCGCCGACTTGCACCACGACCTGCGCGATATTACCTGTCGGCTACGCCCTGACTATAAGATTGATACCCCCGAAATGCAGCAGCAGTGGGAGAGTGGCAATCGGCGAGACTTCTTCCCCTACGGCCAGTCATGGCATCAGGTATTTGCCCGGATGGCCGGTGCCGTAGATCAGTACGGAAGGTCATAATACATAGGCTGTAGTAGCTTGAGTTGCGCTATTGCGAAGCAGGACAGCATCAATTCTGAGTGCTGCACGTACATTTGGGCCGTTCCTCCGCGCTTTCTATGCCTCACCAGACGCCTGCCGACCTGCCGCTCGGAACCCTCGTTGCCCTCGGTGGTGGCGACGACGATGCTATGCTGGCGCTCCTTTGCGACTTGCTGCCGTCATCGAATACTGCCGTTGAAGTTATTACGGTAGCCTCTCGCGACGACATTCGTTCGGGCCGAGCCTACGAGCGGGCATTGCGTGAGCTGGGCTGCTCGGGCGTGCGGCACCTGCGCATTAGTGAGCATCACTCCCCCGACGCGCACGACACGCTGCGCCGGCTGAGCCGGGCCGGACTGGTGTTTTTCAGCGGCGGCGACCAGGAGCGCATCACCGATTTCCTGCACGGCTCCCAGTTTCTGCAGGTGTTGCGGGAGCGGTATCAGCAAGATGCCACCTTTATAGTAGCCGGTACCAGCGCCGGGGCCGCCGTGCTGCCCGAATATATGGTGATAGAAGGACACGGCTGGCGGGCCTTGCGCAAAGGTGGTATGAAAACCAGCGCCGGCCTGGGCTTGCTGCCACAGGTCCTGATAGACCAGCACTTCGTGGAGCGGGGGCGTTTCGGCCGGCTGGCACATGCTGTGCTGGCCCACCCCATGTGCCTGGGTATAGGTCTGGCCGAAGAAACCGGCATCATTATCCGGGGCGGGACCGAGGCCGAAGTTTTCGGCGACGGAGTAGTGATGGTAGTAGACGGGCAGCAGCTACAAGGCAATAATCTGGGTCGGGTGGGCCGAGGCGAGCCAGTGAGTGGGCAGGATTTTCGGGTGCATCTGCTGGTGGCCGGCCAGCGCCTACAATTGCAAAACCGCCGCGTAACGCCAACTGAATAAGCCTAGAAGTGAGGCATAACTCATCCATATTTGCACCTTCGAGACAGCAAGGCCTTTTTCTGCGCGAAAAGCAGGCTATTTTAGCTCACGAAAAATAGTCGGCAAGCCGACTAATAAAGCGTTTTTTCCATACATTTAGTCGCAAACAACCCGAATTCTCACCCCCTTTTCACTCTCTTATGACTTCAAAATCTCTACTCCTCGTGAGTGGTGTGCTCCTCACGGGTACCGCCGCCTCGGCGGGCGGCTACCAGGTAACACTGGCCGGGCAGAAAAACAACGGCATGGGCGGCGTAGGTGTAGGGCTTTCCCTGGATCAGGCTGCTATGTTCTACAACCCGGGTGCGCTGGCCATGGTGAAGGACCGTGGTGTGCAGGTGGGCGTGAATGCTACAATGGCACGTCAGGCTTTCCGCTCACAGTATGGTGGCCCTCAGCGCGAGCTGAAAAGCAACATCGTGACGCCTTTCAACCTGTATGCAGGTTTCGGCTCCGAGGACCGCAAATTTGCTGCTGGTATTGCTATCTACACGCCCTTCGGCAACAAGGTAGAATACGCCGATGGCTGGGAAGGCCGGTACTCGCTGACCGGAATCGACCTGAAGTCCATCTACGTGCAGCCCACCGTGAGCTACGCCGTTACGGATAAGCTGAGCGTGGGTGCGGGCATGGTAATTCTGGCCTACGGGGCCGTGAACCTGCAGAAAGATATTCCGGTGGAAGGTGCTGCCGGCGCGCAGCCCGCCCACGTGGAACTGGACGGCAAAGCCACCACCAAAATCGGGTTCAACGCCGGTATCTACTTCAAGCCTACTGACAAGCTCAGCATTGGCGCCAGCTACCGCTCTAAAATCGATGCACAAGTAGAAGGTGGCGACGTGACGTTCAGCAACGTTCCGGCTGCCCTGGGCTCACGCTTCACAGCCACCGAGTTTGATGCTACCCTGCCGCTGCCAGCTACTACCAGCCTGGGTATTGGTTTCATGCCGAACGAAAACCTGACGCTGGGCTTCGATGTGAACTATGTGGAGTGGAGCAAATACAAAACGCTGCAGTTCGACTTCCGCGGCAACAATGGAGCCGGTGGCCTGGTAGCTCCTTCCGGACAGGTAGGTGGTTCCAACATCAGCACCTCGCGCCGCGAGTATAAGGATGCCGTGACCCTGCGTCTCGGTGGCCAGTACCTGCTCACCAGCGGCCTGACCGTGCGGGCCGGCGGTTCCTACGACTTCTCGCCGGTAGAAGACGGCTTCGTGACGCCAGAAACGCCCGACGCCGATCGTATCGGCCTGACGCTGGGTGCTTCGTATAAGTTCGGCAGCTTCGGTGTGGACATCTCGGGTCAGTTCATCGACCTGAAAGAGCGCACCCAGACGGAAGCAGAACTGGTTGCTAATAACACTGCTGACCGGGTAGCCGGTACCTACAAGACCCGCGTTTTGATTCCGGGCATCGGTCTGAACTACACCTTCTAAGCTCCTCCACTTCTCATGCATACTTTACTGAAACGTACTGCCCCGGCTCTGGCGCTACTGGCTCTGGCCGGCTGCCAACCTGAACTGGACGCTCCCGGCGCCGACAAAGGCTCGGCTGACTTCTCTCGCTACATTTCCGTCGGCAACTCCCTCACGGCTGGTTTCTCCGATGGTGGCCTGTATCTGGAAGGCCAGCAAAGCTCCTATCCGAACCTGCTGGCTGGCCAATTTAAGGCCGTGGGTGGTGGCGACTTTGCACAGCCGCTTTTCCAGGCCGGCCAGGAAAACGGCTCTGGCTACTTGCGTCTGGCGGGCTTCACGGCTACCGGCAACCCCATTACGGCCAACGTTACGACGAATCTGGCGGTGCGCACCACCACTCCTCAGGTACTGTACACCCGCTACGATGCGGCTGTAAACAACCTTGGTGTACCAGGTATCCGCCTGTCGGATATCCAGACGCCGGGCTATGGCAGCCAGCTAGGTAATCCGTATTTCGAGCGGATTACGCCTGCGGCCAACCCCTTGCAGACCTACTTCCTGCGCGTGAAAGCAGAAGCCGCCACGGCTACCTTCTTTACGTGTTGGCTCGGCAACAACGACGTGCTGGGGTATGCAACAGCCGGTGGTGTATTGAATGCCACCAGCTCTAATGCCATTACCCGCACAGATACCTTCCAGCTCAAAGCCAACCGCATCATCAATGTGCTGACGGCCAATGGCGCGAAAGGCGTGGTAGCCACCATCCCGAACGTCGCCAACGTGCCCTTCTTCACTACGGTGCGCGTAGCGGCTATTAAAGCTACTTTCAAAGCCAGCAACCCGGCGCTTAGCCTCTACATCCAGACCAGCACCGGAGTACGTGAAGCCACCGACGCGGATCTACTGACGCTGACTTCTTCGGCCGTAATAGGCACTGCTACCCCCGGCAACCCGTTCCCGGTAGGCGCCGGTGTAGGTACGGCGACTGGCCAGTCTAACCCGCTGCCCAGCCAGTTCGTGCTGGATGCCGCAGAGCAGACGCTGGTGCGCGATGCTACTACGGCCTACAATACGTCGCTCACGGCTAAAGCCAACGAGAAAGGGCTGGCTATCTTCGACGCTAATGCTTTCTTCTCGCAGATTGCGGCCACTGGTTTCACCACCGACGGTGTGAGCAATACGGCTGCCTTTATCAGCGGCAACCTGTTTTCACTCGATGGTGTGCACCCCACGCCCCGCGGCTACGCCATCGTAGCGAATGAGATGATCAAGGCAATCAATGCCAAATATGGCTCCAGTGTACCGCAGGTGAATCCCACGGATTACCGCGGCGTCCGGTTCCCGTAAGTAAGCATCAGCTTTGCTAGTACAAAAGGCCTTTCCTGCTCCAAGAAAGGCCTTTTTTGTGTGAGCTACTCACGAAAACTGCACTTGCTGCTGCACTTCCGGCAAGTCGGGCGCGGCTTCGCCGGCGAGGCGGGCGGCAATGAGTTGGGCATGGTAGCGGCCATTTTCGATGAACCAGCGGCTGGTGTTGAGGCCGCCGCACACGGTGCCAGCCAGGTAGAGGCCGGGGCGGTTAGTTTCCAGCGTATCGGCGTGGTGGGTGGGGGTCTGGGCAGCGTCGGCTTCGCAGGTGATGCCCAGAGCCGTCAGAAATGAAAAGTCGGGGTGGTAGCCGGTGAGGGCGTATACATGCTGCGCCGGCAGGGTACGCGGGCCGTCGGGTGTGTTGAGTTCCACGGTGGTGTCGGTGATGCGCGTCACGGTGCTGTTGAACAGGCAGCCGATGCGGCCTTCCTTGATGCGGTTTACTAAGTCAGGCCGAATCCAGTACTTTACCGACTCGCTTATTTCGGAACCACGCACGACTAGGGTGGGACGGGCGCCAGCGCGCAGCAGTTGCAGAGCCGCTTTGGCCGAAGAGTTCTTGGCCCCAATAACCACTACATCTTGGTCGGCGTGGGCGTAGGGCTCTTTGTAGTAGTGCGTCACGTGGGGCAGGTCTTCGCCGGGCACGAGCAGCAAATTGGGCACGTCGTAGAAGCCAGTAGCCACTATCACGAAACGCGCCCCGATGCGGCTTTTGTTTGTTACCACTTCGTAGCGGCCCTGTTCGCCTTCGAGGCCCGTTACCCGCTCGTAGAGGCGCAGCGTGAGTTTTTCAGTCTGGGCCACGCGGCGGTAGTAGTCGAGGGCGTCTTCGCGCAGGGGTTTGTAGTGCAGCGTCGTCATGGGGTAGCCACCGATTTCCAGCAGCTCGGGTGTGGAGAAAAACTCCATGTTAGTAGGGTAGCCAATGATGGAATTCACCAGCGCTCCTTTGTCCACCACGCACACCGAGAGGCCGCGCCGCTGCACTTCCAGCCCGCAGGCCAGCCCTACGGGGCCAGCCCCAATTACCACTACATCAAAAGAAGAATCCGTCGTCATATATTGTAATACCAACTCAGCAGGCCGGGAGTTTGCGACTGGCGGTGCGGGCTAGGAGCGGCGGCGGTCTTTGTTCTTACGCAGTAGCGCGTCAAGCGCGCCCGTTGACCACAGGGCCCAGCCCATCAGAACAGGCTGGAAAAACAGCCGGGCCAGCCGCTTTTCATCGGTATCGAGGCCAAAAGCGGAAATATGATGCGTGTATTGGTGAACATTGCCAGGAAAAACAGCCGCGTAAAAAGCGGCCAGCCCGACTCCCATCCGTACTCGGTTTTTGCCTTTCAAGGCCAGCAACGCCAAGCCCAGCCCGATTTCTACCACGCCAGAAGCCAGTACGGTGGTGTCTTTGTCTAAAGGCACAAAATCGGGAACCTGCGCTTGAAATTCCTGACGGGCAAAGGTGAGGTGGCCAGTGCCGGCTACTACCATAAATGTGGCCAGCACGCCTCGGGCTACGTTTTGTAGAGTGGTAGTATGGGTGTTCTGTGCCATAGCTTTCGGATAAATTGGTCGAAAGATTAGCTATACGGCTAGCAGGGGCCAAAGTACACGTGGCCCAGAGAAAGCAGCAGGAAGTGGCAAACACAGTAAGTAGATAAGTGAGATAGGACTTATTAGCTTATTTTAAGCCCTCAAAACGCGTTACTCTTATGCCCTCTATGAAAGCAATAGTGCTTTTTTCTATGATAACCGCTTGTTTAGCAAGTAGCTGTAAAAAAGCATCGGTTGAGCCAGACAAAACCCAACTGCTGGTGGCACATGGCTGGCGCACTACGGCCCACACAAATACCGTGACACAAGATGATGTTCCGTTGGTGAAGAACAGCTACGCCCAGTATGATGCGTGTTATCGTGACAACACCATGACGTTCCAGAATGACAACCAGGCCATGTGCAATACAGGCAGCATGCACTGCATACCGGGTGAGCCTGCCACATTCAACGGCCACTGGTATCTGACAAAAGACGAGAGCAAGCTGATTTCGGATAGCCTGTTTCCAATGATGGGAGTGGGATACTTAAGCACCGGGCTAGAAGAGTTTGAGCTAGTGGAGCTAACTACTACTGCCCTAAAGCTGAAAAAAAGCCGTTTCTACTACCAGGGAACCATTAAGGTAACCATTACGGACGAATACACACTTAGCGCGCTGTAAAGCATCCTTCTCGACTCCTTATCAACTGGATTTTATGATTCGCAACGGTATACTTGTGCTGGTAGCACTCAGCACACTAAGCGCCTGCAAGAAGGAAGAGCGCACGAAGGAAGAACTGCTACAAGCTACGCACTGGAAAAGGACCGCCGACCAGCGAGTTGATGTTAGCAACGGGGGCACGCCGTTAGTGACCAACAGCACCGTCAACTGCACTACCGGAGACTGTAGCTGCGACGATTACGTTGTCTTTATGCCTGATAGTAAGCTGGAAAAAAACCAAGGAGCAATAGTGTGCCCCAATCAGCCGGCCCCGCAAAACGGCAAATGGTATATAGACCAGAAAGACCAGACTCTCATTGCGTCGGAACTGACCGGGTATAGTGGCTACTGGGCGTTTGCCATTGAGGAGCTTTCTACAAGCAAGCTCGTAGTAAGCCATCAGATAGTAAATGGACCAACCATCAGCACCTTCCGCACCACGTTTAGCGCGCAGTAACTTCAACGAATTATGAGTGGGAGTAGGCGAAGATGCCCTAGGTGGGTACAACTCATCTGCTCCCGACGCTGCTGTAGTGGCTTTTGCAATAGAACAGTACGGATTTACGGGGTGTGCCAAGCAATTAAGAAAGCCTGGTGCAACGCCTTGCTACTCTTCTCAGTCATGGGGGAAACAGGTCATTTCTCACCTTATTTCTCCCGCATATGCTAATCACTAAAACCAGTATCCGGCTTGCATTACTGATAGGCCTGAGTGCTTGCTCCGAAAAGGAAACCGTACTTAACCAACGCGAAACGTGGCTTTCAACGGGGGGCTGGCAGATGACCAACTACACGTATCACACCCGCGCGGCGGCTGGCGGCACCCCCATACAATTTGAGTTTATAACCGGACGGGCATGCGAAGCAGATGATCTGTACCGATTCGAGGCGACTAACAAGCTGCAGTGGGATAAAAACGGCACCTTGTGCCCCACCTCCCAGCCTCCTCTGACAGAGTGGGGAACTTGGCAACTCTTGAACAGTGATACCAAGCTAGCTATTGACCACCAGGGAACCGTTCAATTTCCTTATACCGGGTCAGTTGCGGATCCCTTGGATATCGTGGAGCTTACTTCCGAAACCATGGTGCTAAGAACAGCCGACATCCAGGCCGGGGATTCGGTAGTAGCCTATACCTATCGGTTTATTAAGCCGTAATTCCGAAGCACATAAAAGCCGCCTCTGTACTACTGCAGTTCAGAGGCGGCGTTTTTACGATAATACAGGGCGTCATCAGTGCGCCTGCAGCCAGTTCTGGCCGGTGCCGACTTCCACTTCCAGCGGCACGCCGTGGGGCAGCAGCAGGGCAGTAGCCATTAGCTCCTTGATTTTGGGCGTGATGTAGGCCACTTCCTCCTGCACCGCATCGAACACCAGTTCGTCGTGCACCTGCAGAATCATTCTGGTGCCGAGCTTTTCCTGGCGCAGCCACTCGTGGATGTTGATCATGGCCTTCTTGATGATATCGGCCGCGGTGCCCTGGATGGGGGCGTTGATGGCGTTGCGCTCGGTGTAGCCGCGCAGCGTGGCGTTGCGCGAGTTGATGTCGCGCAGGTAGCGGCGGCGGCCCAGCAGGGTAGTGGCGTACTCCAGCTCCCGGGCCTTGTTGATGCTGTCGTCCATAAACTGCTTCACCGACGAAAACTCCTCGAAATAGGTGTCAATGATGTCGGTGGCTTCCTTGCGCGAAATACCGATGCGCTGGGCCAGCCCGAAGGCCGAAATGCCGTAAATGATACCGAAATTGACGGTTTTGGCCTTGCGGCGCATTTCGCTGTCTACTTCGTTCAGCGGCACTTTGAACACCTTGCTGGCGGTGCTGGTATGAATGTCTAGGCCCTGGCGGAAGGCTTCAATCATCGTTTTATCACCCGAGAAGTCGGCCATGATTCGTAGCTCCACCTGCGAGTAGTCGGCGGCTAGCAGCACGTGGCTGGCGTCGCGGGGCACGAAGGCCTTGCGGATTTCGCGGCCCTTTTCGGTGCGGATGGGAATGTTCTGCAGGTTGGGGTTGGTGCTGCTGAGGCGGCCAGTGGCTGTCACGGCCTGGTTGAAGCTGGTGTGCACGCGGCCATCCAGCTCGCACACTAGCTGGGGCAGGGCCTCCACGTAGGTGCTGCGCAGCTTGCTAAGCTGGCGGTATTCCAGAATGAGGGCGGCAATGGGGTTTTCGGCGGCCAGCTGGCTCAGGATTTCCTCGCCGGTGGCGTACTGGCCGGTCTTGGTTTTCTTGATCTTGCCTTTGCCGATGTCCATTTTATCGAACAGCACTTCGCCCAGTTGCTTCGGCGAGCCAATGTTGAACTCCTGGCCGGCCTCTGAAAAAATCTGCTTCTCGATGTCGACGATGTAGCCCTGCAGCTCGGCCGAGTATTCGCCCATAGCCGAGGAGTCGATTTTCACGCCTTCGTACTCGATGTCGGCCAGCACCGGCACCAGCGGGTTTTCCACCTCGTTGAGCAAGTCCAGCAAGCCCACTTCCTTCAGCAGCGGCTCGAATACGTGCTTGAGTTGCAGCGTCACGTCGGCATCTTCGCAGGCGTAGTCCGATACCTCGGCCGGGGGCAGGTCGGCCATGGTTTTCTGGTTTTTGCCTTTGGGGCCGATAAGCGCCGTGATGGGCACCGGCGTGTAGTGCAGGTAGGTTTCGGCCAGCACATCCATGCCGTGGCGCATATCGGGCTCCAGCAGATAGTGGGCTAGCATGGTATCAAACAACGGCCCGTTGATGGTGACCTTATAGTGTTTGAGGATGGTAAGGTCGTACTTGATGTTCTGGCCGATTTTGAGAATATGCGCGGCCTCAAAAAACGGGCAGAACTCATCAATCAGGGCTTGGGCGGCGGCGTGGTCGTCGTGCGGCACGGGCACATAATACGCCTCGCCCGGCAGCCAGCAGAAGGAGAGGCCCACCAGCCGCGCCGTCATGGTGTCGAGGCCGGTTGTCTCCGTGTCGAAGCTGACCTCGGTTTGCTGTAGCAGAAACTCCAGCAATGACTTGCGCAGCTCGGGCGTGTCGATGAGGTGGTACTGGTGCGGCACGTCGGCCAGCGTGCGGCGCGGGCCAGCTGGCGCGCCAAACGAGCCGGTTTCTCCTTCTTCAGCACCAATGGCTACCGCCGCATCCGCCGATGAACCAAACAAACTGCCCTGACCTTCAGCCGTTTTGGGGCGGCGGGCCCCACGCCCAACTGGCGCCGCACTCACACCGGCCGGGCTGCCGCCGCCCAGCACGCGGGCAGCCAGTTGCCGGAATTCCAGCTCATCGAACAGCTGGCGCAACGCCTCGGCATCGGGCTGGTCTAGCACCAGCTTTTCGGCCTCAAACTCGATGGGAACATCTAGGTGGATGGTGGCTAGCTCCTTGCTCATCAGGCCCTGCTCGGCGAAGTTGCGCACGTTTTCCTGCTGCTTGCCTTTGAGCTGGTCCACATTGGCAATCAGGTTTTCCACCGAGCCATACTTCTGGATCAGTGTTTTAGCCGTCTTTTCGCCGATGCCCGGAATGCCCGGAATGTTGTCGGAGGCGTCGCCCTGGAGTCCCAAAATGTCAATCACCTGCTCCGGCCGCTCAATCTCGAAGCGCTGCAGCACGTGCGCCACGTCCAGAATTTCGGCGGCGTTGCCCATGAAGGCTGGTCGGTAGATTTTGATGCAGTCCGTGACGAGCTGGCAGTAGTCCTTGTCGGGCGTCATCATGAACACCTCCCCGAAACCCTGGGCCTCGGCGCGGCGGGCCAGCGTGCCAATTACGTCGTCGGCCTCGTACCCTTCCACCATCAGAATAGGAATGTGGAAGGCCTTAATTATCTGCTTGATGTAGGGGATGGCCAAGCCGATATCCTCGGGCATAGCCTGGCGTTGAGCTTTGTATTCGGCGTACTGCTCGTGGCGGAACGTCTTTTTAGCGGCATCAAACGCTACACCAATATGCGTGGGCTTTTCCTTCTGCAACACCTCTACCAGCGTGTTGGTGAAGCCCAAGATGGCTCCAGTATTGAGTCCCTTGGAGTTCACGCGCGGGTTCTTGCTGAACGCAAAGTGGGCACGGTAAATCAGGGCAAAAGCGTCGAGCAGGAAAAGCTTGTGAGGCTGGGCAGCGGAGGCGTCAGGAGTCATAGAGCGAAGGTACGGAAGGCAACGGGGCCATACCAGCACAACTAGCAGCCCATTGCAGGTGTTACGGAAGTTCCGTGGTGGCTGCTGATGCAGAAACGAAAATCTATGCTGCAGACACTCCTGCTTTGTAGTTTCTTTGCGTTTATGGTTCTCTTTTCACGCCTACTAGCCGGTCTATTGCTGCTGGCTGCTCCAGCGGCGCTGGCCCAGACCACCCTGCCGCGCCCCACCGAAGCCGAACATGCGCAGTCCGTCACTGCTTTCCAGCAGGAGTTGAACGCCGATTACCGCAACCCGGCCGAGTCGCCGTTGTCGGAGAAGCAGCGGGCTACATTCAGCGGCCTGCCGTTCTTCCCAACTAACTACACGGTCTGCGTGGTGGCGCGGTTTGAGGCCGACTCACTGGGGGCACCGTTTCCAATGCAGACCAGCACCGCCCGCCGCCCGCTCTACCGTAAGTATGGCGTGGTGCATTTCACGCTCGAAGACAAGCCACAGCAGCTCACGGTGTACCAAAGCATGGACCTGCAGCGCGACCCAAAGTACCGCGACTACCTGTTTGTGCCCTTCACCGACCGCACCAACGGCCACGGTAGCTACGGCGGCGGCCGCTACATTGATTTGCGCCGGGGGCAGATAGTGGCCGGCCAACTGATACTGGATTTCAACCGCACTTACAACCCATATTGCGCTTACAGCCCGCGCTATTCCTGTCCGGTACCCCCAACCGAAAATCGGTTGCCCGTACCTATTGCTGCCGGCGTGATGAGCGACCATTAGGTCTTTCGCCTGTGATAAGCAGTATAAGCGCAAAAGCCGCTACCTGATATGATTCAGGTAGCGGCTTTTGCTTATAAGTCCGGCTTACCGGTCGGTTTTACAGGGCCTGCTTTACTTCAAAAGTGAAGCTGGTGCTACCGGCCAAGCCTGTATCCGAAAGGCCTTGCACCACTACTAGGTAGCGGCCTGCCTGGTCGCCGGTATAGAACTCGAGCGTGCTGGGTGCACCAGCCGTGGTGTTGATTTCAGGGTTCCAGTAGAGCAGATTGCGCATATCGGGCAGACGGCTTTGCTTTTCCTGGGCTGTTTCGTAGCGCGGTGCATAAAACTCACGCTGCAGTTGCAGGCCTTCGTATTGCTGCACCAGCACCTGCGGAGCCAGTTGAAATCCTTCCAGGTCGCCTTTGTAGGTAGTGAAGCTTACAACCCCCTTATACATAGCTGCGCCGTGGAAATAGCGGGCATCAATGACTTCCAGCTTCTGAATCTTGAGCGGATTCATGGCCATTATCTTATTGATGTTGAACACGGGTACACCATCTAGCAGCACCATGGGATTGTCCGAGAATATCGTTTTGTTCAGCTTGTCGGCCACCAGAAAGTGGAAGCCGTCTTTGCGGATGCGCACGACTACGCCCGGCACATACTCGCGCAACACTTCTTCCATCACCTTGAACCGGGTGTATTTGTCCAGCAGATACGACTCATCAGGTTTGCCATAGAAAGCTAGGCTGTCGGCGCGAGGAACCACATACCGGTTGCGGTATTTGCTGTAGTACACGTTCTGCACCTGCGTCTGCACGTGCCGCCTCGTGTAGTCAGGCTGGAAGCTGGTGTTGAGGGCGAAAGCAGGAACCGTTGCTGATGCAAAACGCGTGGAGAAAGGACTCAGGAGCGTGATACGGCAGGTGCTGTCCTGCTGCGGGTCGGTTTGCAGCACCAAATCCTGGGTGCCGTAGAAGTGGTTCATCTCAAACTGCACGATGCCGTTGTCGTCGCTGCGCGAGTTGCTCAGACGAATAATGCGGCTCGGCGACGACAAAAAGGCAATAACGCCCGTGCGGGGCTGGTCGCTGCCGGGGTGCGTGAGCCGCGCCTGCACCAACGGCCCGACTGGCTCCGGCAGGTGAGCAAAAGGCGCCGGGGCCAAGACCTGCTCCCAGCGGAATCGGCTCCAGCCCTGGGTCAGCATCAGATTGTCGGAGGCTTCCGCCGCTTCCGGTCCGGTTGCCATAAGGTAGTACTCCGGATTCTCAATTGTACCGCGCAGATCAGACGTCAGGCCCAGATAGTGGCCGATGGAAGCGGCTGAGCCCGAATTGAGCGAGTCCATCCGGTAGACCGCCATGGATAGATTGGCGCTCAATGCCTGCGTCTGCTGGTCGGTGGTTGACAGTTGCAGGCTCACTTTATCACGAACCGTGTACTGCGTCTTCTCGGGGCGGGCGGCAATGGCTAGGCGGCGGGCAGTAGGTTGGAAATACAGCCGCTCGCAGACCGGTTTCTGGTCAGCAGTGAATAGAGTGAAGTGCGAAATGCCTTCCAGCAGTTGCTTTCGGTCGATGGCTAGTGCCGCGTGCCCATTCAGCAGCTGCAACCGGCTGGCTACGGCCGTTTTCTGCCGTGAGTGTGCCAGCAGATACACGGTTTCTGGCTGTGTGCTGGTCGCATCTACACTTAGCATCAGTTGGTCGGGGCCGGAAGGCTGCAGGCGCATCACGTAGCCCTGTTCATACACTTGTGGCAGCTTGCGAGTAACTGTCTGATTTTTATTCAGGGTGAGGACGGCCGTGTACGCTCCGGTGCCTGCTGCAGCGGGCGTAAATGTGAAGCTGCCCATACCGAACCGGAGTGTTTTAAATGTCGCAACCACGGCGCCCTGCGCATTCAGCACTTTGCCTTCCGCCGCTATGCCTTTGCCTGCTCTGTCCGTCACCTTGAAGCCTACTTTGCTGCTGAGGCCTTTAACCAGATTGCCACCTTCCGGGAAAAAACGAGCATCAACCGAAGCCGAATCCTTGGCGGGAGCGGCCCCTGAAACGGTGAAGGTGTTGATTATCGTAACGGCGCTGCTGAAGTAGGTTTCCGGGCTGAAATTCTTCATCCAGCTGGTGTAGGCACGCACCGTGTAGCTGCCGGAGGCAAGAGCACCGGGCAGCGCGAAAGAACCGGCCCCATGCGCGTTTTTCAAGGACACTTTGCCCTGCAGCACCGGTTGGTTTTTGGCATCCAGCACTTCTACATACGCCACGCTGCTCAGTTCGAGCGGTTTGGAATAGGTGCCATCTACAGCATACACCTTAAACCACATGGTTTCACCGCTCAGGTACAAAGGCCGGTCGAGGTGCAGAAACAGCTTTTCATACGGACCTTTCTGCTGATAGCGGCTCAGCTTGCTGGCAATGCCGCCCAATGAGTCCTGCTGGGCCAAGGCCGAGCCAGTGGCCAGCAGCCACAACGCAAGCAGCAGGATCAGCCGGGGGCCAGGGGCGAAAAAAGATACTGCAGTAGAGCGAGTCATCTGATAGGGTATACGCGCGAGAAACATAGAAATTATGGCCAGAAGCTGGGCTTTACTGAGGTGCCGCGCAGGCGGCAGTCCACACAGTCAAGTCCTGTGGCCAGATAGCCCTTGCCCGGAATTTCGTAGAGGGGAATGTTGAGCTTGTAGTTGAAGGTGCCACGTACGTCTTTGTACTCAACCGTGTCGGGAGGAATACAGATGTCGTAGCCAGTGGACACGCGCCAGTAGTTGGGCAGCTGGGCACGGCGGATGAAAATGCGCTTTTGCTGCACAGAGTAAGCCCCCACATACCCCATGGCCAGCTCCGACTCATCCGTCAGGCAACGAACATTACCGGTTATCTGGCTAGGGAGCGGGTCGAACAGAGTACCGATATTCTCGGTGTTTTTCTTGAGCATTTCCCAATACCGGTACTCTTCCTGCGTCTGGGCGTATTGCCGGACCAAAATGCTGTAAGTATGCCGCAGGCGTTCGGAAGTAGCGGGGTAGGAGCGCAGAGAGTATTTCGATACTATGTCCTGGCTGAGATTAGTCGTTTTGGTAAGGTCGATGGCCGTTGAGTTCTGATTGCCCCAGCAGATCCGTGGGTAAGGAGTGGTGAGGGGCCGAAAC
Source organism: Hymenobacter sediminicola (assembly GCF_014250515.1). Lineage (NCBI taxonomy): Bacteria > Pseudomonadati > Bacteroidota > Cytophagia > Cytophagales > Hymenobacteraceae > Hymenobacter > Hymenobacter sediminicola. The sequence continues at coordinate 4,201,684 of NZ_CP060202.1, read as the reverse complement.
GTGTTATTGACGTATTCTAGCAGTGGAGTAAGCAACGGAACAATTTCCCAGGTCTCGTCATAGTCCCAGCGGTAGTACTGCGTGTTATTCGTCTCGTCGTGGGTATTTACCTGAATGTCCAGTCCGCTACTGCTAGCAGTCCATGTTACACTGTCGATGGGCGGCGTATTCTTGACGGGCACGTACTCGGAGGCATATTGCTTACCATCCTGCGTGACGATATGCAGCCGGTACTTGCGGGCAGTGTTCAGCACTGTGCTGGAGGAAGTGTAGGTGCCGGCGGGCGCTTCTTGGAGCGGAATGCGCGGGCCGGCTTCCTGCTCGATGGCGACGGAGGCACGCGCTTCCACGGGTGGGGCCGTGCGCGTGTCGATGCCGTAGGTGCGCGAGAGTTTGATGGTCGTCACGCCCTGGCTGTTGAGAAAGCCATCCACGACCAAATAGTTGGGCGGCCCGCTCAGCCCGTCGGGCATGTACGGGTCAATGCAGCCGGGCAGCAGCAACAGCAACGCGCCGCAACAGAGCACGACCAGCCGGAGCGGAAGAGAGAGAAAACGTATCATGTGTAAGTGGAGAACAGAAGATATAAGACTAGGTAAGTAGATGGGGTAATGGAGTGGTAGTACTTCGGACGCTTGGGAAGAACTCGTTATTGCCAAAAGCTGGGACGAACTGCTGTGCCACGCTTGCGGCAGTCAGCGCACTCAACGCTGGTGGAAGAATAGCCACGCAGCGGCCCCATTGCCGAAAACACCGGTTCAATCGGGACGGTCGTTTTGGTCCTGAACGTAACGTGTATATTCTTCAGCTCCACCGTGTCGGGCGGAAGACAATTCTCATAGCCGGTGATGTAGGGCCATTGCCTGGGCAATTCTATCCGGCTGATGAAAATCCGCTTTTCCTGCACCGAATATGCCCCGATATAGCCCAGCGCTTTTTCCTGGCTGTCATTCAGGCACTGGATATTGCCGGTGAGCTGTGAAGGCAGCGGGTCAAACAGGCTGCCGATGCTTTCGGTATTCTTCCGCAGAAGCTCCCAGTACTCGTATTCCTCCTTGGTTTGGGCATATTGCTTGACCAGAATGCTGTACTTGTGACGCAACCGCTCAGACGTTGGCGGATATGACTGTAGCTGAAAGTTGGCTACCCGGTCCTGGCTCAGGCCCACTGTTTTGGTGAGCCGAATAGCCGAGGACGAAGTGCTGCCCCAGCACAGCGTAGGATATGGCACCGCAATAAGTCGAATGTCGTCGACGTGGTACTCATACTGAGGGAAGATAACCGGAACGATTTCCCAGGTCTCGTCATAGTCCCAGCGGTAGTACTGAGTGTTGTTCGCATCGTCGTGGCTGTTGACGTAAATCTTGAGGCCGTCGACGCTGGTTTTCCACGTCACGCTGTCAATAGCGGGAGTGACTTTGACCGACGTGTAATCGGAGGCATACTCCTTCCCATCAGCCGTAAAAATATGCAGCCGGTACCGGGAGGCACTGTTGAGTAGAAGCTGCGGCGACTTATATGTGCCGGCGGGCGCTTCTAGGAGCGGAATGCGTGGGCCGGCTTCCTGCTCGATGGCGACGGAGGCACGCGCTTCCACGGGCGGGGCCGTGCGCGTGTCGATGCCGTAGGTGCGCGAGAGTTTGATGGTCGTCACGCCCTGGCTGTTGAGAAAGCCATCCACGACCAAATAGTTGGGCGGCCCACTTAGCCCGTCGGGCATGTACGGGTCAATGCAGCCGGGCAGCAGCAGCAGCAACGCTCCGCAACAGAGCACGACCAGCCGGGAGAAAAAGGCGGAGGCACGCATCAGCTAGAATTTGAAATTGTAGGTGACGGTTGGTATCGGCTGGCCAAAGATGGACAGCTTATATCCCTTGATCTGGCCGTTTTCCGACTTGAAGTAGATGGAATACGGGTTCCGGCGACCAGTCAGGTTGTACACGCCTATGGTCCAAGAGCTGTGCGCCAGCTTTTTAACCTTGTGGCTGCCTTCAATGTTCAGGGCCAAGTCGGCGCGCAGATAGTCCGGCACGCGGTAGGCGTTGCGGTCGGAGTAGTACACGCGCATAGAGTTGCCCACGTAGTACTTGGCCAGCGGCAGCGTGATAGGGCGGCCGGTGCTGTAGGTGAAGTTGAGCGACGAGCTGAAGCGGCGGCTGAAACGGTAATTGCCGATGAGCGTGAAATCGTGGGGCTTGTCGAAGTTGCTGGGGTAGTAGTTGCCGCCATTCACCTGGTCGGAAGGAGTGCCGGCATTCACCTGCACCAGCGAGCGGGAGTAGGTGTAGCTCACCCAGCCATTTATTTTGCCCGTCAGCTTCTTCACCAGCACCTCCACGCCATAGGCTTTGCCCCGTGCGTTTACAATGTCGGTTTCGATGTGGTGATTCAGGATCAGCGTAGCGCCGCTTTTGTAGTCCACAAAGTCGTAGAGCGTCTTGTAGTAGGTTTCCACGGAAGCCTCAATGGTGTTCGACTTCAGGTTGCGGTAGTAGCCAATAGAGTACTGGTCGCCTACCTGCGGCCGGATATTGTAGTCGCTGAGTTTCCAGATGTCCGTGGGGGAAACGGAAGCCGTGTTGGAGAGCTGATGAATGTACTGGCGCGTACGGTTGTAGCTGGCCTTCACCGAGGAGTTGTCGCTGAGCGAGTAGCGCGCCGAAACCCGGTATTCGGGGCCGTGGTAGGTAGCCAGCACTTTGCCGGAGGCGTAGCGCACCGTGTCGATGATGCTGCTTTCGGTGCGCGAATCGTTGGATGCATAGCGGTACACGTCGCTCGGCCCCAAGGCATTGAAGAGCGAATAGCGCAGCCCCAACGACACCGACAGCCGCTGGTTGATATCAATCCGGTCAGAGAAATACAGGGCGCTTTCCACGGCCTGCTCTTTCTGCAGCACATCCGGCGTTATCAGGGATTCGGCGCCCAGCGGCGTCAGGCTGCCCGGCGCAATGTGGTAGAGCTGCGAGCTGACCCCAAAATCGATGGTATGCCGCGAGTTGGGAAAGTAGCTGAAGTCGGCGCGCACGCTGGTTTGGTTGATGGCATACTTCAGGCGGGAGGCATTCACCTCGTTCTGCTCACTTGTGATGTCGTAGTCGTAGTGGCTATAGGCGCCGGTCAGCACACCATAGAACTGGTTATTGAAGTTGTGGCGCCACTTCAGGCTGGCGGTCTGGTTGAGGTAGCGGTAGGTAGTGTCGCTGGCCAGCCGGAACCGGTCGGTGCTGAGGTAGCCGGTGGCATACACCGAGTTCTTGTCGTTGATTTTGTGGCTGATGTGGGCCGTTACATCATAGAAAGCAGCGGAGCTGTTGCGGAAGCTGCTATTGTTCAGGCGGCGGAGCAGCCAGTCGGAGTAGCTGCTCCGGCCGCTGATAATAAAGGCACTACGGTCCTTCACAATCGGGCCTTCCAGCGTGAGGCGGCTGGTAAGCGGCCCGATACCTCCCGAACCCGAGAACTTCTTCTTGTTGCCTTCGCGCGTCGTGATTTCCAGCACCGACGACAGCCGCCCGCCGTACTTGGCCGGAATGGCGCTTTTATACAGCTCCACGGTCTGGAGAATGTCGGGGTTGAAGGCAGAGAAGAAGCCGAACAAGTGCGACGGATTGTAGATGGTCGCGTCGTTGAACAGAATGAGGTTTTGGTCGGTGGCGCCGCCCCGTACGTTGAGCCCGGTGCTGCTTTCACCCACTGACTTCACGCCCGGCAGAGTCAGTACAACCCGCAGAATATCGGTTTCGCCGAAAGCGGTTGGTACCTGCCGCATCGTCTTGATGTCGAGCTTGTCGAGGCCCATCTGCATGCCCGACACGTTTTTGTCTTTCTCTGCCTCAATTACTACTTCCTTGAGCGGCGTAATATCCTCCTCCACCTCAATTTCCAGCTTCGCGTTGCCGCGCAGAATTACCTGGCGCTTCGTGTTCTTAATGCCCAAGCCACGGACTTTCAGGTCGTAGCGCCCGGTAGGCAGCGTAAGCGAGTAGTAGCCAAACTGGTCGGTGCTGGTGCCAATGCTCGGCGACTCCGAATAGATGGTGGCGCCAATTACCGGCTCACCAGATTTCTGGTCGCGGATGTGGCCAGCCAGCGTGACTTTGCCACCCTCGGCGCCGCCCGTGCCCAACTCATACACCTTGTACTCGGCGGCGCTTACGTAGCGCGAGCGGCCTGCCGTCTGGGTTGTGGTCTGCTCTTCATCGGGCCGGGTAGCCATTGCGTTATCCGAGGAGGCCTGCTGAAAAAAACCGGGCATCAGGCCAGTATCAATGGCGGTGCCTTTCGTGATAAAAACGCGGTTATCCGCATCTATGGCAAAGCGTAGCGCGGTGTTCTGCAGTGCCTGCTGCAGCACGCTGCGTAGCGGCTGCTGCTGCACCTGCAGCGTCACAAACAAGCTGTCTACTACTGTCGGGTCGAAGTAGATGCGGCTGGCCGTCTGCGTTTCCAGCTGGCTGGCAAACTGCTCGAAGGGTACCTGCACGAAGTTGCCGGTTACCAGTTTGTCGGGCTGTTGCCCGTGGCCGGTAAGCGCACAAAGGGATAGGAATAGAAGGAATGCTACCGTGTAAAGACGTTTCATGTAGATAGGATGCAGTGGATAGTCGGGATTCTGAAAAGCAGGCCGGCTACTGCGGCAGGCTGTTGTAGTAGCGCGTCAGCGCCACCAGTGTACCCTCAAACTGGGCTTTGTTTAGCCGGAGGTTCTGGGACTTCATGTAGGCCTGCACTTCCTTGCTTTTATCAGCAAACAGCCGCTTCACTGCCCCCGTCGATTTGATGGGATAATAGGTGTCTCCTTTCTTGGCAAACAGCCGGTCAGTGTGCACAAATTCTACATCCGTGTTCCGTTCCCGCAATACTTCCTGCATGCGCTTCGAGCGCCGGGCAAAGAGCTGCACCCGGCCTTCCTGCAGCACTTCGTAGAATCCGGTGCGCAGCACGCCAGCGTTTGTGCTGTCGGCTACCAGTCGCACAAACTGATGGTTGTCGATGACGAAGCTGCGGACTTTCTCGCTGACCATCCGCAGCATAAACGGATTGGTTACCTGCTGCAGAATCAGTTGGTCGAGCACAGAGTCGTAGGACAGGAGCAAACCCTCAAAATTGTGGTCATTGTAGTACGCGCTGCCTTTTAGCCGGTCCGCCGACTGAAAAAACTGATGACCAATACGCGCGTGGTAAAGCCGGGAGTAGTCGGCATACTCGACTCCGTTATACAGCTGCGGGTGCGCCGAGAAAGAGGCATCGTAGTGCTGCCGGGCGGCGGCTACGGAAGCGGCTACCTCTGCCTCAGGGGCCGACTGGGCCTGTGCCTTGGGGCTGAGGGCGAGGAGAGCTAGGGAAAAGGCAGCAACAGGAAGGAAACCGGGCAGATGCATAGTGCTAGATAAAGCAAGAAAACACGTAATAACGGCAGACGGGCTACTGCATGGGCAGCAGCAGATAGTAGAGAGCAGGAAAGGAGCAGGAACTTGGTTTTTCCTGCGGCCAGTTATTCGGCTAAATATAAGCACCTCCCCCATATTGACGGGCCTATAGGCGGCAAACTGACAATAAGCGTCCGGTGCGCCGTCTATATAGCGCAGAGTAATTGAAGCGGAAAAAGGTTGGTTGCAACCTGACAGAGCAGGGCAAAAAGGTGCAAGAGACTGTCTCAACCGGACGTAAGACACAGCCCACAGGAAAAGGGCCAGCCGTAGTAGCAACCGGAATCTAGGGTCTATTCGGGCTGGTTAGGTTAGCATGCCAGCCCTCAGCAGACTTCAAACCGTGGCCAGCACCGGCCGTACAGTGCAGGCATGCGCTACATATCCCTCGACCTTGAAACCACTGGCGGACGGCCTGCGCGACACCAGATTCTGGAATTGGCCGCTGTGGTAGAAGATACCAAGAAGCTGTTGCCGCTGCCGGAACTGCCCGCATTCCGGCGCGTAGTGCGCCACCCCGAATACGTGGGTACGGCTGGGGCTTTGGCGCTCAATGCCCGGCTGCTACAAGAACTGGCCCGCAAGGAACCGAATCCAGAACTGTGCACACCCGAAGAGCTATTGCCGCAGTTGCGTGAATTCCTGCTGGCGCACGGCTTCCGTCCCGACAAGCACAACTGTGTTACGGTGACAATGGCTGGGAAAAACATTGCCTCTTTTGACTTGGGTTTTCTGCGGGAGCTGCCCGGCTATGGCACAGTGGTGCGCGCCGAACCTGCCATGCTGGATCCAGCAGCCTTTTACCTCAACTGGCGCAAAGACACCCGCCTGCCAACCATGCAAACCTGCAAGGCCCGCGCTGGCTTCGAAGATGATACCGTTGCCCACGAAGCCTTGGCTGATGCGCTGGATGTAGTGCAGCTGTTGCGCCCATTTTATTCGCTGCCCTCATACAAGCAGGTTGCAGGCAGCCCGGAATAAAAAAGGCCCGGATGTATTCCGGGCCTTTTTCTGTCAAATAGGTAGTATTTACCAGTCGCCGGAGGCACCGCCGCCACCGGAACTGCCGCCGCCGAAGCCGCCGAAGCCGCCTCCGCCGCCGCCAAAACCACCGCCCCCGAAGCCACCACCGAAAGTGCCGCGGCCGCCACTGAAGTCGCCGAAGATGATGGGCGGAATCATGCTGCCACCGAAGCCTCGGTTGCGGCGGCCACCTGCTCCGCCACTGCCGCCACCCCGGTTGCGCAAGAGCATAAACAGAACCAGGGCCCCAATAATGAGCCAGAACTGCCAGCCTGAGCCACTGCTGTCGTTACTACGCTGGCGAGTGGTAGTCGTCTGGTCAGCTTTGTATTCGCCTTTGGCCAGCGCAATTAACTGGTCCGTAGCTCTATCGATGCCTTGGTAGTAACGCTGTTCGCGGAACGCGGGCACAATGGTATTGGAAATGATACGCTTGGCCAGCGCGTCTGGAATAGCGCCTTCTAGGCCGTAGCCAGTCTGAATGCGCGCTTTACGCTCCTGCTCGGCAATCAGGATGAGCACTCCGTTGTTGCTGCCCTTTTGCCCGATTCCCCAGCTCTCATACAGCTGCTGCGCAAAATCCGCAATGTCGTAGTCGCCGAGGCTGGGCACGGTTACTACGGCAATCTGCGACGAAGTGGAGTCGTTATAAGCGACTAACTTCTGCTCCAGCGCTGCCACTTCATTGGGCTGCATCATGCCCGCCAAATCGTTGACGATACGTGGGGGCGAAGGGCGGGGCGGAATCTGCTGCGCCCACGCGGCAAACTGCCCCGCCAGCAACAGCAGCACCAGCAGGAGCGGACGAAGCCACACAACCTGCCTCTTAGAAAGTAGCTGGATCATAAGCGCGAGGAAGTGTCGCCGCCAAACGAAATGGAGTCGTCCAGCTCGTTTTTATCGGTGGCGGCATTGTAGGGGAAATAGCGCTTAAGCTGCTCGCCCACCATTCGGATGCCATGTTCCAGACCAGTTGCGTACTTCTCTGACCGAAACTGGTTTAGCACGGTTTCCTTGGTGGTTTCCCAAAAATCGTCGGGTACGGCCGCATTGATACCGGCGTCGCCTATTACGGCAAACTGCCGGCTTTGCCAGGCCAGGTAAAAGAGCACCCCGTTGCGCTGCGCCGTGCGGTGCATGTTCAGATCAGCAAAGACTTGGGCAGCGCGGTCCAGCGGCTCGGGAGTGGGGCAGTGGTCTTCCAAGTGCACCCGGATTTCACCGGAAGTTTTGATTTCAGCCTGCCGGATGGCCTCCACCAGCGCTGCTTCCTGTTCGGAAGTAAGAGGGTTGGTCATGCTTAGTTGTCTGTTTGCAGTTGCCGGTTGTCAGGAGAAAGAACCTGTTTCAGGTACTGGCAACTGACAGCCGGCAACCGACAACCAAAAAATTAGAACTGAACGGTAGGAGCCTTTTGCGAAGCTGCATCAGCCTCGAAATACGGTTTCTCCTTGAAGCCGAACATACCCGCGAAAATGTTGTTCGGGAACGACTTCACGAAGCCGTTATAGTCGTTCGTGACGGTGTTAAACTTGTTACGCTCCACATTGATGCGGTTTTCAGTACCTTCAATCTGGGCCTGTAGCTCCTGGAAGTTAGCGTTGGCCTTCAGCTCCGGATAGTTTTCCGATACGGCCAGCAACCGGCCCAGCCCAGCACCTACTTGGCTTTGGGCTTCCTGAAACTGCTTCAGGTTTTCGGGCGTCAGCTGGTCAGCATTCAGTTGCACGCTGGTGGCCTTGGCACGGGCATTAATAACATCGGTCAGCGTCGACTTCTCGAAGTTAGCAGCCCCTTTAACGGTGTTTACCAGGTTAGGAATCAGGTCGGAGCGACGCTGGTAGGCGCTCTGTACATTGGCCCACTGGGCTTTTACTGACTGGTCGCGGCTGACCATGCCGTTGTAGCCGCAAGACGACTGCGAAAGCAGAATAACCAGGCCGGCGAAGTAGAGCAGAAAACGTTTCATGATTGGTAGGGAGAGGTGAAAAATGAGCTTGGGAAAGGTGAGGTAAGTGAGTAGCAGCATGGCCGCCGCACGTAATACGGCAGACTGGCCAACTCAGCCATATGCTATTTTACTGTGGCAAAGTACGAATTCGGCCCACAGCGGTTGTATCGGCAGCGGCTCCCGCCGCGATTCGCTATTTTGCGGACTTACGCAACGCCTGTTGTTCATGAAAGCAGTAATTCCCGTCGCTGGGATTGGGTCGCGCCTGCGCCCTCATACACATACGCAGCCTAAATCGTTGGTGCCCGTGGCCGGCAACACCATTCTAGGCCACATCATCGACCGGCTCAGTGCAGCTGGTGTCAATGAGTTTGTCTTCATCATTGGCTACCTCGGCGAAAAAATTGAAAACTACATCCGGCGTCAGTACCCGGAGCTGCGCGCCACTTTTGTAGTGCAGGAGCCGCGCGAAGGTATTGCGCATGCGCTGTGGCTGGCCCGTGAGCAGTTCCGCTACGATAAGGAGGGTATCCTGATTCTGCTCGGCGATACTATCGTCGATATTGACCTGCCGGCTATGATGGCCATGCCGGGCAACGTGCTGGCTATAAAGGAAGTAAAAACGCCTTCCCTCTTTGGGCTAGTGGAAACCGGTACCGGTGGTCGGGTGACGAAAGTCGTGGAGAAGCCGCGCATCCCGAAGTCGAACTACGCCATGGTGGGCCTGTACAAGATTGCCAACCCCGACTGGCTGGCTTCCGCCCTGGAGCGCATCATCGACCAGGACCAGCGCACCCACGGCGAGTTCCAGCTGACCGATGCCCTCATGCTCATGATTCAGGACGGGGCCGAAATGACCACGGCCTCGGTAGACAACTGGTTTGACTGCGGCCGCAAAGAGAGTTTGCTCGAAGCCAATGCCCGCCTGCTCAACCGCCCCGAGTTCCTGAAGCGCCGCGAGTTTCCCGAGTTTCCGGATACTATCATCATCCCGCCGGTCAGCATCGGCAAGGACTGCCAGATTTCAGGCTCCATCATCGGCCCAAATGTGGCTATCGGAGACCGAACTATCGTTAAGAATACCATCCTGACTGATTCTATCATCGGTTCCTACAGTGAGTTGCGCTCCGCCGTCATGCACGACTGCATCGTGGGTTCCGACGCGCTGTTCCGCGGCACCCGCCACAGCCTGAATATCGGCGACAACACCGAAATAGACTACAGCTAACCCCAAGTAGTCCGACGAAGGAATAAACGTGCATCGGGCCTTCTGAAGCTAGCATGAGTTTCGTAACAACGATTCGTGCCGCCTCAGAAGGCTCGTTTCGTTATTGGGTACACCTCAGGGAATCAGTTGGCTACAACTTCTCCGCCACAACATGTATCCGGCCGGGGCATATTGTCGTTACTTTAGCCCGATGCGCTACCTCTCCGCCTTTCCCCGCCTACTGCCCGCTTTGGGCCTGACCCTGTTGCTTCTGCCTGGCTGCTACTCCCGTTCCGATATGAAATCGGAGGAAGGAGCCACGGCTACCAGCAAATCAACAACCGAATCGTCTGCAACTGCGCCACCTGAAGAAGTGCCGGTAGCAGGACCAGCTGAAGAAGCTTCTGACGTAGTAAGCGGCACAGCGGCACAGCCGTTGCAGGCCGTAAACGTGTTTCTGGAAGTGTCGGGCTCTATGGAGGGCTTCATGCCCAAAACAGGCGCTAGCGGCGAAAACACCAAGTTTCAGCAGCACGTAGCACAGTTGCTGTCAGAAATAAACCGCACCTCGTCGGCCCGGCAAAAAACGTTTTACCGCATCAAGGAGAAGCCCTACAAAGACACGTACCAGGGTATTTCCGCAACAGTGCGAAGTGGTATTCAGCAGCCGGCTAAAAGCACAGATATCCCGTCGGTGCTGGACACGCTGATGAGCCAGTATTACCAGCCGGGCACCGTAAGCGTGCTGATTTCTGACTTCATCTATTCGCCAAAAAACGCCGGCGCAATTCCCTACATCAAAACCGATATTACCGACGCTCTGACCCGTAGCGGCAGCCGCCCGGACAGAGCCGTATCGGTGTACGGGTACACCTCCGACTTCCGAGGAACCTATTACCCGGCGCTGGTAGCAGCCGGCAAAAAAACCAACTGCTGCGACACCGAAATACCGTATTATATCTGGGTAATTGGCCCCGCTGATGCCGTACGCCGCTTCGATGCCGCGTTGCTGGAGCAGCAACCTTCTAAGCAGGCGCATTTCGGCGTCACGTATCCGCGCCCCGGCTACTCATTACTCAGCAAGTTCCAAAACAAAGGCAGCTGGTACTACGGCGACGCCGGGGCCAGCAAGCGCAACGCTGATGCTTACCGAGTAGTAGCTGTTTCGGATGCCTCGGCTCAGCAGCCCATAGAATTTGTGGTCGGCATGAACCTCGGCCAGCTTCCCAGCCAGTACCGAGAAGTAGCGTATCTCAAGCAGAACCTGATGCTGCAGGGCGTAGACACGGATGCCAAGCTACTCGACGTAACGGCTGCCACCGACCAGACCAAAGCCAGCAGCGGCCCGGAAAGTAAATTCACCCATTTTGCTAAAATCCGCCTGACGAAGCAGCCCAAAGCAGCTCGTCCGCTGGTGCTGAAGCTCCAGGACCAGCGCCCGGCCTGGGTAGCCCAGTGGACCACGAAAAACGACGCCACGCCCGCCTCCAAAACCTTCGCTCTAAGCAGTTTGCTTGACGGATTGGAGCCACAAGTGGACGGCGACAAGCGCCCCATATTTGAGCTGCCGCTTACATTGCAGCCGGGCGAATAGTGTAGCGCAATGCTTCGGCTCTTCGTATACCCGGACGGCTACTCTGGCTTCATTGGCACGATAGTCGTTCATTAGCGTGGCAAAGCAGCAGACATAACCTTATGCTGCGCCCAACAATTTCGTTCTACTCTCTTCGTTCCATGCTTCGCCGGTTACAAACTGGCGCCATCCTTCTCCATGAAAGCACTCTTCCGCTCCATCTACGAACTCATCGGTGCTCCACAACCGCCCGCTGATACGCCCGTTTACCGCGACGTGATATTCCCCAACATTGGCTTGCTCAATCTGGGTATTTCACTGGCAATGGTAGTCGTGTTTTACTACCTGATCAACCGGGCTATGGGTGTAGCCACGTTCAACAAAGGTCGGCACTGGGCTATTTTCCTAGTCCTGAATGGCCTGGTTGCTTTCTTGGTAACCGTATGGCAGACCAGCGCCCAGCAGGTAACAGACCATAGCTACATCTACTGGCTTGCTACCTGGAACGCCATTTTGGGGCTGCTGTGGTTCTTCCTCTTCTCCCTGATTCTGCGCAAAGGCTCGACCAACGCGAGTACCACACCGTTTTAGATTTCGAGAACAGAGAGCGTAGAACAGAGAATCGTTCTACTGCGAGGAAGTCACCTCAGCTAGCTCTCCGTTCCAAGCTCTCAGTCTTCCTTCCAACTCATGGCTAAACTGTTTTTATTCGGCATTGGCGGCACGGGCTCCCGCGTCATTCGCTCGCTCACCATGCTGCTGGCCGCGGGCGTAGAGCTGCCCAACTGCGACCGGGTAGTACCAATCATCATCGACCCCGACGCCCATAACGGCGACATGAACCGTACGGTGCAGTTGCTGCAGAGCTACCAGCAGATTTATAAGCGCCTCGGCCCCCGCGAAGAAGGTTTCTTTAAGACTGATATCAGCACCCTGAGCGGTATTTCGCAGGACGTGAATGGCTCGGTGAAGGATACCTTCATCTTCGACTTCGGCGGCATCAACCAGAGCTTCCGGCAATACCTGAGCTACGATGGCCTCTCTGTTGACTCGAAAGGCTTGGTGGATTTGCTGTTCACCCAGGACAACTTGGAAAGCCCCCTGACCATTGGTTTCCGCGGCTCTCCGAACGTGGGCAGCATTGTGCTGAACAAGCTGGTGGAAAGCCCTGAAATGCGGTTTTTCGCGGATAACTTCCAGGATGGCGACCGGGTATTCTTCGTGTCGAGTATCTTCGGTGGCACAGGTGCGGCGGGTTTCCCGCTCATGCTCAAGAACTTGAAGGACACCAATACGCGCCTCAGCAACGCCCGCTACCTGCGCGACGCGCCCACCGGCGCCGTGACGGTAATGCCCTACTTCGCCCTCCAGAGCGAAGACAACGCCGTTATCGACTCCAACAACTTCCTCACTAAAACCAAGGCGGCGCTCAGCTACTACGAGCACAACCTCCAGGGCCTCGATGCGCTGTACTACCTCGCCGACACGCCCGACACGCCCTACGAAAACCAGCCCGGCGGCACCCAGCAGAAGAATAAGGCCCACGTAATTGAGCTGCTGGCGGCCCTAAGCATCGTGGACTTCATGCGCTACTCGCCGGCCGAGCTACGCACCGGCGGCCCACACTTCCACGAGTATGGCCTACAGGCAGATGCCCCAGAAATCCAGTTCAGCCACCTGCCCGATGAGTCGCGCGAGATTATTGCCAAGCAGCTCACGCAGTTCCTGTACTTCACGCGCTACCACAAGCAGCACCTGCCCACCGACAAAGCGCCCTACGCCGACAACCTGAAGCTGGACTACGCCATGCGCAACGAGCCCATCTTCCGGGAGCTGAACACCTTCCTCCACAGCCCCGACTCCGGCGTAGATCAGTGGCTGCAGGAGCTGGCCCAGAACCGTCGTTCCTTCCGTCCCTTCGATCTGCAGACCGACGACTTCAACGCCATGATTCTCGGCAAGCCAGTCGAAAAGAAGTGGAACGACTTCTTCAACAAAGGCCTCAGCCACAACTACCTCCTCGACAACCTCAACAAAACCGAGAAGTCCATCCAAGAGCCCGACAACTTCCGCAAGATGCTGGAGCTGTTCTATGATGTGACGGATAAGGCGTTTGAGGAGAAGGTGAAGGTGGTATAGTCATAAGACCGGAACGAAAACTCCCCTCCTCAGCTGAGGAGGGGACGTTGTTCAAAAGCGCAACTGGGGTGGTTGAACCCGTTGCTGATGTTGTTTAGTTGCTCCGCTAGGCCAGTATGACAATCGAAAGACCGTCCTGCTGAGCGAAGCCGAAGCATCTCTACCGCTCAATACAGCCCGTTTATTTTCGCCTTCTATTATGAGTGCAAACGAGTATAAGCGTCTGAAAGAGCAAGACAATGTGCTTGATTTTGAAACGCTTAACACGACTCGTAATCTTTTGGAGAAAGCTGGACAGCAGGAATTAGCGCAACACATCACCAAAATCATTGAGAATGGAAGTGTCAGCAAGCCTAGTTTACACAACAACCTGGACCGCTGGACCGGCTTTTATCAAGTCACTCTGACGGATGGAGAAATTGACTTAGTCATTTCTCTCCTTTTGGATAAAGAAGCTGACGCGCTTGATGAGAATTATGAGACAACAGCTGCCGCCTCGTTCTACGCTTCCATGGTGGACAGATGGAATAACTTGATTACCCAACGAAGCGGGAGAGATGCTTCGGCAAGCTCAGCATGACGGCCTAGGCCAGTCAACCACCCCTAACCCCTGCTCATCTGAGGAGGGAAACCAGCTTTCAGAATAGATTTCAGCAGCACATGGCCAAAGTCCTTCGCTTACATAACAATGGCTCCCAGCAGGTTCAAGGCTGGCAGAAAACGGCGCCGGTAACGAGCACCGAAATCAATACCGTAACAGATCCGGCCGGCGGCAAATCCCGCAACTTGGCCGTGAGCATCCCGACGCCGTTTGCGCGGATGCACCTGTTTGAAACGGCTTTCGACTTCCTGGCCCGCGAAGGGCAGCGTAACCCCGGCTCGGTGTACCACGAGCTGACGACGCACTTCTGGGATTTGCTGGAGCTGCTCTACAACTATCACCTCTACACCCAGGCCGGCCGCAAAATCACGCTGCGCCGCTGGAACTCGGAGGCCGAAATCCGCCGGATGCGGCAGGACGAGGGCACGCGCCTGCTGGGCGAAACACTGCAGCTGTACATGCAGGACGAGCGGTTCCGCGACTTCTCCGACATGTACTTGGTGTACTATGAGTCGCCGGAGCTGGCGGGCGGCACGCGCCTGCTAGGTGGCACCTCGCCGCTGACCATTCTGTTCACCGGTCCGGCAGTTACGCCACTGGACTTGGAGCGCCCGCAGGCCCGCGGCCACTACTTCGACAAGCAAACCGTGCTGCTCGAAGACCGCGACCCGCAGTTCCGCGAGTTTGTGTACGAGCTGTTCCTGGCCTATCCGCAGCTGCAGCGCCGGGAGTTTGCCGGCAGCGTGTACGCTGGCCTTGACCGCTCGAAAATCAACCAGCTCCAGATGCAGGGCGACCGGAGTGCCCAGCAGTTTGCCACCCGCTACCCGGCCCTGACCGATGTGCAAGGCAACCTGGTGAGCGTGAAAGGCGTGCCGCTGCCCGGCCGCGCCGACCAGTCGGCCGTGACCAGCTCTGACCTGTTCATCCAGCCCACACGCGAATCGACGACGGGCCGGCCGCGCCCATTGGTGCTGCGCCCGAACCTCACGATGCCCGGTGCCAACTATCTCAACGGTCAGCCCTGGGACGACCGCACGCCGGTTCCTTACTACGATGAGGTGGCGCTGGAAAGCCGGGTGTTGCCGGGCAAGGGCTTCAAATATCCCTACCTCACGGTAGGCGACTTGCTGGAAGACTCCCTCGTGGAACTTCCCTACGAACTGAACACCCAACGTTTCCATACTGGCAAAGTCACGTTCCAGTACGGCGCCGATGGTCAGGGCCGGGCCCGTTTCCCGTATCTGCTGCCGCTGAAACAAGCCTTCTTCGAGTACTTCACGGAGAACGAGTTGGCCGAGCTGCTCACCTTCACTATTGACCTCAGCCACGTGCGCGTGCAGCTGCGGGTGCCGGTGCAGGCGGGCCGCTTCATCACGTTTGAGCGCAGCTACTACACCAATCCGCAGAACCCGAAGGATGCTCAGGGTCGCGAGATTCTGGAGAAGGGCCGCATTGTGAAGGCAGCCGTGGGCGTGGGCGTGTTCCCGTTCTACAAGGTGCGCTATCAGCCGGAGTTCAACGACCTCTACAAGGTGATGCTGGTAGATGCCGACAACGCGCCCACCATGCTCAGCCGCCGTTACGATCTGCAGTTCTTCGTGAACGGGGAGCGGATTACGGACCAGGGCGCTGCCCGCCGTGCCACCCGCTACGAGCGCACCCAGAAGAGCATGGCCACCGCCGGCAGCACGTACTACGAAGTCACCGGCACCCATTTTGACCTCGCCGAGCTGACTTGTCCGCCCGCTACCATTGGGGCAGAGCCGGCCCGCGGCCTGTTCGTGCCACGCTGGCGTGAACTGGACCGTGGCACGCGCCGCTTTACCTTCGCGGTGGACTTCGGTACTACCAACACCCACATTGCCTACGCCGATTCGCCTACCGCGCACCCACGTCCGCTGACCATCGGCGAGGCCGATGTGCAGGTAGAATGGCTGCACGCTCCGGTAGGGGATGCCGGCCTATCGGCCGCGCAGCGTTACCGCACAGGCGCTGGTCAGATCTGGGACAATATTGCGACGCTGCAAAACCGGGAGTTTGTACCCAGCTTCGTAGGCGAAGGCGGTTCGGTGTATGAGTTTCCGATTCGTACTGCTGTTTGCGAAACCACATCGTTTGCCAACGAGCCGGCCAAGGTGCTTAGCAACATCAACATTGGTTTCAGCATCAACACCGAAAATACGGCCGAGCTGCCCCAGAACCGCTTCATCACCAACCTGAAGTGGTCGGCGGAGCTGGACCCGCAGGGCGTGTCGCGCATCGAGGCCTTCTTCAAAGAAATTCTGCTGCTGCTCCGTCATAAGGCGGCGTTGCACGGCGGCATTTTGGAAGATACCCGCGTGGTATGGTTTGCGCCGCTGAGCTTCGATGGCTTCTTGCGCAACCAGTTCCAGCAAGTCTGGGATGAGTCGTTCCAGCAGGTGTTCAAGGCCAAGCGCCCCACCATCTGCCTTACCGAATCGGTGGCGCCCTACTACTACCTTACCGCCACCAACCAAGTAGTGCCCAACCGCGACGAAAACGTGGTGAACATCGACATCGGTGGCGGCACCACTGACTTGCTACTCTTCGCCGACCAGAAACCGGCTTACAGCACCTCGTTCCGCTTCGCCGGCGACGACCTGTGGGGCGACGGCTACGCCCGCGTGCAAGGCGCACCCAAGCAGAATGGTCTCCTCCGCCTCGGCGTAGGCCACGTGGAAAGTCTGCCCGACTCCGAGCAAAACCAGGAGTACAAAGGCTACCTGCGTGCCGCCCTCAGCAACACCGATTTTGGTTCTGCTGACGTAACGAGCTTGCTGTTTAAGTACGATGATGCCCTGCGCTTTACCCAGGCGCTAGGCCTAGGAAAAGGCCGGCAGCTGCGGGTGCTATTCTACCTGCACTACACCAGCATCATCTACCACACGGCGCAGCTGACCAAGCACCTCGGCCTGAAAACGCCGCGCTACCTCTGCTTCTCGGGCAAAGGCAGCTTGTACCTGCGCCTGCTGGCCGGGGGCAGCTCTCTGGTGGCCATTGAGAAGATTACGAAAGCCATCTTCCAGGCCGTAACCGGTACCGAGCCACCGCATAACTTCCGTGTTATCCTCGCCGACAACCCCAAGGAAGCCACTACCAACGGCGGTGTGCTGTTCGAGGAGAAGACCAATACGTCGGACTACGACAACATCAAGCCCGTGAAGTACAGCGGCGCCGTGGAAGGCACCGAGCTTAACCAGCAGCGCCTGAAGCTAAACCAGGTAGATGCCGAGCTGAAAAATACGGTGCTGGAAAACGTGCGCAACTACCTCACCCTCGTGCTTGAAGGCGACGAAGTAGCGCCCTATCTGCGCGAAGTAGGCGTAGACGTAGACCGTCAGCGCGTGAAGGACATCCTGCTCCGCGAAATCGAAGACAGCCTGAGCCTGGGTCTGCACCAGTTCCAGCGCCAGCTTTCCTCCGACGAAACCCTGCCGGAAACCCTGTTCTTCCTGCCGCTGAAACAGGCGTTGTACAACCTAAGCCGCGAGCTGCAGGCATAGATCAAATTAAAAATCGTTGTCATGCTGAGCTTGTCGAAGCATCTCTACCGCAGTGCTAGCTTTTTGATTAGCTCTGGTAGAAATGCTTCGACAAGCTCAGCATGACAACGAGTTGTGGGTATAAAATAGTTAAGTACGTTTAGCCATTCTTGATCGAAACTGGATGCTAACACCAGCTTCGCTTCTTTCTGCTCCCTACCCAATACCTTATGACTCTTTCCCGTCGCGCTGCCTCCTTGCTTTCTGGCCTGCTACTGCTCGCAGTGGGCAGCCATGCTCAAACGCCTCTCGGCAAGCCTACGCTGGATGAGCAGAAGGTGCAGGTCTGGTGTGCTACAGCCAGATTCGTGTATGAAGACACCGGCCGGCCCAACCTAAAGAACTCGCTGCAGTGTGGTAGTTCGCTGAAGGCGTTTGAGAACAGCATCAAGCCCGACAGCCAGCGTGTGTACAGCGCCTTGTATCAGCCGCTGGAAGGCCGTGGTACTATGTACCAGGGGTTGGGTTCCGACCCATCGAGGCTGCAGAAGCTGACCACGGAAATTATTAACCGGTTGAAGTCGTCCCCGGCTCGCCGTGCAAACCCAGCCCGAATGCAGCGCCTGGCCACGCTGGAAACCGCGCTTAGTAACTACGTGCAGAACGGTACGCCCATCGGCGACTTAGCTGCCGCAGAGTCTGCAACCCCGGATGTAACAGATACGACGAATCTGGATGCAGGAGCGCCGGAAGTATCAGGCGACGCCGGGCTGTCGGAAGCGGGTGTAGCAGTTCCTCAGGCTGCGGCCAGCACTGGGGCAGGGGAGAGCCTGATGAATAAATTTTTTGGGCCGCTGGCACTTATTCTGTCTTTGCTAAGCCTTGTGCTCTACGCGCTGATGCGCAAAAGCCTTGGAGACTTTCAGAAGGAGATGAGTGCCCGAATAGACCGTCGACGGGAAGAAATTTCGGCGTTGCAAAGCGCGCCGACTACCGGCGGCGGCAGTAAACCCGCAGACCGTCTGACTCCCGCACAGTTGCGTGAAGTAGAAAGTCTTGTGCAGCAGCGTGTAGAGGAGGAAATGAAGAAGCTACGTGCAAACCAAGTGAACAGTGCTTCAACTGCGGGCCCAACCGCACGCCCGGCCACTGCCACCAGCAGCAAGCCTGCGCCGCCAGCACCGCCTGTCAATCGGCCAGCGCCAGTTGCTGCACCCGTTCAGCAGCCACCTGCTCCAGCCGAGCCTGTTGCACCAGCCGCTGCTACGGTCTATTCGACCCCTGTTCAACCGACGGAACTACCCGTAGTGCCGCCAGTGCCTGCTGGCCCGCCCGCCGCGTCACTACACGAGGACTTCGACAATCTGGTGCCGCCGGTGCAGCTTCCGGCTCCCGAGCCATACGTTACGCCAACGCCCATGAACCATGCGCGCTATGTGAAAGTCCCTGTCAACGGAGCCTTCAACGAGTACGACCTGACGGATGAGCCCCAACACGACAGCATCTACGAAATTCGGTTGAACCCGCAGC
The DNA here is from genome assembly GCF_014250515.1 of Hymenobacter sediminicola. NCBI lineage: Bacteria > Pseudomonadati > Bacteroidota > Cytophagia > Cytophagales > Hymenobacteraceae > Hymenobacter > Hymenobacter sediminicola. Next base: position 4,182,722 of record NZ_CP060202.1, on the reverse strand, counting down.
AGCCGGAAACCGCTACGTTCCGCGTGACGTCAAACTCTGCAGTGCATGCTTATGCTATTCAGAGTGCCCAATACTCGCTGCGGGAAGCCTGCGTATATCAGCAGCCAACCGGACCGGTTTCGCGCATCGTGAACGAGAAAGACGGAGTGCTGCGCAAAGTGGCCGGCAACTGGCAGATTGAGCAAAAGGCAGCTATTCGGTTTGAATAGAACAAAATTGGTCATCCTGACGAAGGAAGGACCTTAGCGCGTTGAAGCGGTTCGTACTAACGACTCGTTTTGGCATGCTAAGGTCCTTCCTTCGTCAGGATGACCGACGGAGAATGGCGTTATTTACAGTTCTATGCTTGAAATCATTCTTGAATTCGCTGTTGTAGCCGTGGTAGTGGGCTTGCAGATTCGCACGTTTCTGCTGACTCGTGCAAATGCCCAGCGGCTGGCAACGCTCTATCCGCCCAAGGAAAGTCTGCGCGTGGAGCACCGGATTGTGCTGCCCGATGGCCGCGACCTGCCAGACTATGCCGCAGACGCCCCGCCCGAATCCTTCGCCTCCAACCTCATCAAGGCCGAAAACGCCTCGCCCGAGTTTCAGGAAATCCTGCTCGATACCAACGACTACCTGCGCCACAACAAGGGCGCGGCGGCCGATTTTGGCATCCTAAAAGACATATCGGAACGCCAGAGCCAGGTGCTCGACAACTCGGTGCAGGCCAGCGTGGCCACGCCTTTGTATCTGGGGCTGCTGGGCACGTTTCTGGGCGTGATTTTGGGCCTCGTGGGCATTGCCCGCAACGGCGTATCCGACGAAAACGCCCTGACGCCCTTCCTTACCGGTGTGCTTATTGCCATGACGGGTTCCTTCGTGGGCTTGCTGCTCACGCTGCTCGGCAACGGCGTGCTGCGCCAGGCCCGCGAGCAGCTAGACCGGCTCCAGAATCAGTATTATACCTTCCTGCAGGCCCGTTTGCTGCCGGTGCTGCACGCCGATATGGCCAGCTCGCTCACCAACCTCAAGTCGGTACTCGATGCCTTCAACCAGCAGTTTGTGGGCCAGGTGGAGTTGTTCAACCCGCTCATGGAGAAGGTGACGCAGAACATCCGGGTGCAGAGCGACTTCCTGGAGCGCCTCGATACCATTGGCTACGACAAAATGGCGGCGGCCAATATCATGGTGTTTGAGAAGGTGCGTGAGTCGGCCGAAATGTTCAGTGCCTTCACCGGCTACCAGCAGCGCCTCAACGAGATGCTGCAGAACGGCTTCCATTCGGCCGAGGCTGTGAACAGCATTCTTGACCGCCTGCGGGGCTTCGAGAAGGGCATCAACGACTTGGGCCAGTATATAGGAGGCAACAACAACTCGGTGCAGCTGATGCTGGATTTCTTCCAGAAGCACCAGGTGGAGCTGCGCAACCTCAAGGACCGCGCCGAGCAGCACATCGACCAGGCCGGCGTCGGCCTTGCCGACATCATGACCCAGCGCCAGGCTCAGAACGAGCGCCAGGCCCAGCTGGCCTACGAGAAGTGGCAGCAGTATTTCGACAAGCTCAACGCCGACAACGTCTTCGAGAAGCTGCTGAAACAGCTGGAGCCTTTCCAGAACCTCAACGTGCAGCAAGCCGACCTCAGCCGCGACGTAACGGCCACCCAGCGCGAACTGCTGCGCAAAGTGGAAGTGGATTCCCAGATTCAGGCCAAGCTGCTGCTGGAGCTGTCCAACCTGAATACTGTGCTGGTAAAAGCCACGTCCAAGAACCGTTTCCAGCGGTTTATGGACAAGCTGTTTGGCGGGGTGAAGCCGCAGTAACTGAAATTCGTTTGTCATCCTGAGCGGAGCGAAGGACCTTATCACGTCAGAACGGCAACCGTTCAACAAGACTCCGAACGTGATAAGGTCCCTCGTGCCGCTCAGGATGACAGTTCCTGATTCAAGACATCCATGAACAACGCCACGTCCAACAACCGCCAAAACAACGACTTCTTCTGGCCCAGCTACGTGGACCTGATGACGTCCTTGTTTGTGGTGATGCTGGTGCTGTTCGTGTACAGCTTCAAGCTGTTCAAGGACCGGGAAGGGGAGCTGAAGCAGGCCAACGGCGAGCTGAAAGCCAAGGCCGCCGAGCTGGAGCAGATTACTAAAATCCGCCGCTCATTGCAGCAGCTGGAGGGCCGCTACTTCCGCTACGACCCCACCAACGAGCGACACGAGCTGCTGGTACCCGTGCAGTTCAAAGCCGGCCGCGACGAAATCCAGGATAGCTACAAGCCCGCCCTGCTGCAAGCCGGCCGCACGCTGCGCATGGTGCTCAAGAGCATCAAAACTGACCAGCCCGTGCGTTACCTCGTCATCGTGGAGGGTATGGCTGCGCGTTATCCTCAAGGCGACCCGCGCAACGCCCGTGAGGAGCAGACCACCTACCAGCTCAGCTACCGCCGAGCCCTCAACCTGCTCAACCTCTGGAAGCAGAATGGTCTCAATTTCGGCCAGGACCGGGGCATCGAGCTCATCATTGGGGGCAGCGGCTTCTACGGCACCGGCCGCTACCAGGGCCGCCGCGAAGGTGACAACAAACGCTTCCTGATTCAGGTGATTCCGAAGGTAGGGCGGATGCAGTAGGAGAGAAGTCAGAAGCTGAAAGCCCGTCATGCTTCGGCAAGCTCAGCATGACGGGCTTTTTTGCCTGAACAAGTTCAATTACACCGCTTGCAGCCGCAGCTTTTTCTTTTTGGATTTGTTGCGCCGGCCCCACCACACAATAGTACCAGTGACGGGCAGGCTGGCACATATCAGGCTTACTAGAAAGGCCACAGTTTTGCCGCCGAAGCCTAGAATCTGGCCTACGTGCAGGTCATAGTTCATGTCGGAGAGCTTGGTGCCGGCGCTTTTGGTAGCGTGGAAGCGCGTCTCCAGCAGCTGGCCCGAAACGGGGTGGAAGGCGTACTCGTCGCGGTGGTAGTAGTGCAGGGCTTTCTGGTAGGTCCAGCAGAACGCGGGGGCCTTGCCCGTGCCGGTGGGACCCAGCAGAACCATCTCGTGGGTGGGCGACAGACGGCGCACCTGGCGGTACACGATATCGGGCAGGGGCTGGGTGGCGGCCGTGGCGGGTTGCAGCGTATCGAGCTTGGTTTTCATGATTTCCTGCGGCGCTGGCTTGCCGCCATCCACCGCCAGCACAAGTGGCTCCAGCAGCCACGGATACAGCATAAACAAGCCCGACAGCGCCAGCACCAGCCCGATACTGGCTGCGTAGAAGCCCAGCACGTTGTGCAAATCGTAATTGATACGCCGCCAGCGTGCTCCCCACTTGATGGTGAAGCGCTGCTTGCGTTCCTGTTTGCGCTTAGGCCACCATAGCACCAAGCCCGTCAGCATCATCACCACGAAAATGCTAATGGAGATGCCTACCACCCATTTCGCCACCGCTTCGGGTAGCAGAAGGTGCATGTGGATTTCCTGGATGATAGTGAAGAAGTGCGTGCGTAGATTTTGCTCGTGTAGCACCTGGCCCGTGTAGGGGTTCAGATACACCTGAATGGGCAGGTCGTCCTTATCGATGAAAAACACCGTGGCTGAGCGCTCCGGCCCGAAATACGTGACCCAGGTTGTGGCGGCATCCACGCCCGGGTGCTGGGCCAGGGCGGCGGCCTGCAGTCGGGAGGGCAGCACGTAAGCCGACTGTTGCACTTCCACCTTGCGCCACGGTTCCGTCAGGTCCCGGATGTCGTCCTGAAACACGAAAATAGCCCCCGTCAGGCTTACAATAAACACCACTAGCCCCGAGGCCAGCCCCAGCCACAGGTGCAGCTTCCCGACGGTTTTTTTGAATGTGCTCATGGGGTGGAGAAAAAGCAATCTGTCATCCTGAGCTTGCAAAGGACCTTGTTCCGTCTGAACGAGTCGTTGGTACAAGAACCGTTCAGGTAGGATAAGACCCTTCGCGCTGCTCAGGATGACAGGGTAAAGACTAGAACTTATAGGCGACGCTGCCGATGATGCTGCGCAGCTTCTGGGGGTTCATGGTGGTGTAGCCGGTCCAGTACTGCTTGTCGGTCAGGTTGTCCACTTTAGCCGACAGGCGGTACTTGGGCTGGTCGAAGAACACGGAAGCGTTGAGCACTGTGTAGCTAGGCAGGGTAAACACGTCGGTGGTCGTGTTCACGATGCGGTTGTCACTGGCGTAGTTGCCGCCGAAGCCCGCACCCAGGCCGCGTAGCGTGCCGGTAGGCTGCCGGTAGCTCACCCAGAGGTTGGCTAGGTTCGGCGAGGAAGCTGTGTTGGGCCGGCGGCCGTTTTCCCCCTCGCTGGCGTTTTTCCACTCCGAGAAGTTGTAGGCAAAGCCGGCCACCACGTTCAGGCCATCCAGGGGATTGGCCGTCAGGTTCAGCTCGGCGCCCCGGCTCATTTGCGTGCCGTTCTGGGTCTGGGCGTTCGGAATACCGTCGTTGGCCGTCGGGCTGCTGGGTGCTACCGGCGTGGCGCGCAGCAGGTCTTTCACCTGCACGTCGTAGTAGCTCAGCGTGGCGCTAACGCGGCCACCGGCTGCGTCCAGCTTCACGCCGCCTTCCCACTGGTTGGCCTGCTCCACTTTGGCCGTCTGCTGCTGGCCGCTGGTGTTGATGAACGCCCCGTTGGTGGGGTTCTTGAAGCTGTTCTGGTAGTTGGCAAACAGCGCCACGCGGTCCTTCACTGGCTGAAACACCACCCCAAATTTCGGTGACAGAGTCGTTTGTGAGTAGGGCTTGTTTTCGGTGTAGTAGATGCCGCCCTTGTTGTCGTAGTGGTCGAGGCGCAGGGCCGCCAGCACGCTCAGCTGGTCGGTCAGGTTCAGCACGTCCGAGGCAAAGGCGCTGTAGGTGTTCGACTTAGTCACGACCAGGTAGTGCGCCGGGGGCGTCGTGGCGTAGTTGGCCCGTACGGCGTCGCCGCTGAGGCTGCGGTAGTCGTTGGCGCCCAGCGTCAGCGGCACCGCGTCGATGTAGCCGCCCAGAAAGTCCTGGTCGTTATCGATGCGCAGGAAGTCCAGGCCCAGCACCACGCGGTTGCGCAGGTTGCCGATTTGGAAGTCGCCGTTGATCAGCTGCTGGGCTTCAAAGACCTGCCGGCGGCTGTTTTGGGTCGATTGGTCGGCGCGGGCCAGCGTGAGGGAGCCGGTAGTATTGTCGGCGCCCGGAACTAGGTAGAAGTACGGCCCAAAGCCGTTGCTGAAGCTGTGGCTGCTGGTCAGGAACGTGGTCGAGGTGAAGCTCGGCGAAATCCGATACTGCACCTGCCCGAACAGATTGGTGCTGCGCGAGTCCTGCGTCAGCCCCGAGCCCTGGTACGACTGCCGGTAGTCGAGCGGCAGCTTGTCGGCGCGGTCGGCGCCCAGCTGGGCCGAGGGAAAGTAGAAGAAGATGACCTGCTTACCCACCCCCGAAGCCTTGTAGATTTCGGCGTCGAGGTTGACGGTCAGCCGGTCATTCGGGCGCCACTGCAGGCTCGGGGCCACGGCAATGTTCTTGTTGAAACCCGCGTAGCCCTTGTTCTGGAAGTTGTCCTCGTAGGTGTAGGCCGTGTTCAGGCGGAAGCCCAGGGTCTTGGGCTGGTCGGCGGGGGCATTCTGGTCCACCAGGTTCACGTCGGCACTCACGCGGTGGAAGCCGTAGCTGCCGCCCGCCACGTTGATTTCGCCGCCGAAAGTATCCGTGGGCTTCTTGGTCACGCGGTTGATCAGGCCGCCGTAAGAGGTCAGGGCCGAGCCGAACAGCGTGGCCGACGGCCCCTTAATCAGCTCCAGCTTCTCCAGGTTCACCGCGTCGATGTCGCTGGTTACGGCGCCGGCCACGCCGTTGCGCAACTGGCTCGACAGCACGAAGCCCCGCGAAGCATAGTAGGCGCCGCCGTCGCCGCTGCGGCCGGTGGCGTCCCACATTTTCTGCAGGCCCGGAGCGTTGCGCGTCGCGTCGTCGACGGTGAAGACCAACTGCTCGGTCAGCAGCTCTTTGCCTACCGTGGCATATACCTGCGGGTTTTCGAGGTTGCTGAGCGGCATCTTGCTCACGTATTCCGACTGCTTGCGGGCAAACTTATTGGTGCGGTTGCCGCTAACAACTACCTCTCTGAGTTGCTCGGCATTTTCAGCCAGCGTGAAATCCTGCGTAATGCTCTGGCCGCTGCTCACGCTCACGGTTTTCTCCGCCGACTTCAGTCCGATGGCCGAAATGACCAACGTATAGGTGCCCTCTGGCACACGCTCCAACACGTATTCTCCCCGGCTGTTGGTGATGGTACCTTGGCTGCGGCCTTTCAAGCCAACTGTAACGGCTTCTGCCGGGTTGCCATCAGAGGTAGTAACCCGGCCCCGGATGGCAGTAGTTTGTTGTGCCTGAGCAGTTAGGGTGTACCCTAGCAGAGTAGTAGCCAGTCCCAGTAGTCGGAGATGTTGCATTTATCTGTTGTTTAGAACTTATCTAAAGAGCAACAAAGGAACACCTGGAAATCTATTTAGACAAATTCTTAATAATAAAATTTGATATTTCTTCGCTTCAGCGAGTAAAGTCACGTTTAGTAGCTCCGAAGACTGATTGCCGGATTGGTGCTCTATCTTCGGCTCTTCTCTCGCTATTTCCACGTATGCAGAAATTCCTATTACCCATAGTAGCGGTGGCTGCATTGGCCTCGTGTCGCTCCACTCAGTCACCGACATCGGCCACGGCCAATAAATCAGTTGTTGTTCCTTATTCGGATCCTTTGAAATACCCCGATACCAAGAAGGTCGACCAAAAGGACGACTACTTCGGCACTTCCGTGGCCGACCCCTACCGCTGGCTCGAAGACCTTGACTCTCCCGAAACCAAGGCGTGGGTAGCGGCAGAAAACAAAGTCACCTTCGATTACTTAGGAAAGATTCCGTTTCACGGCCAGATTCAGGAACGCCTTACCAAGCTCTGGAACTACGAGAAATTCGGGATTCCGCAACAGGAAGGCAATCAGCTCTACTTCTCCAAAAACGACGGCCTGCAAAACCAGGCAGTGCTCTACACCCAGCAGGACGGCCAAGAAGGCCAGCCCGATATTCTGCTCGATCCCAACAAGTTCTCCGCTGATGGCACTACCGCGCTAGCAGGAACGTATTTCTCCAACGACCGGCGCTACATGGCGTACGCGACCAGCGGCGGCGGCTCCGACTGGCAGAAAATGAAGGTGCTGGACCTGAAAACCCGCCAACCGCTGTCCGATGAGCTACAGTGGGTGAAAGTATCAGGCGCGGCCTGGTATAAGGATGGCTTCTTCTATAGCCGCTACGATGCACCCAAGACCGGCGAAAACCAGCTTTCCGGCAAAAACGAGTACCACAAAGTGTACTACCATCAACTTGGCAAGCCCCAGAACGCCGATAAACTGGTGTATGAAGACCCTAAAATGGCACTGGGTTTCCGCACGGTCGGCACCACCGAAGATGAACGTTTTCTGGTGCTGTACCTCACCGATGGCAAAGCCGACGGCAACCGGCTGCTGGTGCGCGACCTGACTGACCCCAAGCAGGCCAACAGCTTCACTACTATCATAAGCAGCTACGAGCACAATAACTCGGTAGTCGGCAATGTGGGTGGGCAGTTATTGGTCCAGACCAACTACAAGGCTCCCCGCTACCGCATTGTGCTCATCGACCCGAAGAAGCCGCAGGAAGCCAACTGGAAAGAGGTGCTGCCGCAGACTCAGGAGAAGCTGGAAGGCGCCGACCATGTGGGGGGCTATTTAGTGGCCTCTTACCTAAAGGACGCCAGCAGCCTCATCAAAGTATATACGGAGAAGGGCGAGTTCAAACACGATGTGGCGCTGCCGGCCATTGGTACGGCCTCCGGTTTCGGTGGCAAGCGTGACTCCAAAACGGTGTATTACGCCTTCACTTCGTTCACGTACCCGACCACCATCTACAAGTACGATTTGGCCTCGAATACCAGCACGGTATTCCGGGCCCCGAAAGTAGATGTAAACCCCGAAGATTACTTGACCTCGCAAGTGTTCTACGCCAGCAAGGATGGCACGAAGATTCCGATGTTCATCACCCATAAAAAAGGTGTGAAGCTCAACGGCCAGAACCCGACGTACCTCTATGCTTACGGTGGCTTCAATATCTCCCTCACGCCAGGCTTCTCGGTGGCACGCATGCTGTGGCTGGAAAACGGCGGCATACTGGCTATTCCGAACCTGCGTGGTGGTGGCGAGTATGGCGAGGCTTGGCACAAAGCCGGCATGACACCAAACAAGCAGAACGTATTCGACGACTTCATTGCGGCCGCCGAGTATCTGAAAGTGCAAGGCTACACCAGCACCGAAAAGCTGGCTATGGCTGGCGGTTCTAATGGGGGCCTGCTCGTGGGCGCCGTCATGACCCAGCGCCCCGACTTGTGCGGTGTGGCTTTCCCGGCGGTGGGTGTAATGGATATGCTGCGCTACCAGAAGTTCACTATTGGCTGGAACTGGGCGCCCGAATACGGCACTTCTGACAACTACGCGCAGTTCCAGAACCTCTACCGGTTCTCGCCGCTACACAACCTGAAGGCCGGCACTGCTTACCCCGCCACCATGATTACCACTGCCGACCACGATGACCGGGTGGTGCCGGCGCATTCCTTCAAGTATGCTGCCGCCCTGCAGGCTGCCAATAGCGGCCCGCGTCCCCAGCTCATCCGGATAGACGTCAATGCCGGGCACGGCGCAGGGAAGAGCACTAAGCTGCAGATTGACGAGTGGGCCGACATCTGGTCGTTTGCCTTCTACAACATGGGCGTGAATCCATACAAGTAGTAAGATGGGCTTCGTATCTTCGCGGCCGCAACTCCCGTAATTGCCTCTGGCTTTTTGCTTTCAGATATGAAAAAAACGTTCCTGTTCGGTCTGCTGGCCGTCTCGCTGCTGCTGTCTGCTACGTCTTGCAGCAACCCCGATTTCAAAACGGATGAAGATGTGGCTGTGAAGCCGCTCGAATACCCAGCCCCGGTTGATACCACTGGTGGCAAAGCAGCCGCAGAAAACTCTGCTAACCGCGAAATCAACGCAGTAAATGCTACCGAGGACATCAAAAAGATGCAGCCGGTAATGTAATTGCAACGCAATTCGCTATCAGAAAATGAGCAATGCCTGCAAGGCATTGCTCATTTTTCATTTTGGGAGCTGCGTATTGCAGATAGGGCACTGTTGTACCTTCGCACTCACTACTTGTTCCTTCTAACTGGTTGCTTATGACTATTCGACGTGGCCGCGAGGCCGATTTGCCCCAGGTGCTGGCCCTGATTCAGGAACTGGCCGAGTACGAGAAGGCACCGCACGAAGTCACGAATACGCTAGCCGATATGCAGCGCGACGGTTTCGGCCCGGATCCTATTTTCGGCTTCTTTGTAGCGGAAGACGTAGCTGGGAGCATCATCGGTATTGCACTCTACTACACGGCTTACTCCACGTGGAAGGGCCGCATGCTGTTTCTGGAAGACCTCGTAGTGACTGAAGCCCAACGCGGCACAGGCCTGGGGCGTAAGCTTTTTGATGCCGTGGTGGCTGAAGCCCGCCGCACGGGCGCACACCGCCTGAAATGGCAGGTGTTGGAGTGGAATGAGCCTGCCATCGGCTTCTACAAGAAGCTGGGTGCCAACCTCGACCCTGAATGGCACAATGGCAACCTCAACAGTGAGCAGTTGCAGGCTTACCCTTGCGACCCTGCCGTGGAGGCAGTAGTAAACGCCGATAGCCATTCGTAACTCTCTGCCTGTATTTACACGACAACGGCTGCCCTATTAGGGCAGCCGTTGTCGTGTAAATACAGGCAAGGCGAGCTAGCCTACCACTTCCAGCATAGTACGGAAAGAGGCGTAGCGGCCACCAAAATGCTTTTCGATTTCGTGGCGTAGGGCAGGTGCCGCCACCTGCTGATATTCTTCCAACTGCTCCAAGCTCACGCAGTAGTACTGTGCGGCATAGGTAATGCCATCATCTTCCTCATTGAGTAGGCGACAGAGCTGGCTTTTCAGGAAGAAGCCGGTCGCCATTACTTCCGGCATGTGCGTGTCGCGCATATACGCTACCCACTGGTCGGCAATTTCTGGGTCGAGGCTGGTCGTGACGTTATACAGAATCATAAAGCGAAGAAAAAAGACGAGCCCGCACAGGGGCGGTTGGTGCTCATCGGAATAGAAGGCACAGAAGCTTGAAAAGCCATATTAGCTACACAAAGTTCGGAAATCCAAGCCGAATCCGTTGGGCTGGCTGACGCCCGCACGCGGCTACTTACACTCGCAGATGGTCAAACTGGAAATCTTGGATACGAGCTTGAATATCCTTGGAAGACAGCTTTTCCCGGATAGCAGCCTGCGTGAGGTCGGCTAGCTCGGCATCACCCGCGAAGCGGAGCGCCAGAATCTGACTGAGCTCAAGCTGTGCTTCCAGGGGGCGCAGGCTTTGGCCCGTCAGTTCGAAGTAGCGCTGGCGCACTTCCAGCCGGATAAGCCGGTCCTGCAACTGCAAGGCATAGTGCTGGCGCAACATCACCAGCACTCCTAAACCTACTACGGCCAGTAGCATCACCGTAAACCACAGACGCGAGTCCTCCGTGTCGTCGCCGGATACCGACACGTAGCGCCGGATACTGTAGAGTGCTAGCACAAGGGCAGCGGGCACCAGCACAAAGTGATGCCAGGGATAAAACATGGGTTTGTTCTTGGTCGGTTGGTTGGCCATCGGGTAGCGGAGTGAAATGAAGTAATACGAAGAGCTATATGAAAAAACTCCAGCCATCGGCTGGAGTTTTTGACAGTTGTAGTGGCTTACACTGCGGCTTTACACTTTGCTGGCCTTCTTAGCGTCGCGGGCTTTACGCTTTTCATCACGCATAGCTTTTTTGGCGGCACTTTCCTGGCGGCTGGCTTCCTTGGCTGAGGCCTGCTGACGCTTCAGTTCCATTTTCTGCTCTTTCATCTGGCGCTGCTGCTCACGCATAGCGTTCTGTTGGTCTTTGAGCTGCTCTTTGCTGGCATTAACGCTGCTGCGGGATGCAGCGCTCTGTTGCTTCTGAGCCTCCAGGGTAGCTTTGGCGTCGGTGGCACGTTGCTGCTGCATCTGCAGCCGCATCTGCGTCGAGTCGACGGGAGTTTGGGCTTGCGCGTGGCGGCCACTCAGGGCGAGGGCGGCGACGGCCAATAGGGCGAGCAACTTTTTCATAGAACAAGGTGGCGGCTAAAAGGCCATCCGCGCTTAATACGCGCCCCTATGCGCGAAGTTGAGCTTAAGGCTATTCTTCAACGTAGTCGAGGTCTTTGCCGAAGCTTTCCGGCAGTGTGCTCACGGCCCAGAAGGCAATCAGCAGCGACACGGCGCCCAGTACGGCAGCACTCCCAATAAGCCCCAACGGACCGCGCATTGCCTGAAATAGCGGCACGAGCAGCACCACAGAGCCCCGGGCAAAGTTAGGAGCAGTAGTAGCCACCGTAGCCCGAAGGTTTGTGCCAAACTGCTCGGCCGCTACCGTCACGAACAACGCCCAGAATCCCACCGAAATGCCCAGTACAAAGCACGCCACATAAAAAACCGTGGGTGATGCTCCCGGTATGGCAAACAGGTACACGGCCACCATCACGCCGCAGAACACCAAAAACAGCTGCAACGCCCGGTTGCGGCTGCGCAACAGCTGGCTGAGCGTGCCGCTGGCAAAGTCGCCGAACACCAGCCCGAAGTAGCACCAGAATACCCCTAGGCCAGCCGTAACGGGGCCGGTAATGCCCAGGGCGGCCCCGAACTCCGGGGCCAGTGTAATAAGGATGCCTACCACAAACCACAGCGGCACTCCAATCAGCAGGCATTTGGCATAGCGGACGAGGCGGGTACGGTTCGTAAACAGGGCCAGAAAGTTGCCGCGCTCCACATCCGTTTTCTTGGTCTGCTCAAACATCCCCGACTCATACACTCCCACGCGCAGCGCTAGCAAAGCCAAGCCGAGGCCGCCACCCACAAAATAGGCATTGCGCCAGCCAAATTCGGCGCCCACCCAATAGGCCAGCATAGCCCCGCTCACACCCACTGTAGCTACTATCATGGTGCCGTAGCCGCGCTTTTCTTTGGGCAGTGTTTCTGAGACTAAGGTGATGCCCGCGCCTAGTTCACCGGCCAGCCCGATACCGGCTATGAGCCGCAGCCACGCGTATTGCTCAATGTTCTGCACAAAGCCGTTGGCGAGGTTTGCGAGGGAATAAATCAGAATGGAACCGAACAGCACCGAAAGACGGCCCTTCTTATCGCCCAGAATGCCCCACAGTATGCCACCCAGCAGCATGCCACCCATCTGCATATTGATGAGGTAGAGGCCCTGGCTGGTCACAGCTTCCTTGGCCATGATGCCCAACTCGTTAAGGCTGTCAACGCGCACAATACTGAACAGAATCAGGTCGTAGATATCGACGAAATACCCGAGGGCTGCTACCACAACAATGGCGCTCAGCAGACCAGTGGTTTTGGGAGTAGAAATAGTGGGCGTGGCGGGCATAAAGAGCGGGACATGGATTGATAGGCGCAGATTACGCAAATTTTCAACAGGCCTCGCACCGGCTGCTCTGGTTAACTATGGGCCAGCATACCCAGAGATACTACCAGAAGCTGTTGCGCTTAGCGGCTACTTGAAGCTGAGCGGCACCACCAGTTTCACGCTCAGGCTGCGTCCCATGTTGAATACTCCCACACGGCCGGTAGCATAATTGACGGCTGTGTATTTCAGCCGGCTCAAATGGTTTTGGTAGCCCACATCAAACAGATTATTGGCCGCCAGATACAGTGAAAACAAGGTTTTCTCTGAGCGGCTCACGATGTCGGTGCCGACTCCGGCGTTTACCAGCGTGTAGGCCGGCGTGCTGGTTTCGGTATCGAAAGCGGAGAAGATGCGGTTTTGCGCGAAGTTGTGTTCCAGCGTAGCCCGAGCGTAGAGGTTGTGTAGGCGCGAACGGCCCACTTTCCGGAAGTTCACCCGCAGCTCCGACTGCAGCCGATCGGCGGGAATGAAGGGTAGGTATTGCTGGCCTTCGGGCTGGTCGAACTCAATGGCGCGCACCATTGAAAACGAGTTTTCGAAGTGCAGCCAATCGAGAGGGTGGGGGTGGAGGTCAAGGCTGATTTCGCCGCCGGCCAGACGCGCATCGCCCTGGCCGTAGCGGAATACCCGGTCCCCGTCGGCACTGAGCGAGTCGGAGCCATCGGCGGCGGCAATACGGCGGGGAAAGATGTAGTTGCTGATACGGTTGCGGAACACATCCACTGTAAGGCCCACGTGCTCCGACGTGAAAGCCACCCCACCGTCCAGCTGGAAGCTAGTTTCCGGTTTCAGATCCGGCTCGCCGAGTTCGTAGCGGGTGGTGCCTTCGTGTACGCCATTCGAGCCGAGCTCAGCAATGTTGGGCGCCCGGAAGCCGCGGGCCATATTGGCTTTCACCAGCCACTTCTCGCTGATGTTATAGGTGCCGCCTATGCTGCCGCTTGCGCTGCGAAATGTGCTTCGGAACCCCGCAAACTTCTCTTCCCCAAAGCCAGCCGGCACAGGCTGCTCGTCGGCATCCAGGGACAGGGCATCTGCCTTGATGTGGCGGATATCGTAGCGCAGGCCTCCGCTCAGATCCAGCTTGCCGAAGCTCTTTTTTGTGACGGCAAACACGCCCCCATCCAGCAGTCGGTAGGCCGGAATCAGAAATTCGACACCCTTGTTCTGGTTTTGCTGCTGCATACCGCTCACCCCGGCGGTGGTATGCCAGCCATTTATTTCGGGCAGAAACCAGCGCAGCGCATAGTCGACGGTGCGCAGTTGGAAAAACAACGAATTTTCGTCGGAATCCAGCGGATTGCCGAATTCACGGCGCAAATTCTGCTGCCAGCCTACGTTCAGCGTAAGGCGGTGCTGGCCCAGCACAAAGTTGTTGTCGAGGCCGAGACGCAGGTGGTTGATTTGCTGCCGCGGCACATCGAGGCCGTAGCCGGAAAAGCCACGGCCGCGCACCAGTTCTTCGTCTCCAAAGCTGTTTGTTCTCACGAAGCTTCCTGATACAGAATCCCGCTCGCCTTCAATAAGCCCCAGATTCTGGTTGAAGCTGTTGAACGTGAGGTGCGTATAGCCCCAGCTCTTGTTGACTCCGACATAGCCGCTGCCGTTCAGCTCCCGGAAACCCGAGTTGTATACGCGTCCGTCATAGCGGTTGCGGTAGTCGGCTGCTACTTTGCCCGAGCCGCGCACCTGCCAGTTGAAGCCGTTGAGGTTGCCGGCGTTCATCACGGAGTAGCCCTGCTGATAATTGTTGGTCTGGTAGTTGGCGGCCACCGAGCCGATAATGCGGCCATCTTCCACCGGCTCGGCAGGCAGGAAATTGATGACGCCGGCTAGCCCGTCGGAGCCATAGAGCAAAGAGCCAGGACCCTTAATGATTTCGGCCCGGTCGATGCTGTACTCATCGATTTCGATGCCATGCTCGTCGCCCCATTGCTGGCCTTCCTGCTTGGCCCCATTGTTCAGGGTGATAACCCTGTTTGCGCCCAACCCGCGAATAATTGGCTTGCTGATGGCCGCGCCAGTGGTAATCTGGTTGAGACCAGGCGTGTGAGCAATGGCATCTACAGCATTAGTGGCCGCTGCCTGACGTAGCCGCGTCTGGTCTACCACACTGGTTGGGATAGGCGAGCGGCGCATTTCGGTGCTGGCCGACACGCCCGTGACTATCACCTGCCCGATTTCGGTAGCGGCAGGTGCAAGAGCTAGTTCCAGCGGCTGGCCCGTGCTGGTATCCACGGTGCGCACCACCGTGGTGTAGCCCAGAAAGCGTACCTGCATCAGAAAGCGCCCATTCGGCAGATTAACAAAGCGAAATCTGCCCTCGGCATCGGTGGTACTAGCTTGCCGCAGATCAGGGAAAACAATGGTAGCGCCCGCCAAATCCTCGCCGGTAGCGGCATCCGTGATATGGCCCGTAACAGGCAGCGCGACGGGTGCAGCGCGTGCCGGGCGGCTGGGCGTGGCGGGCGTAGTTTGGGCTAGGGTGTTGCCAGCTATCAGCAGTACGCCAGCAGAGAAAAGAAATCGGGACATAGAGGCGAAGTACGCGGAAGCCACTAAACGGCTGATGAAACAAAAAGGCTGCACGAAGGGCCGAAACGCAAGAAAACACTAGCCAATGGCCAGTGCCTTCCCGAAAATTCTCCACAACCAACAGGGAGAACCCTAAGAAGAGCCGGTTGCAGCCAGCCCTTCTTTACTCACTCAAATCCAATTAGCGTACGGCGGTAGGGAAGGTCACTTCCACATCAGTGTCACCGGGTGTAGCGGTGCCGTTTTTGGTGCCGGGCTGGTGGCGTAGCGTTATTTTCAGACTGCCGGTAGTGCCAGTAGAATTAGCGGTGCCCGTTACGGCCTGCGAGGAAAGGCCAACCGGAAGATTGTTTTTGTCCTTATCAGTAGCTGCAATGGTCAGGTTGACACCTGTGGGTGTGAAGACGAACAAATGCTCGTCGCTTTCCTCCAGAATCTCGGCCGTAATATTCTCGGCCGGAGTTTTTGTTTCGTCCAGCAGCGTGAGGGAGCCAGTATAGGTGGTATTGGGAACCAGCGTAAGCGTGGCCGGCGTGATGGTGGCGGGCGTGCCCCCGTCTCCGTCTGGGTCGCGGTACTGAATGAATAGTGGCGCACCGCCGCTCTGAGGCGTTAGAGTGTAGATTACCGTTGTAATCTGCTCGTTGTCAGCATCAGGCTTGGGGTCTTCATTATCGTCTTTGCAGGCCGAAAACAAAGGCGCGGCCACCAGCAGGGCCAGCATAGACTTGGTAAGCAGGGTGATTGTCATGGTAAACAGGAAAAGGGGTTAAACAGAAAGAGAAGGTGGCAGCAGCAGGCTTAGTGGCCGTCTTCGCTATCGACGTCGGCCCCCACAAAGGCCAGACGTAGTGGTGAGCCGGCTACCGTGAAGGCTTCGTGGTCGGCTAAGTTGTCTTTGCGCAGCATGTGTACTTTGCTCTGAGGTGCATTCGTGACATACACGTAGCGGCGGCTGGCTACCAGATAGGGCGTGGCGGTTTTGGCATCGAGCAGGCCCGTGAGCGAGCGGCTGGTTTTGAGCGCGCCCGTAGCGGCGTCAAAAATGCTCAGCAAGCCGTCCTCGTCCAGCACCAGCACATTTTCGCCCTCTTCATCCAGGGCCACGCGCGCCAGCTTCGTGGCCGAGCCTACTTGTGTAATGGTATTGGCGGCAGGGTCGATGCGGAAGACGCCATAGTTGTTGCGCGAACCCAAGAAAGTGCGGGCTTTTTTCGCGTAATAAATGGTCGACAACCAGTTGGAGCCTGCGCTGGCCGGGTACGGAATTAGGCGCTGTTCGCCGGTTTGCTTCACTACCAGTACGCCGCTCGATGAGCCAAACAAGGCCTGCTGCCCGTCGCCGGCGTCGCCATGAATGCCTTGCGTGGCCACGGTCGGCGCGCTTACTACTGTGCCTTGCGTGTTTACCAGTTTCACTTGCTCCGGCAACGAGCCCGACACCGTGTTGTTCTTGTGCGTCACGGCGTAATTGCCGTTGTCGAACAGAATCATGGCGCCGTGGTGGGCCGCACCGGTCACGAATGTGCCCGGCGCTGATACAGTGTGCAGTTGCCCTTCTTCCACGTGGCTGATGGAGGCGTTGCCATCATTGAAAATGCTGATCTTATTGTGCGAACCATACACGTGCGACGGAGTAGGCCCGGTTGATTTAGTGAGGCCCCATTTCGGGCTGCCTTTCACGTGTACATGGTCGTCGTGGCGGTCAATGCCCGTATCGAAAAACTCCACCAGATTATTGGACGCGCTGACCACCGTAGCCCAGCGGCCCGTGGCCGACGTGTACACGGCGCTGGCGCCGTGGGTAGACTGAAACGAGGTCTGTTCTTTCCGCGCCGGGTCCAGCAGGGTCACTACGTTGCTGGTTTTGTCGGTGATGAGCAGGCGGGCGTAGGTGCTTTCGCTCTCAGGTTTGCTGTGCTCCTGTTCGTCGTTCTTGTCGCAGGCCGTGAATACAGTGGCCATGGTCAGGCCGAACAGCGGCAGAAAGGATCGGATGCTAGAAGTGTTCATGTGTAAGGAAGAGGAAGATTAAAAGCTGAATCGTAGGCGCAGCGTCACGTTGCGGCCCATTTCGTCGGTGAAGTAGCGGTACCGGTTCATGTAGTCGCGGTACCGCTGATTGAGCAGGTTGGCACCTGCCACGCTTATTTCTAGAGGCTGATTGCCCCAGTGCACGGTGCTACCCAGCTCCATATTCAGAAGGCCGTAGCCGGCAGGAGGAAGCAGCAAGTCACGGGCTTCGTAGTTATCGGGTACACGGGTCTGGCGCGCTACGGCCACTCCGCCAAGCTGCGCATACCTTTCCCGGAAGCGGCTGGTGGCGCTGGCGTTAGGCCAGTTGAAGCGCACAGTCGCCTCAGCCCGGTCGGCGGGCATCAGAATTTGCCACTCATCGGCGCGTGTGTCGCGGGTGCGCACCATTGAGCCTTTCAGGCCCAGCAACCACTGTGGTGCCAGTTGGTAGGAGCTGCTCAGGTCCAGGCCCTGGAATGTGGCGTCCGTCTGCAGATATTGCCAGCTGATATGTGCCCCCCGAATGGTTTGTACCAAAGGCAGCAGTGGTACCTGATACATGAAGCCGGTAATACGGTTCTGGTACAGCGTCAACTCACCATTGAAACGCGGGTTGTTGTGCCAGGTGGCCGTAATGCCGACGTTCAGCGCGGTTTCGGGCGTCAGAGGCGCATTGTTGGGTACCAGGTCGTTACCCAGCTCATACATGCCGTTGTGCACTCCGTCGCTGAACCGCTCATTGGCAGCCGGAGCGCGGCGGGTAAGGCCAGTGTTCAGACTGAGAGTGAGGTGTGGCGAAGGATCAAAAGTGGCTCCCAGGGAGGCAGCCGGCGTAGCGTACCGGAACCGGCTCCGATCCACGAAAAACACTCCCGTCGAGTCACGGTCGCCTCGCCGCACGGCCAAGTCGCGGTAATCGAGGCGCAAGCCGCCTTCCAGCAGCCAGCGGCCCTGTTGCCATTTCTCCACCAAAAAAGCGCCGGCTATCTGGTTGGTGTAGAAGGGAATGAACTGCCGGCTGCCGTCGGCGTAGCGGTTGGCCTGATAGGAGCCCGTCAGCCCGATGCTGCCCGTGAACTGGTGCCAAGGTTTGTGCTCCCACAGTAGTTCGCCGGTTGTGGTGCGGTTGGTGTAGCTCAGCTCCGGCTTACCGGCAGCGGCCCGGTTGTCGTTGCGGGGCCGGGACTTGTCGTATTCGTCGCGGAAGTCGAGCTGCTGGCTAAGCGTGAGCTGCAGGCGCCCGGCATTGCCGGTGCGCACGAAGCCCGTGAGCTTGCCTATATCGTGGCGCACCTGCTGGTAGGCCCGGTCAATGTCGTAGCTGAAACCGGTAGTTTCCAGCGGCCTCTCCTGGCCCACAGCCAGCAGTAAATCGGCTTGGTTACCGGCGTGTGCAGCTGGCAGAATCCCGATGCGAGTGTTGAACTGGCTGTAGAACAGCTCCACGCCGTAGGTATCCTTGCGCCAGCCCACGGCTCCCGCCACGTTGCGTTCCTCAAACCCGGAATTTTTCAGGTAATAGCCTGGCGCGCGCATGGTGCCGGCCTTCCGGAAAGTACCCTGGGCCCGCCAGCTCAGGGCTGGTAGCTTCCGCAGGTTACCGTCTAGCGTACCCGAAACGGCGCCAAGGCCGTTGTTACTCATGCTTACCAGGTTTAGCTCGCCGCCACTCCCCGCCGAGTCGCGGAGTGGCTTGGGCTCTACCAGCACCACGCCCCCAATGGCATCGGAGCCGTAGCGCACACTAGCTGCGCCCTTCACCACTGTGAGCCGTGAAGCAATAAACGGGTCTATTTCCGGACCGTGCTCCACGCCCCATTGCTGGCCTTCCTGCCGCACTCCATTGTTGAGAATGGTTACGCGGTTAGAATGTAGCCCATGAATCATGGGCTTGAAGATGCCAGGGCCGGTTTGAATAGCCGTAACGCCACTCACCCGCTGCAAGGCTTCGCCTATCGCTTGGCCGCGGGTTTGCTGCAGCTCCTGGCCGGTTAGGGTAGCGGTGGTTTGGGGGGATGGCGCGGCCATCCGTTCACCTCTTACCACCGCTCCGCGCAACAGCACGGCATCCGGATGGAGGCGAAAGTCCCGCTCAGTAGAGTTGGTCAGGCGCAGTTCAGCGGTTTCAAGGGCATAGCCCACAAAGCTGACCTGCACATGATAGATGCCCGCACACAGCTGCAGGTGATAATACCCATCAACATCGGACTGGGTGGCTTGCTGCGTTTCGAGCACCACAATGGTCGCGCCGGGCAGAGTCGCCCGCGACTCGTGGTCGGCCACGCGCCCGCTGATGGTCAGGGTGCATGCAGGCTGCGCCCACGCCGGCAGGGCAACTCCCAGCAGGAGCATAGCCATGAGCCAACGCCACGCCGCCTCCGGAGCACCCGGAACACGGAAAAGCATAGAAAAAAGGAAGAAGCCGTAGACACTAAACCGGCCGCCAGGACTCCTGCGGTGCAGGGAGTTCCCAGAGAATCATCCTGCAACAGGCAGAAATCCGACTTCGACAGGCAACGCCGAAGCCACTATAGGCAGCCACACGTGGGTTTAGCTCTGGCAGGGAGGGCCGCGCAGGTCGGCCGTGGACCGCGTGGCGGAGAACCACACGGAAGTAGCAGGCGTGGCCAATGCCGCCTGATAAGTAGCTACGAGCACCGGCAGCTCCACCGGCGGAGCTGGTTGGAAAGGCACATCGTAGAAATGGTCGACGTCGCAGTGCTGGTGCTTAACGCTCAGTACGGCTTTGCCTTTGAAGGCACCCGGAATCTGGGCCGGCTCTTCCGTGGTGTGTTCGTGCGAGTGCAAACTCAGAATCCATGCCTCCGGCAGCAGCACCCGCGTAAAGCAGAGCAGCAGCAACAGAGCCAGCCGGGAACGAAGAGTATGCATTTGCAACATTGTGTCGAACAGGGCAAATGTACAGGGAAAAATGAAACGGCTTTTCCCTGCTCAAAATTTTGTTCGGCAACAGAGCATTGATAACGCTTTTATAATGGGCAGATAATGAGCAGGAAATAGTGGCCTCAGACCTTTGTGACGCTTCTTACACTAATTGTCTGTGCTATGAAAACGTTGTCTTCTTCTCTGTTGCGCCGTCTGGCGGCGGCCCTGCGTCCGGCTCCAAAACGACCTGCGCCTACTGCCTCTGAAGCCCTTTTCGTGTGAAAACGGGCGCATTCTACTACCGCCAAGTGCGGTTTGGCTACCGCCGGCCAGCTACCATATTTCGCTCGCCTACTTCCACCAGCAGCAACCAGTGCGTACCAGCCTTGCCCCAGCCCGAACCAAGACCGTATTCGGAAAGACACCCGTTGCTGGCTTCGGCAGCCTGATACAAATTCAGGAAGACCTTTGGCTGTCAAACTGACAGCGCCGGGAGGCTGGAACAGCTTTTGAACCAACCCACCAGACGGTGTCGGCTTCTATGGAGGCTGGCAGATCGTCTGGTTTTTTTGTGTTCACCCTCATTGCCAACATGCTATGCAAGAGAAAGGCAGCATCTCGATTCATACCGAGAATATCTTTCCCATCATCAAGAAATTCCTGTACTCCGACCACGAAATCTTCCTGCGCGAGCTGGTAAGTAACGCCGTGGACGCCACCCAAAAGCTGAAAAGCCTGGGGCAGCTTGGCGAATTCAAGGGCGAGTTGGGCGAACTGAAGGTGAAGGTGAGCGTGGACAAGGAAGCCCGCACCATCACTATTTCTGACCGCGGCCTGGGCATGACGGGCGAGGAAATCAAGAAGTACATCAACCAGATTGCCTTCTCCGGCGCCACCGAGTTTGTGGAGAAGTACAAGGAGAAGGATGCCGCCGCCAAAGACCAGATTATCGGTCAGTTTGGTCTCGGCTTCTACTCCGCTTTCATGGTGGCCAAGGAGGTTGAAATCTTCTCCAAGAGCTACAAAGACGATACCGAATGCGCCCACTGGGTATGCGACGGTAGCACAGAATTTAGCCTTGAAACCATCGAAAAGGCCGACCGTGGCACTGATGTAGTACTGCACGTAGCCGAAGATTCCGATGAGTTTCTGGAGCCGCAGCGCCTGAAAGGTATTCTGACCAAATACTGCAAGTTCCTGCCTATCGAAATTGAGTTCGAAGGCGAGGTTATCAACCAGACGGCTCCCATCTGGACCAAGCAGCCCTCCGAGCTGACCGACGAGGACTACACCAAATTCTACCAGGAGCTGTATCCTTTCTCGGAAGCGCCGCTGTTCTGGATTCACCTGAACGTGGATTATCCGTTCAACCTGACGGGCATTCTGTACTTCCCGAAGGTGAAGGACGAGCTGCAGTTCCAGCGCAACAAGATTCAGCTCTATTCGCGGCAGGTGTTCATCACGGATGAGGTGAAGGACGTGGTGCCCGAGTTCCTGATGCTGCTGCACGGCGTTATCGACTCGCCGGATATCCCGCTGAACGTGTCGCGCAGCTTCCTGCAGGCCGACGCCAGCGTGCGCAAAATCAACACCTATATC
The DNA here is from genome assembly GCF_014250515.1 of Hymenobacter sediminicola. NCBI lineage: Bacteria > Pseudomonadati > Bacteroidota > Cytophagia > Cytophagales > Hymenobacteraceae > Hymenobacter > Hymenobacter sediminicola. The sequence continues at coordinate 4,161,139 of NZ_CP060202.1, read as the reverse complement.
ACCAAAAAGGTAGCCGATAAGCTGAGTAGCCTCTACAAGCAGGACCGTGCCGGCTTCGAGGAGAAATGGTCGGACATCGGGCTGTTTGTGAAGTATGGTATGCTGTCGGATGAGAAATTCTACGACAAAGCCAAGGATTTCGCGCTGGTGCAGAACGTGGCTGGCAAATACTTCACCTTGAGCGAGTATCAGGAGTTTGTGCAGGCCAGCCAGAAGGATAAGAATGAGCAGACGGTGGTACTCTATACCACCGATTCTGAAGCGCAGCACGGCTTCGTGCAAGCAGCTACCGACCGTGGCTACGACGTGCTGAAGCTGGATGGCCCGCTCGATTCGCACTTCATTGGGCAGCTAGAGCAGAAGCTGGAGAAAACCACGTTCAAGCGAGTCGACGCCGACACGGTTGGCAAGCTCATCGAGAAAGACGAAGCTGCGGAAAGTGTCCTCAGCGACGATGACAAAACTAAACTGCAAGACCTCTTTAAGCAGGCCATCAGCAACGAGCAGATGCACGTGCAGGTAGAGGCGCTGTCACCGCAGGACGCTCCAGTTATCATCACGCTGCCCGAGTTTATGCGCCGCATGAAGGATATGCAGCGCGCTGGCGGCGGTGGTGGCATGGCTATGTTCGGCTCGCTGCCCGACAGCTACACTGTAAGCATTAACGCCAACCATCCGGTAGCGCAGCGCGTGCTCCATGCCGATGCGGAAGCCGGTCAGAAGCTGGCCCGCCAAGCCTACGACTTGGCTCTGCTGGCCCAGAACATGCTGAAAGGAGAGGCCCTAACGCAGTTTGTGAAGCGTAGCGCCGATTTGCTATCAGCTGAATAGTCTTAAAAAGTTTGCATAGTTTAAGATGGTATATAACTCCGGTGGCTTCGGCTGCTGGAGTTATATTTTTTGTGGTGATAGGCTGAGCAGACGGTTTTGCAGAGTCGAACAGTTAGGTTGTTGTATTCGGCCGGGCACCAAATCCCTTTATCTTTACGTTCCTGCGAAAACTGCCTGTATTCCTGCCAATGCGCTTTCTACGTCCGCATATTCTATTGCTGGTGCTGCTGATCAGCAGCATCGGGGCCTGTTCCAAGAAGACGGTTTCCTTCAATAGCCGCTCCGAACCGGCTCTGGCTACCCTGACTACCGATACGCTTACTACGTCCCGGGACACTACCAAGGCTCCTTCACTGCTGGCGAAGAAGGCAGTGCTGACCAAAGAAGAAGAGAAGGCTGCCAAGGACAAGGAGAAGCTGGCCCAGCGTCAGGCCAAGAAAAAGAAGAAGAACATCTTCCTGGGGGAGCGAATCAAGAAAGGCTTTACCAAGTCGGGGCCCAAGGGCAAGAACCAGGTGCTAGAAGTGTTCTATTACCTGAAAACCTTTGAGCAACCCGGTGCCTACTCTACCACAGTTTATTATTTCAACCCACGAAAGCGCAAGATTTTCCGGGCCAATACCGAACTGAACCCTGCCACCGACAAGGTGCTGCACGGCCCCTACAAGAAGATGCAGGGCGGCAAGGTGGTAGAAACCGGTTATTTCGCCAAGGGTACCAAGCACCTGCGTTGGGAGAAATTCAACAAAGACAATGTGCTGCTCAGCAAGCTTCACTATGAAATGGGCTTCCCGCGCGACGCTAACGTGACCTACTACGATGCGGCTCAGAAGCTGGTGAAGGAAGTGGTGCCTTATGTGAACGGCAAGCTGGAGGGCGACTATGTGCGCTACCAAGAAAATGGCCAGCGTGACTGGGACGGCAGCTTTGAGAATGGCAAGCGAGTAGGGGAGTGGACCAAGTACTGGGGCTTCCGCAACCGCCGCCACTATGTGTACGAATACGGCGCCTCCGGCTACGACCCGGAAGTGACCGAGCCCATCTTGGTGAAAGAGTACAACCGCAACGGGGTGCTGGTCTTCGAGAAGGATAAGTTTGATAAGCGCGACGCCGTGACGGACCGCCCCGGCACTACCCGCCCAGGCACACGCCGCAACTAATAGAAGGCATCCTCAAAATGCTCGATCCGGAAGTCATTCGCTACGGGCGTAACCGCCAGAATGTCGAAGCGAATGTCGCCGGTCCAGTCTAGGTCCAGTTGTACCTGTTCAGCGGCAAGCCGAAACAGCTGCTTCTTGCGTTCCGAAACGAAGGTTTCCGGATAACCGAACTGGCTGGAAGAGCGGGCCTTAACCTCTGCGAATACCAATAGCGCACGGCCCTGGCAAACCACCAGATCTACTTCGGCACGGCCGTGGCGGTAGCTGCGAAACAGCACCTCAAACCCCTGTTGTATCAGGAAGGCTGCGGCAGCAGCTTCGCCGGCCCGGCCCAGTTCGTGTGCGGCGTTGTGCATGCAGAAAATATAAGGAGCCAGTAGCTGCCCGCTGAAGAAGGGCAAATTGAGTTTGGTGCTGAATCTAGTAACTTTGCGCGTTTTCCGCGTAGGCCTACCGTCTCTATTCGCCCTTTGCAAGGGCACAATAAGCAGATTGGCAGGGGTGCGTGTTGCTAAGTGCTCAGCTACTGCTATGTCTTTGTATTCCTCCTGCACTGCGCCTTCTGATTTGCCTGACCTGGCTGCCGCCGGCCTAGCATCCCCTGCGCAAAATCGGGTGGTTCAGGTGCAGCTACTTGGCCTCGCCGAGTATGAAACAACCTGGGCCTATCAGGAAAAGCTACTGGCCGATACGCTGGCAATCAAGACCCAGAACCGTCAGGCTGCCGAAGCAGGAACTACCCCTCAGAACACGCCCAACCATCTGCTGCTGTGCGAGCATCCACCGGTTTATACACTTGGCAAAAGCGGTAAACCGGAGCACTTGCTGCTCGATGAAGCTGGCTTGGCTACCCACGGAGCCACCTTCCACCGCATCAACCGGGGCGGCGACATTACGTACCACGGCCCCGGCCAGTTGGTAGGCTACCCGATTTTTGACCTCGACAACTTCTTCACCGATATTCACCGCTACCTGCGGCTGCTGGAGGAGGCTGTTATCCTGACCTTGGCTGACTACGGACTGCGTGCCGGCCGCATTGCTGGCCTTACCGGCGTCTGGTTCGACTACGAGGAAGGTGCCCCCAACCCGCGCAAGATCTGCGCTATGGGCGTGAAATGCAGCCGCTGGGTAACCATGCACGGCTTTGCGCTCAACGTAAATACCGACCTGTCCTACTTTGGCCACATCATCCCTTGCGGCATCACCGATAAAGCCGTGACCTCGCTGCAGCAGGAACTGGGGCGTGCTGTACCGCTGGCCGAAGTGCAGGTGCGTCTGCTGCCGCATCTGGCCCGGCTATTCGAGGCTGAGCTAGTCGTTTCTACCGCTACAACCGCACTGCCTGCGTCTTAACACCCGCAGTTTTTCCTTATGAAAGAGCATATCAAATTTGACCCGGTAGAAGGCGTAACAATAGCCGTAGTCCCTGAAGAAGCAGCTGCTACGGAAGAAGGCAAGGAAGGCTGGTTAGTGTACCTGATTAACCACAACGACCACGCCCTACAGAACGTCATCGTAAATTCGCACGGCTACGGCACTCAGCCCGATGGCGAAAACGTAAAAACGTCTACTCTACGGCACGTGTTTGCGGAAGTAGAGCCCCGCTCGGCGGTGCCGGTCGAACCAATAGATCCGGCTCTGTTTCATCTCAATAATCAGTATTGGGTGAGCTACTACCTCGACGCACAGATTTTTGACAAGAAGTTCATCTTCGTGCCCGATTCCATCGTTTCTGCCAACCTGACGCATATTTCTCTGCTTGGCCGTGAAGGCGTCCTGCATAGCTAATACCTTTCAATAATCTTCTGGATAAAGGTCCAACAGATTATCTACTCTCAAGCTGCCGCCTAATGACCCCTCTCGGAATTCAGTTGAGTTTGTCCTTTCTCTGGGCGTTTTTAGTGGCGCTGTTTGCAGTGCCGTCCATCATCTACATTGCTCACCTGAAGAATATGCTCGATACGCCTAATGTGCGTACCGTGCACGAATCCCTCACGCCCCGGCTGGGTGGGGTGGCAGTCTTTGCGGGCTTCATGTCCGCTCTCACCATTTTCGCCGACCTCAGCAACGGAATTCAACAATTGCTGGCGGGCTGTATTGTGTTATTCTTTGTAGGCCTGAAAGACGATTTGGTATCTATTTCAGTATCAAAGAAGTTCGTCGGTCAGCTTCTGGCTACTGGCATCGTCATGATAATGGCTGATGTGCGCCTCACCAGCTTCCAGGGTATTCTGGGTATTCATGAACTGCCGGTGGGCATCAGCTACGCCTTCACCTTCCTCGTGATTGTGGGCATCACCAATGCCATCAATCTTATTGACGGCCTAGATGGGCTGGCTGGCAGCATTGTACTCATCATTGTCAGCACGTTCGGCTACTATTTCATGCGTTACGGCGGGGCCAGCTACGGCAACTATGTGTTCGTATCGGTCTGTCTGATTGGCGGTATGCTAGGCTTTCTGCGTTACAACTTCCACCGTGCCACCATTTTCATGGGCGACACAGGTTCTCTAGTATGCGGGTTTATTGTTTCGGTGCTTACCATCCAGTTCATTGAAATGGGCCTGAAGGTAGGACAGCCCTTCGGATCCTCGGCGCCGTCAGTAGCAGCCGGAATTCTGTTTGTGCCCCTGTTCGATACACTGAGGGTGTTCATTGTGCGCATGATGGCTGGCCGCTCACCCTTCGCCCCCGATAAAAACCACGTGCATCACCGCATTCTGGCCATGGGATTTCAGCAGATTAGCACTGTTATGCTGCTTGGATTGCTCAATCTGGTAGTGATTTTATTCGTTATCAACTTCGCTGACTTAGGCAACACAGTGCTTATCGGTGCGCTGGTTGGTTTCTCTCTGCTTCTGAGCGTGTTTCTTGGGGTATACCGAAGCCGCAGTGCCGAACAGCGCGTAGCGTCCTGAGAAAAGCTGTGATGGGGGAACTGGTGCTGAGTAAAGTCGGACATGTAGGGTGGCGCCTGTGGCTTCATGTCCTGCTGCTGGCTCTGCTGCCGCTGGCGGCGCCTCTGGCGGCTGAGTACCGTCCGTTGCCCCCGGCACCCCGCAGCGGCCTCTCCAGCGACTGGCTGATTCATGATGAAGTCCGGAATCGGCTCATATTATATCTGCCTGATTACCACGCGCCCGCGCACGCCTACTATCAATGGCTGACGTTGCGGCCCGCCCATCCGTTCGAAGTATCATTTGCGGCCAGAGCCGGACAATGTCTGTTCCTGGACAATAGGCTAGTATTCACAGCAGCGGCTACATCCTCTTACACTGTTGACCTAGCAAAGCTGCTGCCTACGGGTTCAGTTCCGGGCCCACATTTGCTCTGTGTATGGCACCCTCAGGCTTCACCCAACCTGAGCTCATTTACCGATGTGCAGCGCGCCCGGCAGTTGCCATCTAGTAAAGCATCTGTTGGAAGTAGCCCTGCTTTGGCCCAGCCGTTGGCACGCAGCCACCCCGGCGAAAACGTGTTTCTGCTGTTTCTACTGCTCATCGGATTGTTATATGGCACTATCCGAGCAGCGTATCAGTCGGGTTTCTCTCGTATCTATCAGTTCGAGGGCCTGTGGAGCAAGTCTTCGAGCGAGCAGGACTTCCTTGTTAAGCCAACTGTCACTTGGCTTAACATCCTACTGGTACTGGTTTTCTCTCTATCCTTTGCGCTACTGCTGGTTGCTATCCATACCAACGTGCAGCACATCGTTATTCTGCGCCGCCTTTTCGATGTGCCGGAGTCCGCATTAGTTTCTCGTATCCTGCTTTACACCGGTATCATATCAGGCTTTTTGTTAGGAAAATACCTGTTTCTGGAGCTAATGGGCTACATTTTCGATGTAGGAGAATTAGTGATGGTACAGTACCGAGAGTTTGTCCGGACCATCCTGTTCCTGGGGCTGTGCCTGCCACTAGTGATGCTGCTATATCTGGGCCTGAATCAGACGCTGCCAGAAGCGGTACTTTGGGTTTCCAACGGAGTGGTTTCCTTACTGTTGGTGGGTACTGTTGTGCGAGTTGCCAGAACCATCCACCGTCGTGCCTCGCTACTAAATCTGCATTTGTTTTCGTACCTTTGCGCCACAGAAGTGATTCCTCTGGTCATTCTGCTAAAGCTGATTGTTTTTACCTACTAAGCCGCTGCTTTTCAGCTTCGCACAGGCTACCGACATCGTTTCCTTATTGCCCTAGACTTACCCTTTTCTTTACCATATGGCCGAGAGCAAAGACAAACCGGGGACGGGCCGTCATGCTAAGCGAATCTCCAGCATTCTTGTCACCCAGCCTAAGCCGACCAACGACGTTTCGCCTTACTTTACTATTGCCGAGCGATACGGCATCAAAGTAGACTTTCGTGAGTTTATCGACGTACAGCCGGTCGCCTACAAGGATTTTCGCAAAGAGAAAGTCAATATTCTTGAGCACACGGCGGTCATTTTTACCAGCCGCAATGCGGTAGACCACTTCTTCCGCATTTGCCAAGAAGCCAAGCTGGAAATGCCTGCCGAGATGAAGTATTTCTGCATTTCGGAGCAGACTGCTAACTACCTGCAGAAGTACATCGTGTTGCGCAAACGCAAGCTTTTCGTAGGTCAGCGCACGGCCGTCGATCTGTTTGAGGTCATCAAGAAACACAAGAGCGAGAAGTTTCTGTACCCCTGTTCCGATATCCGCAAGGATGATATTCCAGAGTTCATGCGGGACAACGGCTTTAAGTTCACAGAAGCCGTTATATACCGCACTGTTGCCAGCGACCTATCGGACCTGTCCGATGTGAAGTACGACTGTATTGCGTTCTTCAGCCCATCCGGTATCAGTTCGCTCTTCATCAACTTCCCTGATTTCGAGCAAAACGAAACCCGCATAGCTGCTTTTGGCCCCACTACAGCCAAAGCAGTGTTGGATGCTGGCTTGGAACTAGACATTGAGGCTCCGCATCCTAATGCGCCTTCCATGACCGGCGCCATAGAAGCGTATATACGCCTTCATCATGGCCCTGACGTAGGAAAAGAGAAGAATAAGAGCGGCAAACAAAGCGCCTAAAGTCTCAAACGGGGAAGCAGTAGTACTGCTTCCCCGTTTGTTTTTTGGGCAGGATTTGTTGCACAGGGTTTTTTGCATACATTTGGAAACCACTTACGTTGTCCCACCCCACTCGTAACGCACCCAAAATCAGTTGTTTCTATGAAGGGAACTTTACTTTCCACCCTCTTGCTGACCACCGTTGCGGGCACTGCTCTCGCACAGCAACAGCCGCAGTTCACCCACTACGGCTTCAACGGCATGTATCTCAATCCCGCTTATGCTGGCATTAAAGGCCAGGGCGAGATAACGGCCATAGGTCGTTACCAGTACTTCAACTACAAGGCTAGCTTCGACGACGGAGGTGAACCCAAAACCTACATGATTACCGGCTCGTTGCCGGTGCGCGTGCTGGGTGGCGGTATCGGCTTTCACGTCTACCGCGACGAAATTGCGCAGTTCGAAATGACGAACGCCCAAATTTCGTATTCCAAGCACTTTGAAGTAGGAGAAGGCAAACTGGGTGTAGGTGTCCAAGGTATATACAACTACCTGTCAAAGGGAGTGTACCGGGCCATCGATCCAGACGATGCCAGCGTACCCCGTGATGGCTCCGACAGCAAAATTGATGCTGGTGTGGGTGTATGGTACGAGTCGCCTACTTTCTACGCTGGCTTGAGCGTAAACAACCTGCTTCGCTCTGAATACAACTTCACGAGCGAAAGCACGAGCAGCAGCAACACCGCTAAGTACATCGGTGAGAACCACTCTTACTTTACCGCCGGCTACAATATTGAGGCTTCTTCTTCCGTTGTTGTTACACCTTCGGTACTCGTGAAGATGGTGATGCCCGGTAAGTTTGGCGACGACGGCAAGTTTACGTTCAAAAACAACTCGTATGAAGCTAACGTGCGAGCTACTTTCAACGACAAATTCTGGGGCGGCCTTGGCTACCGCTATCAGGAATCGTTCACCGGCATGGCGGGCCTAGCTCTAGCCAAGGATAATGCTTTGCGCTTAGGTTATGCCTTCGACTTTGTTGCATTTAACCAAGATGCGCGTGCACTAAGCTCGCACGAGATTATGCTATCCTACCGCCTGCCCAAGCCGGGTATGGCTACAAAACCTGCTATTCGCACGCCACGATATAGCTTCTAGACTATTTGGCTGAGGTGGATCACCCCGGTGCCCTGATTACGTGGAGGAAGGATTTCTAGCTGACGCACACTAACTCTTTGCCTTTCATCGTTTAACTGGCGATACCGCTAGTTCGTAGACAAACGAAAGGCATTGAGCGATAGGCTTGCGCACGAACGTAAGATTCGCTAGATTTGCCAGCTCACAAAATTGTAATCTTCGGATATCGCCGCCTTAACAGTCTTTTTCTTCCTCACATGAACAAGTTTCTCGTATTGCCTCTCGTTGCCATTTCGGCTCTGATTTTGGGAGGCTGTGGTTTTGGCAAAGGACCGCAAGGCGACCTAGTCGGAGCAGAGGACCGTCCCGAGTTCAATCCTCAGGAAGTTCCTTACGGTATGGTTCCTTGCCCTGGTGGAACGTTCCACATGGGCCAGACTGACCAGGATATATCGGCGTCTATGGTAAACATGAACAAGCAGGTGACTATCGCCGGCTTCTACATGGACGAGACAGAAATTACCAACAACGAGTACCGTCAATTTATGAATGCCATCCGGCAGGACTCAATTGATGTATTGGGGGAAGAATATGTGATGACGGAACTGTATCCCGACACAACAGTGTGGGTTCGTGACTTCACGTATCACATGGGTGATCCGCTGATGGAGTACTACTACACTCACCCGGCTTTTGATGACTATCCGGTAGTAGGGGTAGACTGGTTTGCCGCAAAGTATTTCTGCAACTGGCGCACCAAAAACAAAAATGCCGCCAACGAGGAAGCTGGTCTGGCTCCGACCCCGAATTTCCGCTTGCCCTCCGAGGCTGAGTGGGAATACGCTGCACGTGGTGGCCGTGACCTCGCTACCTATCCTTGGGGCGGTCCTTATCTGCGTAACTCGAAGGGCTGCATGCTGGCTAACTTCAAGCCAGGCCGCGGTGACTACGCTTCGGATGGTTACGCCTACACGTCACCGGTAGGAGCCTTCTTCCCTAACGACTTTGGTCTGTATGATATGTCGGGCAACGTAGCCGAATGGTGTGACGATGCTTACATGGAAGCTTCTGTGCCGGTAGTTTGGGATATGAACCCAACCAACCCCGATGACAACGAGCCCCGCAAGGTGGTTCGTGGCGGATCTTGGAAGGACATTGCGTACTTCCTCGAAACCGGAACGCGCAACTTCGAATACCAAGATTCTTCGCGCTCCTTCATCGGTTTCCGCACTGCCATGATTCAGATTGGCATGGGTACCAACAGCAGCCTGAACTAATAGCTTAACCGATTACCGCAAAATAATTCCCTCTTCACCCGCGTTTCTTTTTTCGCTTTTCACCCAATCACCAAACTCTTCTTTCACAATCAACTCACATGGCAGCTAAAGGCGGTAATTTTTTCTTCGATAAGGTGATGCCGATGATTTACGGCATTGGCGCTGCAGTCGTAATTGTCGGGGCACTATTCAAAATTCAGCACTGGAAAGGTGCTGACGTTATGCTGATTGTTGGTCTAGGTACCGAGGCTCTCATCTTCCTGTTTAGTGCTTTCCAACCTCAACATAAAGACCCCGATTGGTCGCTGGTATATCCCGAACTGTCCGAAGGATATGACCCTTCAGTAAACAGCAACAAGTTTGTGGAAGAGAACAACAGCAAAGGTTTGACGCGCAAGCTGGACGATATGCTGAAAGATGCTAATGTAACGCCTGAAGCTATTTCTTCGCTGGGCCAAGGCCTGAACCGTTTGAGCACCACCACGCAGCAGCTTTCTTCGCTGGGCGACGCTACCAATGCTACTGAGGAGTACACTGCCAAAGTTCGCACGGCTGCTACTTCCCTGGAACGCATCAATGAGGCTTATGCCAACACAGCTCAGGCTATGAGCGCTATGTCGGATGCCACGCAGGACGCTAAAGAGTACCACGTACAGGTACAGAACGTTACCAAAAACCTGGGCGCTCTGAACGCTGTGTATGAAATGGAGCTGCAGGATGCCAACACGCACCTGAAATCCATGAACCAATTCTACGGTACGTTGAGCCAAGCCATGCAGAACATGACCGACGCTAGCAAAGACACCGAGAAGTTCAAAGAAGAGGTAGCTGCTCTGACGGGCAACCTGAACTCGCTGAACCGGGTGTACGGCAACATGCTGAATGCTATGCGTGCTACCAGCTAAGGCTGAGTAGTAACGTATCGAAATTTCGGTCCCACCTTTTATATAAGATAGGTAGACACAATGGCGGGAGGCAAAGAAACTCCGCGGCAGAAGATGATTGGCATGATGTACTTGGTACTGACTGCGCTTCTAGCCCTACAAGTAAACTCAGCAATTCTGCTCAAATTCAAGTTCCTTGATGACAGCCTCTTCGGTATCAACGAAAAGGTGTCTAAATCGAACGATGGCACGGTAAAAGGCATTGCAGCTCAGGTTGAGAAAAACCGCAATACTGCCGCTGACGTAGCCGTTTTGAAGCAGAGCGAAGAAATTCGTGAGCGTACCAAGCAGATGATTGATTATCTGCGCGGTGTACGCGACAAACTCGTAACAGCCACGGAAAACACCAAAGGCAAGAACGAGTACAAGAACATGAGTGCCGAAGACAAAGTGGCCATCACAATGCTCGGCGGTAAAAAAGACGGTGCTGCGTATGAAATGAAGAACAAACTCAATGAGTATTCTTCTTACATCAAGACCTTCGTTCCTGGTGCTTCTGCTTTGGCTCTAGATGCCAAAGATGACCCAATGGTGACGGACCCGGAGCAGCGTTCTAAAAACTTCGCAGAACTCAACTTTGAGAACACGCCACTGGTAGCAGCTTTGGCTACCCTGTCGCAGAAAGAAACCGAAGTACTGAAGTACGAATCTGATGCTCTGGCTGCCCAGTCGGCCAAAGTAGGTGGCAACATCATCGTGTTTGACAAAGTTGGTGCATTCGCTAGCGCGGAGTCGAATACGGTAGCTGCTGGTACCAAGTACAAAGCAGAACTTTTCCTGACTGCTTCAGCTACGGGCCTGCGCCCTACCATGACGCTGAACGGCTCGCCCTTAGCAGTAGATGCTTCTACTGGCAAAGGCAAAGTGGAGTTCACGGCTCGCCCGGGCTCTTTTGATGCTGCTGGCAACGCCAAAGCTTCTTGGAAAGGCACCATCCGCTTCAAGCAGAACGGTCGTGACACTACTTTCAACGTTACGGTGCCTTACACAGTAACCAAGCCGGTAATGCAGATTCAGTCGGCTTCGGTACAGGCTCTGTACTTCAAGTGCGGCAACAAGCTGAGCGTACAGGTGCCTGCTCTAGGTGCCCAGTATGATCCTAGTTTCTCGGCTTCTGGTGCTTCTACCATCAAAGGTTCGGCGAAAGGTGAAGTTACGCTGGTACCAAACTCGAAAGAGGTAACCTTGAGCGTAAGCAGCGGTGGCAACCCCATCGGTTCGCAGACCTTCCAGGTTCGTCCTATTCCAAAGCCCGAAATCAAATGCATCGTAGGTGGTCGTGAGGCTAACGAGAAGCAAGGAACTCCGATTACGGCTGTACGCAACCTGAGCCTGAAAGCTATTCCGGATGCTGGTTTCGCTACTTTCCTGCCGGAGGATGCTCGCTACCGCGTAAGCCGCTACGAAGTAACGCTGGTGCGCGGTAAGCGCCCTGCCATGCCTACCCGCACGGTAAACGGCCCCGATGTTAGCCTGAACGACGTTGTAAACTCGGCCCGCGAAGGCGACCGTCTTTACATCGAAGTAAAAGAAGTTCAGCGTATGAACTTCCAGGGCAACACGGAGCAGGTAAACGTGTCGAAGCAGTTCAACGTGCCGTTGCTGTAAGTTTCAGTTGATGAACTAAAAGCGTCTGATTCGCTTTCCTGCATTATGAATAAGGTTCTTTCTCTCGCTGCTCTGGCAGCTGGTCTTACGCTGTCACTGTCGGCTTCGGCTCAGGAACAAGCGACTACTGCGAGCAGCAACGGCTCGTACCGTCCGATTCCGAACTCGGATATCATGTTCCGCAAAACGATATGGCGGGCCGTGGATCTGCGCGAAAAGCAGAACAAGCCGATGTTTTCGGAAGGCAAAGAAATCAGCCGCGTTATCATTGATGCTGTGAAGCGGGGTGAGCTGGTTGCTTACCGCAATGATTCGCTGACGACAACTTTCACTGGCGCCGAGGTAACGTCTAACATGTCGTACGCGGAGTCTTCCGCCGGCTTGAGCGACGAAGAAAAAGCTGCTGGTTTCTCAGAAGATACTGGTGATGACTGGGGTGCTCCTAAGAAAAAAGGTGCTAAGCCAGTTGCCAAAACTCCAGCCGCGCCACCGAGCTACGAGTACCGCTACAAGGACCTGTATCAGATGGAACTGAAGGAGGATATGATCTTCGACAAGAAACGGTCGCGGATGTATCACGATATCAAAACCATCACGCTGCTGGTTCCTTCGACGCTGAGCTCTAATGCTTCCGGTATTGAAAAACCTATCGGCACGTTCAAGTACAGCGACTTGGTGAAGGTGTTCCGCAACAATCCGGACAAAGCCATCTGGTTCAACTCCCAGAACGATGCGCAGCACAAGAACCTCGCTGATGCCTTTGAGCTGTGGCTGTTCAACTCGTATATCGTAAAGGTTTCTAACCCAAACGATGCACGTCTGGATGAAATTTACGGCGGCCAGCAGCAAGGCATTCTGGCCTCGCAGCAGGCGGCTTCCGACCTTATCGAGTACGAATACAACCTCTGGAGCTTCTAGAGTTCGGCTTGTAGTTAAAGCATTGAAAAGCCCCGGCCATGCAGATGGTCGGGGCTTTTTGTATGTACAGTTAATGGAGAGATGCTCTACTCAGGCGTAGCTTCCTGGCTGAAATAGTCGAGTAAAACCCGGGCTTTGGCTTTGCCTATTTCAGCTGTAAGGTCAGCTTCAGAAAGCTCTTTTATTTTCTTAACCGACTTGTACTTAGTCAATAGCTTATCAGCAGTAATGGGGCCCAGGCCTTTCACATCCGTCAGCTCAGTTTTGAGCGTCGCAGCGTCGCGGCGGCTGCGGTGGAAAGTGATACCGAACCGGTGGGCCTCGTCGCGCATGCGCTGGATGAGGCGTAGTGTTTCGCTTTTCTTATCGATATAAAGCGGCAGCGGGTCGTTGGGAACGTAGATTTCCTCAAGCCGCTTAGCAATACCGATGATGGGAATCTGACCCCAGATTCCCAAATCCTTCAGCGCTTTCACGCCCATACCCAACTGGCCCTTGCCACCATCCACCACGATAAGCTGCGGAAGCGAAGCTCCTTCATCTAGGAGGCGGCGGTAGCGCCGGGTCACAATTTCGTACATCGAATCGAAGTCGTTGGGGCCGACGACGGTTTTGATATGAAAGTGGCGGTAGTCCTTTTTGCTGGGCTTAGCGTTACGGAAACACACCATAGCAGCCACTGGGTTGTCGCCCTGGAAGTTGGAGTTGTCGAAGCATTCGATGTGCTTAGGCAGCTCTTTCAGGCGTAAATCCTTCTTGGCGGTTTCCATGATCCGGACCTCATTGAGGTCTTTGCTGCGGTCGGTCATGCTTTCCTTTTCCTTGCGCAGGTAGAGCACGTTCTTGATGCTAAGCTCCAGCAGCTTCCGCTTATCGCCGATCTGGGGCTGCGCAATAGCTACGCCGGGCAGCGGCAGGTCGGGCACGGGCACGTTGGTCAGGATTTCCTTCGACTGACTCTCAAACTCTTCTCGCATCTGCATAATCATGGGGGCCAGAATCTCATCATCGGGCTCATCCAGCTTCTTCTGCACCTCCACCGACTGCGTGAGGATAATGGAGCCGTTCATCACTTTGAGGTAGTTGATAAAGGCTAGCTTCTCATTAGAGGCAATGCTGAACACGTCGATGTTGGACAACGACGCATTGACAATGGTGCTTTTGGCCTGGAAATCATCGAGCCGGTCCAACTTGAGCTTGAACTGGTGGGCCTGCTCATATTGCATTTCTTGAGCCGCTTGCGTCATTTTCTCACGGAAGTACTGCTTGGGCAGGCGCAGGTCGCCGTTGAGAATCTGCCGGATCTGGTGGATGTACTGCTGATAGGTTTCCTCATCTTCCTTGGCCTCGCACGGGCCTTTGCAGTTGCCGAGGTGGTACTCCAAGCACACTTTGAACTTGCCGGCCGCTACATTCTCAGGCGACAGATTGTAGGTACAGGTACGCAGCGGATACAGCATCCGGATCATCTCCAGCAGCACGTTCATGGCCGTCAGGTTGGCGTAGGGGCCGTAGTAGCGGCCGTCGCCGGGGCGTTTGTTGCGGGTTGGAATCAGGCGCGGAAAACGCTCGTTAGTGAGCAGTAGATACGGGTAAGTTTTGCCATCCTTCAGCAGGATGTTGTACTTCGGCTGGTGCTGCTTGATGAGGTTGTTTTCCAGCAGAAACGCATCCGACTCACTGTCCACAATCGTGAATTCGATGCGCTTGATGTTTTTGACCAGCTGCTGCGTCTTCTTGTTGTGATCTTGCTTAGTGAAATAGCTGCTCACCCGCTTCCGCAGGTCGATGGCCTTGCCCACATAGATGATGCCCTCATCATCGAAGTACTTATACACACCCGGGCGGTGGGGGAGCTGGCGAATTTGCTCTTGCAGATGCTCTTTAGCAGCCATATAATGCTGATTGGGACAGATGGAGTAGGTACGCAGTAACAGAGCAGAGCTATGCGCATTAAGCGACAGAACTGCCGGTGGAAATACGTAGAAACCGTGTGCTGGTGCGAGTGTAAACAAAAAACGTGGCCGGTAAGTCCCGGCCACGTTTCTGAATTCTAAAATAACTCCGCTTAAATATCCTGTTCATTCAGGTCGTCCAGTTCTACTTGGTTGAGTTTCTGGTCGTACGGAATGGTATCCCGCTGGCCCGCGCCGTTGTAGTAGCGTGAACAGTTTATTTCTACGCTCAGCGTATCGGGTTTGGGGAAAGCACCTTTGCTGATGCCGATGTTTTTGTCGGCGTAGACTTTCTTCATGAAGATACCATAGAGCGGCAGTGCCAAGCGTGAGCCCTGTCCGTAGGCACCTGTGCGGAAGTGAATGCTGCGGTCTTCCCCGCCCACCCACATGCCGCACACCAGATCAGGCGTAAGGCCCATAAACCACCCGTCGGAATAGTTGTTGGTAGTACCGGTTTTGGCGCCCATTTCATACGGAAATTTGAAGCCGCCTTTGAGGATAATGGAAGTGCCGCCCTGCTCTTCGGTAGCGCCGCGCAGCATATACGTCATCAGGTAGGCTGTTTCTTCACTGAGGGCCTCCCGGGTCTGCGGCACAAATTCGCGCAAGACGTTGCCGTTTTTATCCTCAATACGCGTCACCATCATGGGGGAAGTCCAGATGCCTTTGTTGACGAACGTGCTGTAGGCTCCGGTCATCTCGAAAATGCTGACATCAGAAGAGCCGAAGCCGATGGCAGGCACCGCATCAATAGGGGAGGTGATGCCGAGGCGTTTGGCATAGCTGACCACTACATCGGGGCCGAGTTTCTGCACGAGCCACGCCGTAATCGAGTTCATGGAGCGGGCCAGTGCCTGCCGTAGCGTGAAGGTGCGGCCCGAGAATGAGCCCTCGAAGTTGCGGGGTGTATAAGCGGCCCGGCCACGTTCAGCCGGAAACGTCGTTGCTACGTCGGGGCGCTGATAGCAGGGGGAGTACCCTTGGTCGATGGCAGCTACGTAGACGAAGGGCTTGAACGTGGAGCCAGGCTGGCGCTTACCCTGCTTCACGTGGTCGTACTTGATGTATTTGTAGTTGATGCCGCCTACCCAGGCTTTGATCTGGCCGTTGAGCGGATTCATGGCCATGAAGCCCGAATGCAGCAGACGCTTGTAGTAGGCCAGCGAGTCCATCGGCGACATCGTCACCTCCTTTTCGCCACCGTTCCAAGTAAACACCTTCATCTTATACTTCTTGTTCAGATGGTATTTGATGGAGTCCTTGTTACCGTCGAAGCGGGCATTGAGCGACTGGTAGCGGGCCGTCCGCTGCATGGAAGTGCTGAGGAAATTCGCAATCAGGCGGCCATTTTCGTCGCGCCAAGGCTGCTGACCTTTCCAATGTGCATCAAACCACTTCTGCTGCAGCTTCATATGTTCAGCCACAGCCGCCTCGGCATATTTCTGCATCCGCGAATCAATCGTGGTGTAGATTTTCAGTCCGTCAGCATATAGGTCGTGCTCGGTTTCCTTGGCCCAGTCGCGCAGTGTTTTGCTGAGTTCGGTGCGGAAATACGGAGCAATACCCTCGTTCTGGTTTTCTACCTTATAGTCGAGCTTTATGGGCTTCTCGATGGCGGCAGTGTAGGTAGGCGCATCGATGTAGTTGGCTTTCTGCATCTGGCCCAATACCCAGTTACGGCGCTTTTTGGAGCGTTCCGGGTTACGTACCGGGTTAAACCACGACGGACCGTTTACCAAGCCTACGAGCAGAGCCGATTCTTCAAGCGTAAGTGCCTTAGGCTTCTTATTAAAAAACGTTTTGGCCGCTACATTGATGCCAAAGGCATTGGACCCGAAATCGGCCGTGTTGAGATACATGCGCAGGATTTCGCGCTTGGTATAGTTTCGCTCCAGGCGCACTGCCAGAATCCACTCCTTGGTTTTGGTGATAACCATACCCAGGCCCCGCACATCGTTCAGACGGCCGTCGTTCAGGTCTTCGCGGGTGCGGAACAGCATTTTGGCTAGCTGCTGGCTGAGCGTAGAGCCGCCACCACTCTTGCCGCCTACAATTAGGCCGGAGGCTACCCGGGCCATAGCCTTGGGGTCGATGCCGGAATGCACCTCAAAGCGCGCATCCTCTGTGGCAATAAGGGCATCGATGGTTGTAGGAGCCAGTTCCTCATAGCTGACTGGTGTACGGTTCTCACGGAAGTACTTGCCCATGAGCACTCCATCGGCAGAGTATACTTCTGATGCTAGCTCGCTACGGGGGCTTTCGAGAGTCTTCAGGTTGGGCATCTGCCCAAACAGGTCGGCGAAGTTGATGCTAACTGCGAATACAAACAGTACAAAAGCAAGTACACCGCCGCCGAACAGCAACCACATCGTGCGGGTGAGTGCCGTAAAACGGCCCGGGCGTTGTGGTTTGCGGGAGTTAGCCTTGGTTTTGGTGGCGGGGTAAGCCATTCGGAACTTCTAAATGAAGAATCTGCCTTCCGATTGACAGTCTGCACTGCACCGAGGAGCAGGCAACTGTCTGATAAGAAGGCGTAATTCGGAATTATTTGGAGTAAGTCTGTTGGTAGAAGCGCTGATACTCTTCCACGTTGCGGCGCTGCAGCAGCACTGGCAGATTATCAATACCGATGATGAGCGTTTGGTAACCCGCGCCGCGTAGCTTACTGAGCGGCGACTGAGGGCTTCGCAGCTTGAGGGCATAGCTCTGCGCTACTTTGGCATTGGGCAGGCTCTGCACTACTATCAGGTCCAGAGAGTCGCCGAGGACTTGCTGCAGTACCTGTAGCTTGCTGGCTTGGTAATAGCGGCTGTTGTAGGTGCCAAGCTGAGCGGGTAGGGTCTGCGCCGGCGCTGCCCCTTTGGGAAACACCAGCACAACAGCATGGCCCGCTGCCGGAACGGCAGCATAAGGCGAGGCCGGCATTGGTGGGGTAGCAGCTACTGTTGGGGCAGGCGCTGTAGTAGTAGGAGCAGGAACGGAAGGTGTGGCGGTATTTGTTGGGGCGGCACCAGCCCGAGCGGCGGCTGAGTCCGTTGCCGGAACTGCAGATTTGGATGGGGTTGGTGCCTTAGGCGTTTTCTTGCCGCGCGCCCTAGCCTGTGCTGCCGCCATGCGGGCTGCTTTCACAGGGTCAACTGCGGGCTCCGCTTTGGTGGATTCTACTTTCGTAGAAGACACAGCTGCCGTGCTGTCTTTAGGAGTCTCCGTTTTATTAGCCGGAATGGTAGGCTCCTTCGGTTTGGGTGTTTCCGGCTGTTTGGCAGGAACTACCGAAGGGGCTACGCTGGCAGGCGTTTCATTCTCTGCGTAATAAATGCGCATCCGGTTATTCACCTCGCCGGGGCGAAAAATGGATACTACCGGCTTTTGAGTAGATGCTAAAGCGCCTACGATTTCGCCTGCCTCATACTTTTTGTAGGAGTTCAGGAAGTTGCGGGCATCATTGCCCAGCGGGGTTGCAGGGTAATCTTTGGTAAACTTCTCCAACGTGGCTTTGGCTACCAGCGGCGGCTGAGTCCGCATAGCAATCAAAGCGTTGAGGTAGGCCATCCGGTCGTTCAGGTCGTTTTCGGGGTAGCGTTTCTTGGTGCGAGCCAATACGGCAGAGGCTTTCTTGAACTCCTGCGCCTTATAGAACACGAAAGCCGAATCGACGTGTACCGCTACCTCCTGATTCACCAGCGACGTGCGGCGCAGATACTCTGGGTCGGCGGCTAGGCGTGCGTAGGCCGTATTCGGAAAGTCCTGCCGCAGGCGCTGCGCATACAGCTCCGCTTTTGCCAGTTCATTCTGCTCTTTATAGATCAGATAGAGGCTGTAATACGTTTCTGGCAGGTGCTTGCTGGCCGTAAAACGAGTGGTAAGCTTCTCATAGGTCTGCGCGGCAGGCACCGGCTCCCGAAGCTGCTGATTGTAGATGCCACCCAACGCAAACAACGCCTCCTCTACCTGCTGCTCCGATGCCTTCATCAGGTCGGGAGTAAGTGGCAAGGCTTGGCGGTATTTAGCCACTAGGTCACGCTGCTGCACAGCTGGATCTTCTATGGCCTGGCCCACTCCGTTTGTCGCGCCTGCTGTTACGTTGGTTTTGTTCGCCCCCGCAATGCTCACTGGCACGCTGCCGCCACGTTCTGTTACAGGCGAGGAACTAGCTACGCTCACCGTTCGCCAGTTATCCTGCAAGGGCCGGTCGCCCCATTTCCGGATAAAGTCGGCTCGGGCAGTACTCAACGACGTCGGATTGTCGAAATACCATTTTACGCCGGTACTGCCGTTGATAAAATCTTCGGGGTCGATACCAGTCTGCAGGTCACGGGAAGAACTGGGGCCCGTGGCCGTTTGGCGGCGGCTCTCCAATTCCTGCTTAGCCGCTAAAGCATCTGCCTCTTTGCGGCGAGCAGTCAATTCAGCATCAGCAAACGCCAACAGACGAGTGCGCAGGGCTGCCGTATCCAAACGAGCTAGTGCTTGTAGGCTATCCTGTGTTTCGATGATGGTGTACTGCTGGGCAAAATCCTTTAGAATGGAAGCCCGTTCAGCTGTAGCAGCATATCCCGGTGCTTCCTTCGGAAGGTTTTGCACTGTGCTGTCATAGTACGCGGCAGCCAGCCGGTACTTCTGCAGGTTTTCGTAGTAAATGCGGCCAGCCAGCAGGTAGGTGTAGGACTTTTGGGCCCGGTTGGTGGAAGTTGCCCGCGCCGACTGTTCCAGCAATTTCAGGGCTTCAGTGTAGCGTTGCTGCCGGTAGTCGAGGCGCGCCATTTCATAATAGATCTTGTCGCGGTACTCCTTGTTTTTGGAGTCCTTCAGCAGCTTGGCGAAATACTTGTCCAGCCGGGCCTTGTCTGTATTGTTGAGGTCTGACACTTGACCCAGCATCAGCTTGGCGAAGAAATCCAGTTCGTAAGGTGGGTTTTTCTTCAGAATGCGGTTCAGTTCGGCGTACGCTTTCTTGTCCTCACCCTGGTTCTGGTAGAGTTGCGCCAAGATGTAGCGTGTGCGCGACTGTTCGTTTTTCTGCTCAATCAGCGGAATAGCCTTCTCTAAGTTCTCAATGGCTTTGGCTGGCTCCTCTACCTTAATATAATAGTCAGCACGGGTCAGAAACAGTTCCTTGGCATTTGCCTCGCGGCCCTCTTCCTTATCCAGCAGGTCCGATACGGCCTTGGCGTTTTCAAACTCTTTGGTGGTCACGAAAGTGCGCATCAGCCAAATCAGCGCCTCATGCTTGGCATTGGGGTCTTTGCTGGTGCTGTTGACATACTTGAAGGTTTTGGCCGCATCCTCATACTCCATCGTATAGAAGCGGCTCTTACCAATAAGGATGTAGGCATCATCCGTCCAGTCGGAGGCAGCGCGGTGCTGAATCGGTAGCGAGGCCTTCTTCACCACATCCTCCATATCCGTGGCTACCGTCTTGGCACTGGCCTCATCCATTGTCGGAAAAAGAGGTAGCACCCGGTTGTAGTCGTTCTGGCGGGCAGTATAGAGCTTTTCCTCTGTCTCCCGCATTTTCTCACGGGCCAGGAAATAGGCATTGTCGCGGGCCACCACGTTGTCGTAGGCATGGCCTACCACACTACGTCGCTCAGAAGCGCAACCGCCTACGCCCGCCAGGAGAAGCAGGACTGCCAGTGGTCGGGTGAGCAAATGGGAAAAGTAGGATACAGTCAAAGCAGAAGTCGGGAGCATAACTTACGAATACGCCAACGCTGAAAACCAATCAGTTTGTTCAGCTCATGCGTGGCATAGCAGTCATAACGACGCACGTTGGGTAAAATTACGCCTTTTTCCCAGCCATGTGCAGTTGCTGCCCAATAGGCGTTTGCCGTACACAACCAAGACACGAACAATCCTACTACATTCGTCGTCTCCTGCTCCCAGCCATGTCTGACATGCCCACTCCCGATTCTCAGCCGCCCCGTGGGGGCAACTTTGCCCGTTTCACAGGTCTCGGATTCCAGATGCTGGCTACAATAGGTGTCTGTACGTGGCTGGGTATCTGGCTCGATGGCCGTTTTGGCAGCAGTCCGTGGGGTACGGTAGTGCTTACACTGCTGGGCGTGTTTACGGCCATGTATTTTGTAATACGAGAGGTGTCCGATAAGTAAAACGGGCCTGTTAGTCTCTGTACGCTGATTTCCAGTGCTTGCTAGCTGCACAGTCAGGCAATCGGCATAAGCTGGTTCGTCACTCTTTCTAGTGAAAATGAGCAAGAAGGACGCACGGTAGCTTCCGTTGCCTTACCTTTGCGGCCCCATCAACCGCCACGACTCCCGAATTGCTCCGCTTCTTCCGTAACCTGTTGCTGCTTGGTTTGCTGCTCTACGGCACGCTCTACCTGCTCAATGCCCGCTATGGGACTGATGTGGTGCATCCGCTGGCGGCCTACATTATGGGGTACTTTGCGTTGCTTACGGCCATCATCTACTGGGTAACCGCCCGTATGGTGAAAGCTAGTCCCGATAATTTCATGGCGGCCTATTTTGGCTCCATGGTGCTCCGGATGCTACTCAGCATGGGGATTGTGCTGGTATACTTATACAAAGGTGGCGCACACGAAGGCATGGGCACCTACACCTTCCTTGGGGCCTTTTTTATCGGCTATTTTCTCTTTACCGGGTTTGAAGTCTGGAGCGTTCTGACTAACTTGCGCCCGTTTTCAAAACCGGGTGAAAGCTCTTTGTGAGTTTCTGGTGAACACTGACTTAAGTCATTCTGAATGAAGCGTTTATTTGTAGCCCTTTTCTGCTTGCTCTCGTTCTCGGTTTCCGCCCAGGACCAGACCGTCTCCAAACACGAGGCAAATGAGAAGGAAGGCTTCAATGCTGGGGAGTTGATTCTCCATCACATCGGCGACGCGCACGAGTGGCACTTTTTCGGGGAAGCCGGTGAAG
This sequence comes from Hymenobacter sediminicola, assembly GCF_014250515.1. Lineage (NCBI taxonomy): Bacteria > Pseudomonadati > Bacteroidota > Cytophagia > Cytophagales > Hymenobacteraceae > Hymenobacter > Hymenobacter sediminicola. The sequence continues at coordinate 4,139,383 of NZ_CP060202.1, read as the reverse complement.
GGGCACACTTCACGCTGCCGCTACCCATCATTGCTTACCAGCCCGCTAAAGGCGTATCGGTATTCTCTTCGCATCACCTCTACCCAGAAGGCACCGTGCATGAAGGCCTCAAGCTAGAGCACGAAACGCTGGAAGCTACGGATGGCAGCAAAGTATACGACCTGTCCATCACGAAAAACGTAGCATCGATGCTGATTAGCGTTGCTCTGCTACTGATTGTGTTCTTCTCCGTATCGGCCGGATATCGCAAAAACCACGGCCGGGCTCCCAAGGGTGTACAGTCTTTCTTCGAGCCGATTATCATTTTCGTGCGCGACGAAGTAGCCAAGAAGGCCATCGGCCCGAAGTACGAGCGGTATCTGCCGTACCTGCTGACTATCTTCTTCTTTATCTGGTTCAACAACCTGCTGGGCCTGCTGCCGGGCGCTGCCAACCTTACCGGTAATCTGGCCGTAACCTTTTTGTTTGCTTTTATTACGCTGTGCATCACGACGTTCAGCTCCAATAAGTATTACTGGTCGCACATTTTCTGGACGCCCGGTGTTCCGCTCTGGCTACGCCCGATTATGATTCCGGTTGAGTTGATTGGTGTCATCTCGAAACCCTTCTCTCTGATGGTTCGACTGTTTGCCAACATCACGGCTGGTCACATCATCATTCTGAGCTTCATTGCACTGATCTTCATCTTCAATACCATTGGTATTGCGCCGCTGTCTATTGCCTTTGGTCTGTTCATCAACGTGTTGGAGCTGCTGGTCGCTATCCTGCAGGCGTACATCTTCACGCTGCTCACCGCTATGTACATTGGCGGCGCAGTAGAAGAGCACCATGACCATGACTATGGCATCGGTGGCGACGACGCTGACGCACCGGCTCACGTTTCGGGCCATTCGGCACACTAATTTCCGCTTTTTTCCTGCGTTTTTTCATTTCACATTCCCCTCAAACTCTTTGTCTTATGCTGCTCTCTCTGTTGCTGCAGGTTGTTAATGCTGTTGGTCTGGCTGTAATGGGTGCCGGTATCGGTGCCGGTCTGGCTATTCTGGGTGCTGGTCTGGGTATCGGCCGCATCGGTGGCTCGGCCATGGAAGCCATCGGCCGTCAGCCGGAAGCCTCCGGCAAAATCCAGACCGCTATGCTGATCGTGGCCGCTCTGGTTGAAGGTGCTGCTCTGTTCGCAGTAGTAGTCTGCCTGCTGATTGCTCTGAAGCTTCAGTAGAGAAGCCGCCCGGCCCGACTCACCGGCCCCTAGCATTGCTAGGCGGCAGGTGCGTCGGGCTTGCGTTTTCTTTGGGTTGTAGCGGGCTTTGTGGAGCGCTAAAACGCGACGAGCCGAAGCCCGATTATTCACCAATTTTGCTGAGCGCTAATGCTTACCAACCCTAGTTTCGGCCTGCTGTTCTGGCAGCTGGTCATTTTTCTGATTCTCCTTTTCCTGCTGACGAAGTTTGCCTGGAAACCTATCCTTAGCTCGCTGCGCGAACGGGAAGATTCCATCGAAGGTGCGCTGCGTATGGCCGACCAGGCCAAGATCGAAATGCAGCAGCTGAAAGCCGGTAACGAAAAGTTGCTAGCCGAAGCTCGTCTGGAGCGTGACCGTATTCTGAAGGAAGCCACGGAAATTTCTAACCAGCTCATCGAGACGGCGAAAACCAAGGCGACGGAAGAAGGCGGCCGTATGATTGTACAGGCCCGCGAAGCCATTCAGAACGAAAAGAACGCGGCTCTGGCTGAGGTGAAAAACACCGCTGCCAAGCTGTCCATTGATATTGCGGAGCGTATTCTGCGCCGCGAGCTGACTGACCAACCGGCTCAGCAGCAACTCGTGGACTCGTACCTGAAGGAAGTAAAATTGAATTAGTAGTGAGTATTAGGTAGTGAGCAGCGTGTTTCGGTCAGCCGAACACCATAAAGCTCACTATCTGCTACCAACTACTCAATAGCTAAAATCAATGTCTGAACTACGAGTTGCCTCCCGATATGCCAAATCGTTGCTCGATTTGGCCGAGGAGCAGGGTACGCTGGAGCAAGTAAAGCAGGACATGGACCTGTTCAACAAAACGTTGAACGAAAATCGTGACCTGCGCCTATTGCTGCGCAACCCCATCGTCAAGCACGACAAGAAGCTGGCTATTCTACGCGCCGTGTTCGGGGGCAAAGTGTCGATTCTCACTGAGAAATTCTTCACTATTGTGACCCAGAAGAACCGCGAAAGCGCACTGGAATTCATCGGCTCCGAGTTTCTGACCCAATACAACACCCTGCGCGGCGTACAAACTGCTGAAGTGACAACGGCCATGCCGCTGACTCCAGAGCTGCGCGCTGAAGTAGAGTCGCTGGTTCGCCAGCAGACAGGTCTTCAGCAAGTTATTCTCACCGAGAAAGTAGATGCTTCGCTTATTGGCGGCTTTGTGCTGCGTGTTGGCGACCGGCAGATAGATGACTCCGTGAGCTTCCGGCTGCGCAAGCTGCGCACCGAATTCTCGAAGAACCCCTACCAATCTCAACTATAATCCACATGGCAGAAGTACGTCCGGATGAAGTATCCGCCATTCTGCGGGAGCAGTTGTCCAACTTCAAAACCGAAGCCGAACTCGAAGAGGTTGGTACGGTATTGCAGGTTGGCGACGGTGTAGCCCGCATCTACGGCCTGGGTAAAGCCCAGTCGGGGGAATTGCTCGAATTTGAAAACGGCCTGCAGGCCCTGGTTCTTAACCTCGAAGAAGACAACGTAGGTGCCGTAATGCTCGGCGACTACAGCGAAATCCGCGAGGGAGCCACGGTACGCCGCACCAATAAAATTGCCTCCATTCAGGTGGGGGAGGGCATCGTGGGCCGCGTGGTAAACACGCTGGGCCAGCCTATCGACGGCCGCGGCCCCATCCAGGGCCAGACCTACGATATGCCCTTGGAGCGCAAGGCTCCTGGTGTAATTTTCCGTCAGCCCGTAACGGAGCCGATGCAGACCGGTATCAAGGCTATTGACGCCATGATTCCGATTGGCCGGGGCCAGCGCGAACTGATCATCGGTGACCGTCAGACGGGTAAGTCGACGGTAGCCATCGACACCATCCTGAACCAGCGCGAGTTCTTTGAGCGCGGCGAGCCGGTTTTCTGCATCTACGTAGCCGTAGGCCAGAAGGCGTCCACCGTAGCTCAGGTAGTAAACGCCCTGACCAAAGGCGGTGCTATGGACTACACGGTGGTGGTTTCGGCTTCGGCTTCTGACCCTGCTCCGATGCAGTTCTTCGCGCCCTTCACGGGTGCTGCCATCGGCGAGTTCTTCCGCGACACGGGCCGTCCGGCTCTGGTAGTGTATGATGACTTGTCGAAGCAGGCCGTAGCGTACCGTGAGGTGTCGCTGCTGTTGCGTCGTCCTCCCGGACGTGAGGCGTATCCTGGTGACGTGTTCTATCTGCACAGCCGCCTGTTGGAGCGTGCCGCGAAGATTAACGCTTCCGACACCATCGCCCGCGACATGAACGACCTGCCGGACAGCATCAAACACCTTGTGAAAGGTGGTGGCTCGCTGACCGCTCTGCCGCTCATCGAAACCCAGGCTGGTGACGTTTCGGCTTATATCCCGACCAACGTAATTTCGATTACGGACGGCCAGATCTTCCTCGAAACCAACTTGTTCAACTCCGGTATCCGTCCTGCTATCAACGTGGGTATCTCGGTATCGCGCGTGGGTGGTAACGCCCAGATCAAGTCGATGAAGAAAGTGGCCGGTACGCTGAAGCTTGACCAAGCCCAGTTCCGCGAACTGGAGGCCTTCGCCAAGTTCGGCTCCGACCTCGATGCCTCGACCAAGCTCACCATTGAGCGCGGCCGTCGTAACCTCGAAATCCTGAAGCAGCCCCAGTTCTCACCACAGCGCGTGGAAGATCAGGTGGCTGTTATCTACGCCGCCACCAACGGTCTGCTTGACCAGGTGCCCGTAAACAAGGTGCGCGAGTTCGAGAAGGAATTCGTGCAGGTGCTCACCAACCGTCACCCTGAGGTGCTGCAAGGCCTGAAGGCGGGTAAGCTGGACGACACCATCACTGGTGCCATCCGTCAGGTTGCTAAAGACCTGTCGGCGGTATACGCTACCAAGTAATTCATTAGTTGTCAGTTGCTGGTTGTCAGTTGTCAGGAAGAAGGTGCCGCAAGGCCGCTTCACTAAAACTGACAACCGGCAACGAGCAACTGACAACTCATTTTCACGAGAATGGCTAGCTTAAAAGAAGTCCGTAACCGCATCGTATCGGTGCAAAGCACGCAGCAGATCACCAAAGCCATGAAGATGGTGGCGGCGGCCAAGCTGCGGCGGGCGCAGGACAATATCCTGCGTATGCGCCCCTACGCGCAGCGGCTCAACAGCATCCTGACGAATCTGACGGCCCAGGTCGGCGACGACGTGGTGAGCGAATATGCCGTGCAGCGCCAAGTGCGCCGGGTGCTGGTGATTGCCATCACTTCGGACCGTGGCTTGGCCGGTGCCTTCAATAGCAACGTGTTTAAGGGCGTGAATGCCTTGGTGCAGGAGCGCTACGCCGCGCAGGCCGCTGCTGGCAATGTGGCCTACATGGCCATCGGCAAGAAGTCGCACGACTACTTCGGGCGCCGTGGTCCGCTGGTGGGCAACTACACGCACGTATTCGGCAAACTGTCGTTCGATACGGTGCGCGAAGCAGCCGAGCAGGCTATGGATGGTTTCCGGGCTGGCCAGTACGACGAAGTAGTGATGGTGTACAACGAGTTCAAGAACGTGGCCACGCAGGTGGTACGTGCTGAGCAACTGTTGCCACTGGTACCCGCCGAGCCGAACCCAGCCGCCGTACAGACCTCAAACGTGGACTACATCTTCGAGCCCTCAAAAGAGGAGATTGTGCAGACCCTGATTCCGCAGTCATTGAAGGTGCAGCTATACAAGGCAGTACTAGAAAGCAACGCTTCGGAGCACGGCGCCCGCATGACGGCCATGGAGAAAGCCACCGAAAATGCCGGCGAGCTACTCAAGTCGCTTAAGCTAACTTATAACCGGACGCGTCAGGCGGCTATCACTACCGAGATTCTCGAAATCGTAGGTGGTGCCGAGGCGCTGGCCGCAAGCCGGTAAGGCATAGGTCGTTCGTCAACAAAAAAGCCCTGTCGCTCAGCGTCAGGGCTTTTTTTATTACAGCTTCATGTACTTCCTTTTCGACAATTCCTTGCTGGGGCGAGGCGTTTCGGGGTGCTGAGCCAGCAGCGCCAACACCTGCTCCGGCGTGATTTTCGTGAAGTCCCGAATGACTGTGAGCGGGGCCTGGAATTGCTCCGGCCGGAGATTAGTACTGACCCCGATAACGCGTATGCCCGCCTTGTAGGCCGACTGCTCGCCCAGAATTGCGTCCTCGAAGACCACGCAACGCTCCGGCGGCACACCCAGCTGCCGGGCTGTTTCGGCGAAGGTGTCCTGATGGGGCTTGCCGCGCTGCACGTCGTCCTTGCCCACCACCACATCAAAGTAACGGCGCAGGTCGAGGTGGTCGATGATGTAAGAAATGGTGTCGGAGCCTGAGCCGGTGCCCAGCCCGATGCGGAAGCCGGCGGCGCGGGCGGCCTGCAAAAATGGCGTGAGACCGGCCAACTCGCGGCGCTTATTCCAGGAGAGCGTGCGGTAGAGAAACTCGCGCTGGGCGGCGTACTCCTCCAGTTTCTTCTTCGGAACAGGGGTAGTGAAGACCGTTTTGAGGATGTTGGTGGCGGGCATGCCGTTGAGGCGTTCCAGCAGCTTGCGGGCGTTGGTAGTTAGGCCCAGGTCACGAAACAGGAGCTGAAAGGCGCGGGCCTGCTCGGGCGTATTGTCGATGAGCACGCCATCCATGTCGAAAAGGAGGGCGTAAGGCTGGTCGGGCATAGCAAAAGAGTGCGCCGAAGCAGCCGCTTCGGCTGTGAAAAGTTCTGATGAAACGAAGCCGGGCTTCCGCTATTCCTTTACGCGGCGGTTACGATTTAGCTGCCAGCGAAGCAATTCCGGTCGTTGGCCTCTATCTTTGGGGCCGCTTACGCGGAGTGCTGCTTCGGTGGCGCTGCCTAATTGCCTTCTGATTTGAAAAAGAGCCTGTTGTTGTTGCTGGCCGCCCTGGTGGCGGGGTCTGCCGTGGGGCAGAAAAAAGGAAAAGACTTGGCGCGGCCGAAGCTGGTGGTAGGTATTGTGGTAGACCAGATGCGCTACGACTACCTCTACCGCTACTGGAGCAAGTACGGCAGCGGCGGTTTCCGGCGGCTGCTGGGCGAAGGCTTCAGCTATGAAAACGCCCACTACAACTACGTGCCCACCTATACTGGGCCGGGCCATGCCAGCATCTACACAGGCACGACTCCCTCGTTCCACGGCATCATCGGCAACAACTGGTTTGAACGTGAAACCGGCCGCGGCACCTACGTCACCGAAGACCGGAGCGTGAAGTCGGTGGGCAGCACCAGCGAGCAGGGCCAGATGTCGCCGCGCCATATGCTGACCTCCACCATCACCGATGAGCTGCGGCTGGCTACCAATTTCCAGAGCAAGGTGATTGGGGTCTGCATTAAAGATCGGGGCTCCATTTTGCCAGCTGGGCACGCAGCCAATGCTGCCTACTGGTACGACGGCAGCAATGGCGCCTTCATCAGCAGCACTTACTACCAGAATACGCTGCCCGAATGGGTAACGAAGTTCAACAGTGAAAACCGCGCTGCCCGCTACCTTGACCAGCCCTGGAATACGTTACTACCTATCGGGCAGTACACCGAAAGCTCGCCCGACGACGTGGCCTGGGAATCGGCGTTCCGGGGCGAAACCAAGCCGGTATTTCCGCACGATCTTCCTACCCTGAGCGCCACTTTGCCCAAGCCGGTGCAGGGCGCCCTACAGGCAGAAGGGGAGAAGGTAACTCCTGCTCGCAACCTCGACCTGATTCGTTCCACGCCTTTCGGCAACTCGCTCACACTGGACTTTGCGCTGGAAGCCGTACGGGCCGAGCAGCTGGGCCAACGCGGCCAGACTGATTTCCTGGCTCTGAGTTTCAGCAGTACCGACTATGTAGGGCACCAGTTTGGGGTGAATGCCATTGAAACCGAAGATACCTACCTACGTCTCGACCAAGACATTGCCCGTCTGCTCACCTACCTTGATAAAACGGTAGGCAAAGGTCAGGCGCTGGTGTTTCTGTCCGCTGACCACGCTGCCGCGCATGCGCCCGGTTTCCTCGCCGACCATCACCTGCCCGGTGGTTCGGTGGGCCCACGCCTCATGCAGGACTCGATTCAGCAGGCACTCATACGCCGCCACGGCCCCGGCAAATGGGTGCTCAGCTACGAAAACCAGCAAGTATACCTCAACCGCCCACTTATTGCCGAAAAGAAGCTGAATCTGCGTCTGGTGCAGGACGAAGTAGTGGACATTGCCGGGCAGCTGGCCGGTGTCAACCGCGCCATCACGGCCGACGACGTGCAGAAGTCGCACTGGGAAAGCGGCATGCTGATGTATCTGGAAAATGGCTACTACCCCAAGCGTAGCGGCGACGTGTTGGTGGTGCTACAGCCGGGCTGGCTGGAATCGTATTCCTACCCCGTCAATAAAGGCACTACCCACGGCTCCCTCAACAACTACGATACGCACGTGCCCATGCTGTTCTGGGGCTGGCGCGTGAAGCAGGGCGAGTCGAGTCACCCGGCCAAAATCACCGATATTGCAGCTACCGTAGCCCGCTGGCTCCACATTCAGGAACCCAACGGCTGTACTGGCGAGCCACTGCTGGAAGTTCTTTCGGCCAAATAACCCGCCGGTCCGTATTCCGGGCAGGCACCTCCGCGTCATACACTTACTTACTCATACCATTAGGTGCAACGGGCACCTGCTTTTTTCTCATGGCTCATTTCAATCCCTGGCATGATGTGGCGCGCGGCGACGACGCTCCCAAAGTTGTAAACGGTATCATCGAAATTCCGAAAGGCTCGAAGGCCAAGTACGAACTGGACAAAGACAGCGGCCTGCTGAAACTGGACCGTGTGCTGTTTTCGGCCGTGCATTATCCGGCCGCCTACGGCTTCATTCCGCAGACCTACTGCGACGACAAGGACCCGCTCGATATTCTGGTGCTTTGCTCGGTAGATATCGTGCCGATGTGCCTCGTGGAAGCCAAGGTTATTGGCGTAATGCAGATGATTGACGGCGACGAAGAGGACGACAAAATCATTGCGGTAGCCGCTCACGACATTTCCGTGAACCACTTCAACGACATTGCCGACCTTCCCCCGCACACGCTCAACGAAATGCAGCGCTTTTTCGAGGACTATAAAGCTCTGGAGCACAAGCACGTGACCGTGGAGCGTTTCATGGGCCGCGAAGATGCTTACCGCATCATCGAAGACAGCATCACACTCTATCACGAGACGTTCCCGAACGGCGCATCTGCGGCTTCTGCCAAGCAGACCTCTGGCGTCGAGCTGTAGGCTCGCGGTACTACTACGCTACCCGAAGCGCCTCTCCTGACCACTTGGTTGGGAGAGGCGTTTCGATTTGTACGCAACTGGGCTGAAGGGAGCATCAGGTAGCCCAAGGTCAACGGTAGCCGCCTTTTTCGCCATTTCGACGTACGCCGCTGCATGGCTCCTACACGCTCTTCCTCGCCCGTCATCCGGTTTTTGTACGAGAATAGCTTGCTGCTGGTCGGTACGCTGCTCATGCTGGCCTCCATGGTGGGCCAGACGTTCACTGGCTGGCACGACTACAACGACGAGCTGCAGCAGATGAAACTGCCGGAGCTCACGCTGGGGCAGTATATGGGCTCTGGTCACTTCCTGGAAGCCACGTTCGAGAACTGGGAAAGCGAGTTTCTGCAGATGGGCCTGTACGTGCTGCTCACCATCTGGCTGCGGCAAAAAGGCTCCTCTGAGTCGAAGAAACTATATGAAAAGGAGGAAGTAGACCGGGAACCAGACCCTACAAAGAAGGATGCCCCCGGCCCCGTGAAGCGCGGTGGCTGGCAACTGGCCCTCTACCAGCATTCGTTGTCGCTGGCGTTTTTTCTACTGTTCCTGGGGTCGGTGTGGCTGCATGCACGCGGTGGGGCCGAGGTCTACAGTATCGAACAACAACAGGAAGGCAAACCGGCCGTATCTACACTAGATTACATGGGGACCACGCGGTTCTGGTTCGAGTCGTTTCAGAACTGGCAGAGCGAGATGCTAAGCATTGTATCCATTGTGGGCCTTTCCATCTTTCTGCGGCAGAAAGGTTCTCCGGAGTCGAAGCCTGTGGATGCGAGCCACGACGAAACGGGCGAGTAAAGCTGAGGCTGTCGTACTTTTGGGCCCACGGGTTTTTCGTCTGTTGCTTGCCCCGGCCCTATGCGTCCTTCCTCCGATAAGCCTTCCGGTGTTGCCTCGTCCGGCGCTTTGCCCTGGACTGCCACTCTGCGGCAGTGGACCGACGCTGTGCTATACAGCAGCACGTGGCTGGCGCTGGCCGCACTGGCTCTCACATGGGCCACGTTTCTGTTTTGGCGGGTAGATATTCCGTGGCGGCTGGCGGTGCTCATTTTTGCGGCCACGCTCTTCCTGTATAACATCGACAGCGTGCTGCCCTACAAGTTCCAGCAACAGTTGGTGCTGAGCGGGCGCAAGCGTTGGATGCTGACGCACCGCCGCGAGCTGTTTGCGCTGGCCATAGCGGCACTGGTGGTAGCGGGGGTACTGTTTTTTCTGGATGGCTGGCAGCATCTGACCCTGTTTCTGGGGCACTTAGCGGCTATTTCACTGCTCTACTCGCTGCCGCTGGTGAAATGGCGCGGCCGCTGGCGTGCCCTCCGCGACCTACCCTTGCTGAAAGTATTCCTGATTGCTTATGTCTGGGCCGCCGTTACGGTTTGGATTCCGGCGCTGTACTTGGGAAAACCCCTTGCCGCACCGCTCGTGCTGGTACTGTTCGCGCGGCGCTTCTGCTTCATCCTGGCCCTAGCATTCGTCTTCGATATTCGCGACTATACCAAGGACCGGCTCACCGGTACGCTTACGTTTCCGGGCGTCTTTGGGGTAAGGGCCACCAAGCTGTTTGCGCTGGCTGTGCTGGCCGTAGCCAATGTACTACTGCCGTGGGGAGTCAGCTATGCCCATCTGCTGGCCCTACTGCTACCCTCAGTGCTGGCGGCGGCAGTCATCTGGTACGCCGACGAAACCCGCCCGGACTATTACTTCGCGCTCCTTACCGACGGCGTGATGATTGTGCAGTTTCTGGCCGTGTACTGGGCTACCTGAACTACTTGCATGGCGCTCAGAAATTCTTCCAACAATCCGAAAATGGAAAAACATGCTGCCGCTAGCCGCCGGTTAACTCTTGCAGAGCAGGACCAATGTAGCGTATCAGGTCACTGGCGGTGAGGCCGGCTTGGCCGGTTTCAGCGGCGGCAAGGTCGCCGGCGCGGCCATGGGCGAAGATGCCAAGCAGGGCTGCGTCGAGCGGGGAGAGGCGTTTGTCGGCGCGCAATGCCAGCAGCACACCGGTCAGCACGTCGCCGCTGCCGCCACTGGCCATGCCGGGGTTACCGGTGCTGTTGAAGTAAACCGGTCCATCGGGCGTGCCTAAAGCCGTGTAGGCTCCTTTAAGTACACAGTAGCAGCGGTACTGCGTACAGAAATTTCGCAACTGCTCCAGGCGGTGATAATCGCCGGGGGCGGGCTCGCCGGTGAGGCGCTCAAATTCTTTGGGGTGGGGCGTGAGTAGACTGTTGGGCGGCAGCAGTTCCAGCAGCTCACGATGCGTCGCCAGCAGGTTCAGGGCATCGGCATCGAGTACCAGCGGGCGTCCAGAAGCGTTTTGCAGCAGTTGCCGAAGCACTTCAGCGGTGGAAGCTTCCTGTCCCAGGCCAGGGCCCATACCCACGGCTGCGTACGGCTTCAGCTCCGGCAGCTCTGTTACAAATTCCCGGGCAGGGTCAGGAAGCACCATGGCCTCCGGCGCTGAAATCTGCAGAATATCGTAGCCAACCGCGGGCACTCGTACCGTGAGCAGCCCTATGCCGCTGTGCAGGCAAGCCCGCGCGGCTAGCACAGCGGCTCCCATTTTACCGTAGCTGCCCGCCAGCAGCAGCGCGTGCCCGAATGTGCCTTTGTGGGAAAACTTTCCACGCTGCGGTAGTCTTCCGCGCAGAAAACCGGCATCCACAAAGTGGTTATCCACAGCCTCCTTGTGGATAAAGTCGGCGTCGAGCCCAATGGGCAGCACAGTCCAGTCGCCTACGAACCCAGCATTCTGGGGGAGCAGAAATGCGAGCTTGGGTAGCTCAAAACTCAGGGTGTAGCGGGCTTGTACCACCGGGCTACCAGCGGGCTGGGAGCTATCAGCAAACAGACCGGAAGGCACATCCACAGCAAGTAGAGTCGCGCCTGACTGGTTGAGGTGCGCCACAATGTCGGCCGCAAGGCCAACCAGCGGCCGGCTGAGGCCGGTACCGAACAGTGCATCTAGCGCTACGGCTTCGGGTGGCAGAGCTGGCATCGTGCGGGCGCTAAGCTCAGTGCAGGAAATCTGCGGCGGCAGCCGTTGGCGGTTCAGCAAGAAATCGGGGGAGTGCTTCGTGGCAGGCAGCAACCACACCTGGGGCGTGTAGCCAGCCGCGTGCAGCTGGCGCGCTATAGCCAGACCGTCACCGCCATTGTTGCCGGGGCCGCAGAAAATATGGAAGGGCGTGGTAAAAGCCGGTTGGAGCTGGTCGAGAAGCCAGGTAGTGCAGGCGGTAGCGGCGCGCTCCATCAGCGCATCGGAGCTGATGCCCTGGGCCTGTAGTGTAGCCTGGTCGAGAGCGTGCGTCTGGTGGGCAGTAAGAATTTTCATAAAGCAGGAGTGGAAGTAGCAGTCCGGTAGCGCCTAGTAAGGCAACAGCTGGAGGCCATCCGCAAAAGTTGTGTTTATTAGCCCCTGATATCGTTTTTATCCCGTTGGCGGTTTGTCTTATGCCCAAGAAACTACTTTTTCTACTCAGCCTGCTGAGCTGCCTGCACGGCCAGAGTCAGATCCAGAGCCGTAACACAGCCAGCTACAAGTTTTCGGCCGACATCCATCGGTAGGAGCAGAGCGGCCAGCCCGGGGCCAACCAGTTTGCCGCCTGGGACTACTCCTACATTGGCCAGTATCAGACGGCTTTGCAGACCTGGGATGGACCGGGCCAAAAGCTGCGGCCAGTTTCGGCGGCCGACAGTCTGGCTTTCTTGGCGCTCCGGGCTGCCGACGCGCATGAGTACATTCTGCAGCGGGCCCGCACCGAGCAGATTATTATCATCAATGAAGCGCATCATAATCCTCGCCACCGCGTGTTCACGGCATCGTTGCTGCCGGAACTGGCTCGGCTGGGTTTTCGATACTTTGCGGCAGAAGGCCTCGACAGGAATGATTCCCTACTGAACCAGCGGGGCTATCCGACACTCAAAACGGGCTACTACACCAAGGAGCCGCAATTCGCGCATCTGCTGCGCACAGCGTTGCAAACCGGCTTCCAACTGGTGCCTTACGACTACGGGTTCGTCCATGAAAGTGACCCGGCCGCGGGTATTCTGGCCCGTGAAACGGCCCAGGCCCGTAACATTCAACGCATCCTGCAGGCAGACCCCAAGGCGAAAATTGTGGTGCATTGCGGCTTCAGTCACGTGAATGAAGGACCCAACGGCATGTACACGCAAATGGCTATGGCTGGCCACCTCAGGAAGCTAACCGGCCTCAACCCCTTTACCATCGACCAGACGGCGCTGACCGAATCTGGTACGCCTGGTGGGGAGTACGCCTATTACCGGTTGGCGAAAGCGCCGACTAGTTCTGTATTTATTGATGTGCAGCAGCAGCCATTTGCGGCGGCTGGCTCTCAAATGTCACCGGATGTAAACGTATTCCACCCGCGGACCACGTACCGGTCGGGCCGGCCGGAGTGGGTGTTCAGTGCTGGTCGCCAGCCGGTAGTGGTAGCAAAGCCCGCCAAGGTGGGTTTTCCGTGCCTGATACTGGCCTATACAGCGGCCGAAAACTCAGCAGATGCTATACCAGTGGACATTATAGAGCTGCAGAAGCCTGAAGACAGGAAAGCACTGGCGCTAGCCAAAGGCCGTTACCTGCTCATCGCCAAAGACCCCGCCGGCAATACCCAAACGTGGGCCCTGTCAAACTAGCGGGCGGTACTGGCTGCTTCCCTGATACCTGACTACTATTTTCTCATGCACAATTACTTTCTCGGTCTGCTTCTCCTGCTGGCCGTTGCCTGCTCCGATAAGAAAGGGGAACCCACCACTCACTCAGCCGAAACGCCTGTTGCGGCAGCTGCCCCGGACTCTGCTGTCAATTCAGCAGCACCGATTGTGGCCGAAAAGGTGCTGCTGGCGCATCTGCCGGCCCAACTGCGGCTGCCGGGCCAGCTGCTGGAAGCATGGCGCTGGACGGATAGCCAGGGCGAAAACCTGCTGGTAGTGTTCCGGACCGTAACCAAGTCCCGGCAGCAGTTGGCCGCCGCGCCGCCCGATTCGAGCGACGTGCAGGATATAGAAGACTTTGAGCGTTCTGCGCAGCTTACAGCGCGGCAGTATGTGCTGGCCGGTGGCACCTACAAGGAACTGTGGCGCCTGCAGGATGCCGTCCAAGATTGTCCGTTTGACATGTGGCTGGGGCCTCTGCCCGGTGCTACGTCCATCACCGATTTAGACAAGGATGGACAAACTGAAACAACGCTACTCTACAAGCTCACCTGCCGCAGTGATGTAAGTCCTTCTGGCCTGAAGCTGATTATGCGTGAAGGAGCGGCGAAGTATGCGCTGCGTGGGCAAATGGTAGTGGCTTACGACTCCGTTCCCGTAAGTGAGCGGACGCCTGCCAATCCGTGCTGTCTCGATACCATCAGCCAACGCCAGCTAAATGCTCCTGATGGGTATAAGCTGTTTGCCGGATGCTATAAATCAGAAAAAGAGTTTCGAAAGGCGCCAGTAGCGTTTTTGCTTTTTGCCCGGCAGCAGTGGCGTAAGTGGTCTGTGCAGGATGAGTTCGACCAGTTTTAGGCGAGTATGGCTCAATAGGTGAAAACTTCCGGCCAACCTGGCGCGTTTGCACTGATGACTGATCTATCTGAACCAAGCTTCACAACGATATGCAAACCTGGAACGATGTTATCCGGCTGGCCAACCACGGCAGCCCTGCCCCCGACCGGCGTGTAGAAAAAACCGACGCCGAGTGGAGAGCCCAACTCACGGCCGAACAGTACCATGTTACGCGGGAGCATGGCACGGAGCGGGCTTTCACGGGCGAATACTGTGAAGCCCACGAGGCCGGCCTCTACGCCTGCGTGTGCTGCGGCACCCCGCTCTATGATTCGCGTACCAAGTTTGAGTCCGGCACCGGCTGGCCCAGCTTTACACAGCCGGTCAAAGAAAACGCCATTCGCTACAAGAAAGACACCCGCTACGGCATGACCCGCGTGGAAGTGCTCTGCAACGTCTGCGACGCCCACCAGGGCCACGTTTTCCCCGATGGCCCGCCGCCCGGCGGCTTGCGTTTGTGCATCAATTCGGCATCGGTAAAGCTCGTAAGCGAGGCGCAAGCGGTATAGAGGGGTGCCTCATACTTGGCCACAGAAATTACTTAACAAAACCGTCGTTGGCTGCGCAGCCAACGACGGTTTTGCTTTTGACCACATCCTGAAGAAAAACTACCGACTTTCGCACCCCTGTCGGCGCTCGTGCGTTTATCCGGCAGGCCTGTTCCTGATCCTCACTTCCTCCTTTCCCACCCCATCATGTCACTTCTCTTCACTGATTTTGCTTCCTGGCAGGCGCATTGTGCTACTACCGGTGAGGCGCTCTACCAGCCCGTGCTAGCCTACGAAATAGAGCAGAAAGGCCGCACCGAAGAAGAAATCTGGAATGGCCTGCAACGGGCCTACGACGTCATGCGCGACGCTGTGCAAACCGGCCTCACCCAGGACATGACTTCCCGCTCGGGCATGGTGAATAATGGGGCCAAAAAAATAGCTGCTTCACCTGTCACGGTACTTTCGCCAGAGTTCAAGCAGCTCGTGACCCGGGCTATGGGCGCCAAAGAGGTGAATTCGTGCATGGGAAGGGTGGTGGCGGCACCCACAGCCGGCGCTTCCGGCATTCTGCCCGGCGTGCTCGTAACGCTGCAGGAGTTACATAAGCTGACGGACCGCCAGGTGTTGGAAGGCTTGCTGGTAGCGGCCGGAATTGCGCTTATCATCGAGCAAAATGCCTCGCTAGCCGGCGCCGTAGGTGGCTGCCAAGCCGAAACCGGTTCGGCTGCCGCTATGGGCAGCGGAGCCATCGTGTACTGTCTTGGTGGGGATGTTGACCAGACGTTTGCAGCCGTGGCCATCACCATTCAGTGCATGCTCGGCCTCATCTGCGACCCAGTGGCCGGACTGGTGGAAGTGCCCTGCATCGTGCGCAACGCGTCGGCTGCCGCTATTGCCTTCAGCTCTGCCCAAATTGCCATTGCCGGCGTCAACCCTGTCATTCCCGTCGATCAGTGCGTGGCGGCGTTGGGCGAGGTGGGCCAGAGCATGGAAACCCGCTACAAGGAAACCGCGCTGGGCGGCTTAGCCAATACCACCCGGGGCCGCGAAATCGAGAAAATGGTGTTGGTGCAGGACGTACAGATTCTGCCCGACGAAGGAGAGTAAGTCACTGTAACTCCAAGTAGCTGCCAATAAAAAAAGGGCCTTCCCAATCGGGAAAGCCCTTTTCGCTTACGAAAGGCTACTACCTATTCTTTGGTGATGCGGCGCACATCAAGTCCGCCTTCGGTGCGGGCACGCAGGATGTAGACGCCGGCTGGCAGCTGGCGCAGGTCCAGCGTGGCAGTCTGCACGCCGCTCTTGCCGGCGGCCGTGGTGTGATGCACCAACTGCCCCACGGCGTTGTAGACGTGCAGCTCGGTGGCGTTGGTGTAGCCGCTCAGCTCCACCGTCACGTTGCCGTCGGTGGTTGGGTTCGGATACACGCTCAGCGAGGAGCCGGCCAGCACCTTAACGCTGGAGTTAACCAGCAGCTGGGCTGAAGGCAGCGAGGCGCAGCCGGTGGTGGCGTTGGTCACGACCACCGTGTACTGGCCAAACTGGGCGGCCGAGTTGACCACGTACGTCTGGCTGGTGGCCCCGGGGATGAGCGCACCGTTCAGGTACCACTGGTTGCCCGTGGCGCTGGAGCTGGTGAGCGTGGTGGTCGTGCCGTTGTAGGCCGGGGCCACCGTCGGCTGGGCCGGCCGGGCGTTGATGGTCACCGAGAACGTGGCCGTCGAGGCGGCGCAACCACCGCTGGCGGCAATGGTGTTGGTCACGGTGTAGGTGCCAGCGGCCGAGGTAGCCAGGTTGATAGCGCCAGTGGTGGTGTTAAGCACCAAGCCCGTGCCTGAGGCCGAGAACGTACCAGCCGAGGCACCGGTGCCAAAGACAGGCGCAGCCGAGCCGGTAGCGCCGAGGCAGTAGGCGGCGTTAGCGTAGGAGAAGCTGGCAACGGGCGCCGTGGTGATGGTCACGGTCGTGGTAGCCGAGGACGGGCAGTTGCCGGCCACGCTGTAGGTCACAGTGTAAGTGCCGGGCGTGCTGGTGGCGGGCGTAATCACACCGGTCGTAGCATTAATCGTCAGACCCGTGCTGCTGCTGAATGTGCCGCCGGCCGTGCCCGTGATGGTGGGCGTGCTGGCCGTGCCGCTCACGCACAGCGTCGTGGCCGCGTAGCTGAACGTTGCTGTAGTAGCTGGAGTAATCGTTAGTACGGTTTGAGCCGTAGCCGTGGAGCAGCCCGAGCCAGTGGCCGGATCAGCCGTGAGCGTAATCGTAACGCTGCCAGCCGTGGCATCAGCTGCGGAGGGCGTGTACGTGGCATTCAGCGTGGTAGCATTAGGCGAGAAGGTGCCTGTACCCGTGCTGGTATACGTGCCGGTAGTAGCCGAGCCGCCTACCGTTCCGGTAAGCTGGAACGCCGTGGCGGCACACGTAGTGGCCGTAGCAGGTAGCGTAGCCGTCGGGGCCGGCGTTACGTTCACCTGGATAGGCGTACGCGTTCCGATACATTCCGACGATACCTGCCAGTTGTAGAAGTAGTAATAAGTAGTGGAAGTACCTGAGATGTAGCCATTGGTAATGCTCACATTGCCGCTAGGCGACACGTAAGGAAAACCACCCAGGCTCGACTCGCGCACCATGGCCGGGCTGCTCACGGCAATCAGCCGCATGCCGGTACCAGCCGGAATGTTGAAGTTCAGGGGTACTGTGAACGGCGTAGTGCCCGTGCCGGCCGGAATAGCTACTGTAGCCGTCAGGCCCGGAATCAGAATGCCGGTATTGTCCTGCACCTGTACTACTAGGTTGCCAGCAGTGCCAGCCGGATACACATCAACTGATTGCAATTGCGTAGCAGCGGTAGCATTGAACACGAGACCGTAGCTGGAGGCGGTAGTGCTGGTAGTAGCAGCAGGTGCCAGGCGGCCAACGGTTTCGGTGCTGCTCGTGGTAGCTTCCACGAAATACTGACGCGAAGCTGTGAGAGCCGGCGTAGTGAAGGAGGTACCCGTAGCCAGCGCTGTGCCGCCAGAAGCAGCATCAAAGAAGCGTACCGTGGTACCAGTTGCGGCCGTGGCTGTTAGAGTGGCCGTGCTGCCCTCACAGATGGCTACCGGCGAGTTGGTAGTGGTTATCTGTGGGTTGTTGATGGTGACGGTAGCTACGTTGGAAGTAGCTACGGCTACATTACATACAGTGCGGGCCTGGAAATACGTAGTGCTTGTGAGCACACCCGACGTGTAGGTAGCTGAAGTAGCCCCGCTGATGTCGGTGAAGGTCACGTTGTCGGCGGACTGCTGCCACTGGATGCTGCCATTGCTGGAGCCCGTCAGTGTCAGTGTCACGGTGCCGCTCACGCACAGCGAGGCTGCGCTGGGAGTTATAGTGCCCGCAACCGGTGCCGTTACTACACGGGTAGGTGCGGTAACCAGATTGTCATTAGCCGTATTTCCGTCGCCGGTAGCGGTGGCGGCAATGGCGAAGGAATACGTGCCGGCGGCGCTCATGTTGAGTGTGCCAACCGAGACGCTTTGCGTAGCGCCTGGTGCGAGGGTGCCGGTATTCACGGTCGCCGTCAGCGTCTGGGTCACAGGACCCGTAACGTTTACCGTCACCGTGGCCGGATTCGCGGCGAAGTCAAGCGCTGCCGTACCAATGTTGCGCACCGATACCGTTACGTTCTCGGCCGTGCTGTAGCACGTCTGGCCGGTAGGCGGTGTCAGTAGCGCTACGGGTGCCAGATCAACGGCCGCGCCGTTGCCCAGGTTCACGTTGTCGATAAACAGGTCGTTGTCGTTCGTATCATCTACGGTGCCTTCGGTAGCGAAGAAAGCCACAATGATTTCCTGCCCCGCGTAGTTGCCCAAGTTTATCTGCTCTAGCTGGCCAGTGTTGCTGATGGCGGTGCTGGCCGTGTAGGTTTTTACTGTCGTAAATGTCAAGCCACAATCGGCCGAAACACGTACTTCCAGCCGGTCATCGGAGCCCAGCGTGCCGACGGTAGTGGCACCAAACGTATTCAGGGCCAGATCATAGCTCAGCAGGGTGCTGGCTGTGGCCAGAATGCGCGGCCCTACAATCCAATCGTTTTTGCCGGTGGAGAACAGGTTGATTTTAGCAGCCGTTCCATTCGGTCCGCTTACCACGTTGCCAAAGTCGTCGGCGGTCCAGGCCGAAGTAGTGCCGGTGGGCAGCGTAGCGCCCGTAGCCTCATACCAGCCTGGGTAGAGCGTTGACAAGTTCGTGGCCGTAAGACCGGTGAAATTGAGCTGCTGTGGTTGAGCAGCTACGGCAGTTTTACTGCGCGTTACGACAATGTTGTCATTAGCCGTATTTCCGTCGCCGGTGGCGGTGGCGGAAATGGCGAAGGAATACGTGCCGGCGGCGCTCATGTTGAGTGTGCCAACCGAGACGCTTTGCGTAGCGCCTGGTGCGAGGGTGCCGGTATTCACGGTCGCCGTCAGCGTCTGGGTCACAGGACCCGTGACGTTTACCGTCACCGTAGCTGGATTCGCGGCGAAATCAAGCGCTGCCGTACCGTTGTTCTGGATGGCTACCGTCACGCTCTCTGCCGGACCGTAGCAGCCCGTGGCTGCTGGCGAAACAAGGCCGCTGGCGGCCACATCTACTGAAGCTCCACCCGGTATAAAGGTGCCTTCATCGGCGCCCAGGTCGGGAGTAGTTGTGTTGCGCGTGTCACCGTCAAAGTCGGTGGTGATGCTGCTGATGGGCTGGCCTTTGCCTTCTACCAGCGTTGGAACGGCTGGGTTGATGTGCAGAAAAGTGGCGTCGGTACCGGTGGTGCTCAGGAACGGCACGTCCTCCGTCTGGGAAGCCAATTCGCGTGGTGCTACAAATGATTTGTAGTCTGCCAGTGTCTGGCTGGCGTTGGTAGCGGTAGTAGTGCCTTCCACATAAATCAGGTTCGTGGCCGAAGGCGTACCGGCGTAATAGAGGTTATTGTTGGTGGTAGTAGCCAGGTTGGCCGGTACCGTGCCGGCTGTGCCGGAAGCGCGGCGCAGGGCCGCCGTGTAGCCACCCGTACCCGCCGCGGTGCTTTTGTTCACTACTACGTTGTTGCGTAGGTCCAGTGAAGTAGGCGCGGTAGCGAAATAGAAGCCCGACGTGCCGAATATGGCACCGGAACTCGTGGCATTCAGGTATACGGTGTTGTAGTACAGGTTCACGTTGGTGCCGGCATTCACGTACAGGCCGCTGATGGCCGCCGTGCCCGTAGCTGCTGGGGCCCGCAGGTCGCCAACGAGGTTGTTGTGAATTGTTACCGTAGTACCGCCCAGCACCCCGATGCCATAAACCGTGAGGCCCGTGCCCGTACCCGACAGGTTATATACCTTGTTGCGGAAGACATTGGACGTGGTGGACGAGGTGTAGATACCGTAGATAATGCTGGAGGTACCAGTAGAGCTTAGCGCGCTTACAGTGTTACCGAAAGCCTCATAGCCAGCAAAAGCGGTGTTGCCGAAATACAGTCCGTAAATGGTGCCGCCAGTGCTGATACCGGTTACGATGTTGTTGCTGAACTGCGAAGTCGCAGTGCCATACGCCGTGAACATGCCGTATATCGCGCCTGTGCCACCCGTAACGTTGCTGACAGTGTTGCCCGTGCGGATCTGCGTTTCGGTAGCGGCCGTGTTGGAGTACACGCCGTAAAACGTGCTGGTACCCGCCACCGTCACGTTGTTGAACGTGTTGTTGCTAACCGTTTGGGTGCCGGTGCCCGAGGCATTGTTGTAGTAGCCATACACCGCGCCGGATGCACCCGTGCGGCTCAGGCTCGTTACCTGGTTGTTCAGTGCCGTGATGGTGGCCGCACTCGAGTTGTTATCCAGCATAAATGTGGTGCCGGTGTTCGAGAGCGTAGCGCTCAGCGTGTTGCCGCTCATTATCACCGTAGCCGGCGACGCAGAGTTATAAATGCCATGTACCGTAGCCGAAGTAGCGGTGGTGTAGGTCAGGGAAACGGTGTTGTTGCTGATGTTGACGGTGTTGTTGGCCGCCGTATTCCCGGCTCCGTTTTCAACCCCCGACATCTGCGCCGTGGTACCACCGCTAGCCAGTGTAATGATGTTGCTGGTGATGTCGATGTTGGCCGATGTGCCCGAGGGCGTATATACGCCGCGCAGGGTGCTGGTCACGGTGGAGGCAGCTACCGGCGTGGAAGCCGTGGCCGACGTATAGTTCAGCGTGCTGTTGATGGTGTTGCCCACCACTTTGAAGCCAAGCTGGTTGGAGCCCCCGATGCCCCAGTTGGTAGTCGTGCTGCCGAAGTTGCCAATCGTGTTGCCGACGGTACCCCCGACTTCGTTGTTGGCATCCAGGAAGCCCGCGGCCGAGCTACCCGAAAACTGAACACCCGTGGCTGCATTGCTCACCACGTTGCCGAACACCTTGTTGTTGGAGTTGCTACCGTCCGCGCTGGTCACGGCCAGGGCCGTTGTGGCGGTAGACAGCGAGTTGGCACTATAGATACCGATGGTGTTGGCGTTGGTCTTGTTCAGCGTCACCACGCAGTTCTTGATGACGTTGTACTGGCTGCCATCCGTGGCAGAAGCACGGAACAGCGCGTAACCAAACTCGGCCTGCGTGGCGGCCGTCGTGTTGGCCGCACTTTCAGCTAGGTCAATACCGTCGAACGTAACGTAGTCGGAGCCTACCAGCTTGATGATGGCATCCAGCGTCGTGCTGGTGCTGCCAGTAGCGGCCGTTACCAACGGGTTGGTGCCGGTTCCGGCTTTCTGAAACACAATTGGGTTGGCACTGGTGCCGGTGGCCGTCAGGGTCAGGTTGATAGCCGTTTCGGTGTAGCCTGCCGCTACGTTGATGGTAACCCCACCAGCTGGAACACCATTAGTGTTCAGGTCGGTGATGGCGGCCGAGAGGCTAGCGTAAGTACCGGGTAGTGTGCGAACTACCTGCGCCTGCGCGGCAGAAGCGCCCAATAGCCCCAAAAGCGCCAGGGCTGGCAGGCGCCGCAACCAGCGGCCGGTTCGCCGCTCTGTAGCCGGGGGCGGACCAGCCAGAGCAGACGTGCGTAAAGGTGTGTGCATAAAAGGGAAAAAGGGTTGGTGAAAAAATGGGTGAAAACAGGGTAAGGGAAATCAGTAGTTCTTACAAGGGCTATGCAGCCGTGTAAGGCGTGTTGGCAAGCGGGAGCAACGAAGGCAAAATGGCCGTGAGCATACCGGCTGGGCTAAAAGTGCCCGACTTCTATAAGATAGAGCGGCTAAAGAATCAGCGCTTCGAATATCTGCGGCAGATAGATACTGGGGATAGAAAAGCGCATGAAAGCAAAACGAGAAAGACAGATAACCTTGGAAGCAGGACATATGCCGCCCAAGAAAAGAACGAAAACTTAAGGGCCTGAAAAATACAGGTTCTAGCGCATTATTCAAGCAGTGCTATCCATCTTACATCCAATTAAAAAGCCAACCCTTCCTATGGGCTGGCTTTTTAAGGAATCTGAGACGTATTTAGCTTATTCTGGTATCGGTCTTACTAGTTACCGGTCCAGCCTGTTTTCAGCGGTTCCGCGCTTTCCATAGCTTCCGGAAAGATTGTGGAGCTACTTCCAGCGCGTCGCGGCGCTTGTTCCAGCCTACTTGGCTGAGCAGGCGGAGCAACACCCAGTTCTTGGCACGAGCCGGTAACAGGTCCAGCAGGCGGCGGTTTTTCATGGCCATCAGCCACAGCCGGATAGCCGTCCGCTCGTCCTTCTCCGTGAGCTGCTCGCGCACGGCTTGCTGACGGTTTTGCAGCAGCAGATTATGTATCGGAATCTTGACCGGGCACACCGAGGTGCAGGCGCCGCACAGGCTGCTGGCGTAGCTCAGGTGTTTATTCTCAGCCATGCCGCTCAAGTGCGGGCTGATTACCGAGCCAATGGGGCCGGAGTACGTGGTTTCGTAGGTGTGGCCGCCAATATTCTTGTAGACCGGGCAGATGTTGAGGCAGGCGCCGCACCGGATGCAGTTTAGGGCCTCGCGCTGGGCCGGCTGAGCCAGCAGGTTGGTGCGCCCGTTGTCGAGCAGCACCACAATCATTTCGTCGGGGCCATCTTTTTCCAGCGGCTGGCGCGGGCCGGTATAGATGGTGTTGTACACCGTCACTTGCTGGCCGGTGCCACTCGTGCTCAGCAGCGGCCAGAACAAATCCAGGTCTTCCAGCTTCGGTATCACCTTCTCGATGCCCACAATGGCAATGTGCGTGCGCGGAAAGGTGGCCGACAGCCGGGCGTTGCCTTCGTTTTCGGTGACGCACACGGCGCCGGTATCCGCAATCAGGAAGTTGCCGCCCGTAATACCTACTTCGGCCGTGGTGTACTTGTTGCGCAGCAGGTGGCGGGCCGTGAGCACCAGCTTCTGGGCATCATCAGTATACTCGGTGCCGAGGTGCTTGACGAAGATATCGGCAATATCAAGCTTGCTCAGGTGCATGGCCGGCGTCACGATATGGTAAGGCCGCTCGCCGTTTAGCTGCACGATAAACTCGCCCAAATCTGTCTCCACCGACTCAATGCCATTCTGTTCCAGAAAGTGGTTCAAATGAATTTCCTCGGTGGTCATGCTCTTGGCCTTCACCACGGTGCGGGCGTGGCGGCGCGCCATAATCTTTCCGATTTCGCGCAGGGCCTCGTCAGCGTTCTGTGCCCAGATTACTTTGCCGCCCCGCGCCGTGAAGTTGCGCTCAAACTCCAGCAGGTACTCATCTAGGTGGTTAATTACCTTGGATTTCAGGTAAGAAGCCCGCTCCCGCGCCAACTCGTGGTCTTGGTAGAAGCCCAGGCCGGTGCTGACGGCCGCATTGTACTTGCCAATGTTGAAGCGAATTTTGCGTCGGTGCTCCAGGTCGAAGGCCTTGGCATCGGAATCGGCCAGGAATTGGGCGGCTTTATTGGCTGAGGTGGTCGTCGTCGGGTTCATGGCGTGCAGCAGTTAGACCAGCAGATACCAACAAATATAAAAACCCGCCGGCCCTGGAAGGGCGCGGCGGGTTTTATTTACGGCCGGCGGCTCGTTTCGGAGTGCTTATGGCTTGTTCGAGTCCACCACCACGCGCGTGTCGCGGTTGGCCAGCTCCCAGGCCGAGTGAAATACGAGACGGGCCCGCTTTTCCATTTTCGGAAACTCGATTTTCTCTACTTCGTCGCCCGCACCGTGGTAGTCATCGTGCACGCCATTAAAGAAGAAGGCCACCGGTATTTTGTGCTTGGCAAAGTTGTAGTGGTCGGAACGGTAGTAGAAGCGGTTTGGGTCTTCAGGGTCGTTGAAGCGGAAGTCAAGCTCCATTTTGGTGTACTTTTCATTGGAGTTGAGCACAATTTCGTGCAGCTCCGACGAAAGCTTATCCGAGCCGATA
Source organism: Hymenobacter sediminicola (assembly GCF_014250515.1). NCBI lineage: Bacteria > Pseudomonadati > Bacteroidota > Cytophagia > Cytophagales > Hymenobacteraceae > Hymenobacter > Hymenobacter sediminicola. Next base: position 4,115,453 of record NZ_CP060202.1, on the reverse strand, counting down.
ACGTACACGTAGTCGCCTTTCCCTTCATGGTCTTTGTCGGTGCGGCCAATCATGTCGGTGTTCAGGTCCGCTACCGTCTGGCTGAGCGAGAAAACCGGATGGTCGGTGTAGTACTCAGAGCCAAGCAGGCCCTTTTCCTCGCCCGTTACGCACAGAAACAAGATACTGCGGCGTGGCCCATGGCCTTCGGCCTTGGCCTTGGCAAACGCCTGCGCCATTTCCAGCACCGTTACAGTACCCGAGCCATCATCATCGGCGCCGTTGTGCACTTCCCCATCAATGATGCCGATGTGGTCGTAGTGGGCCGACAGCACCAGCACATCGTCTTTCTTATCGGAGCCTTCCAAGAAGCCCAGCACGTTTTCGGTGGTGAAATCCTCCTGCTTTTTAGCTGCCTTGATGGCAAATTTCGTCGGCTTGAAGGTGCTGACCACTGGCTTGCTGGCCTTGCCTGCCGCCGCCATATACTTTGTAACCGCCGGAGCCGTGGTACCCAGCAGCTTGTAGCCTACCTTCGGCGACACAAAAAAGGCTGTCGGACGGGCTTCAGATTTGGCATCCTTGAACGAAATACCGGGCCGACGGATGAAGGGCATCATGCGCGGCACCAGCTTATCGAAGTTGCTGTTGGGGTCAAAGTCAATAAAAAATACACTGCGGGCGCCTTTTTCAGCGGCCATAGCCGCCTTGGCCCGGTAGCCGTTGCCCCATTTGGTAGTGCTCCGGTCTTTGCTGAGCACGGGCTTGCCGTCGGGAGAGGTGGGCTCACCCAGTAGGATGATTAGGTCCTTACCCTTCACATCTTTGCCAGCGTAGTCAGAATAGCCTTCCTGCTCGATTCCGTAGCCCACAAATACGGGCTGCACCGTGGTTTCCTGCTGAAAAGGCGAGTTGCCCATGGCATAGAAATCCACCAGCCACTTGTAGGTCTGGCCGCCCAGCTTGAGGGTGGCGTCCTCGTTCCAGGTGCTGCGCACCATCGTGAAGTGCTGCAGATACGGGTTGTCAGAGTCCTTCACCGGGCCTACCAAGCCTAGCTTCTTAAACTCCGTGCTGAGATAGTCTGCCGCCATTTTCTGGCCTTTCTCACCGGTTTCGCGGCCCTCATAGGCGTCGGAGGCCAGCACGGTCAGGTGCTCGCGCAGGTCGTTCTGTGTAATGGTTTCGGCGTAGGCATTGGCCCAGTCGGTTTGGGCCGACTGGTCGATTTGGCCGGCTAGCGCCGGAGTGGCCGGCACCGGCTGCACGGTGGCTTCCGTTTTGGCCTTGCGCTTATTCTTGACCTTTACTTTTTCGGGTGCCTGCTGGGCCACGGCCGATGAAGCCAGGCCGGCCGCCAGCAACAGCGCCAAGAAGGAATGTCTGTTCATAGAAGGAAGAAGAGAAAGTTGCGGATGCGTGACGTAGTATCTCACTAAGTCACGAAGTCATCAGGAGGGTTGCACAATGAGTACCGAAGCATAGGCAGCTACTCCTTCGCGGCGGCCCACAAAGCCCAGCTTTTCGGTAGTAGTCGCCTTGATGCTGATGTCGTTGGCTTCGATGCCCATTACTTCGGCCAGTACCCGCTGCATTTCCGGAATGTGCGGATTCACTTTGGGTGCTTCGAGGCAAACCGTAGAGTCGATATTAGAGATGCTGTAGCTCCGCTCACGTAGCAGCCGCACTACCTCGGCCAGCAGCCGCTTCGAGTCGATTCCTTTGTACTGGGGGTCGGTGTCGGGGAAGTGAAACCCAATGTCGCGCAGGTTGGCCGCGCCCAGTAGCGCGTCGCAGATAACGTGGATGAGCACATCGGCATCGGAGTGGCCAAGGGCACCGTGGGTATGAGGTACCTGAATGCCGCCGAGCCAGAACGGCAGGCCTTCCTGAAGCTGGTGAACGTCGTAGCCGAAGCCGGTCCGGATTTTCATGCGGAAAAGAAAAGATGAATCTACAGAAAGCCAACCGGCGCTGGCTGGCTACCGCGCAAAGGTAAGCGCCGACGGCACGTAGCCTCTAAATCAGGAACGCAGCGTGCCTGTAGCGGCAATTGTAGGGACGGCGGAAAGGCTGAGTGACCCAGAAAGACAGAAAAAATCAGTCGGTTTTAAAGTAAAATCCCGCCTGTATCGTCCATGAGGAAGATGGAACTTTCCGGGGCCCAAAAGCACTAAGAAAAAAGATATGGAAACTTTGGAAACAATAAAAGTTTCCGTTGTACCTTTGGGCCCGGAAGTAACTCATGGAAATCAAAGACCGAATTTTACTGGCAGCGCGGGAGCTGTTTACGCGCAATGGCATCCGGAGCGTCTCGATGGATGATATTGCCACGCACCTGAGCATGTCGAAAAAAACGCTCTACAAATGGTTCGAAAACAAGGACCAGATAGTAGAGGGCGTGATACGGCAGCACCTGGGCCAAACCCAGGGCGAATGCGAAGCGCTGATTGGCAAGGCCTCGTCGGCTATTGGGGAGCTGTTTGGGATGCTGGACTGGATGAAAAGCCAGTTCGCCGATATCCATCCCAGCATCTTCCACGATATGCAGAAATACTACCCGGTTTCGTGGCAGCTGTGGCTGGAACACAAAAACAAATACATCCTGGCTCAAATAATAGCCAACCTGCGGCGGGGCATGTCTGAGGGCCTCTACCGCGCCGACCTCGACGTGGAAGTGCTAGCCCGGCTGCGCCTCTCGCAGGTGGAGCTGGCGTTCAACGCCCAAGTATTCCCCCCCAGCGAATTTGACCCCAAGCGTGTGATTCTGACCACGCAGGAACACTTCATGCTGGGAGTGGCCACCCTCAAAGGGCACCGACTCATCAATAAATTCCGTCATGTGACGGAGGAAGAATAAACCCTTTCTGCTCCAGTTTCACCACTCTATGAAACGAATCATCCGACCCTTGCTGCTGGCTACGGCGCTCTGCGGACCTCTGGCAGCCGCGCAGGCCCAGGTAGGCGGCGCGCCCCAGGCCCAGCAGGTGGGCACTATTTCGCTGTCGTTGCAGCAGGCCATCGACTACGCCGTCAAAAACAAGCCGACGCTACTCTCCACGCGCCTCGGCGAGCAAACCGCAAAGGCCAAAGTAGGCGAAATCCGGTCTGCCGGTTTGCCGCAGGTGAACGTGGCGGCCAACGTAGCCGACAACTTCAAGCTGCAGAAGGCGCTGGTAGACTTTGGGGCGCTGGGCGGCGGAGCATCGGCCACGGCACTTACCCCCGCCGACGTAACGGCAGCCCAGAGCGGCCAAACGGTAAACCTGGGAACAGTAACGGTGCCTTCGGAGCCGGTGCCACCGCAGGCGTTTGCCTTTGGTCTGCAATGGGCCGGCAACACCAGCGCTTCGGTGTCGCAGTTGCTGTTCGATGGTGCGTACCTCATTGGCCTGAAAGCGGCCAAAGTGTATGAGGAACTCGCCAAAAAGCAGACGCAACAGGCCGAAATTGACGTGGTGGAGCAGGTAAGCAAAGCCTACTACAGCACGCTGGTAGCCCGGGAGCGGCTGGCGCTGCTGGGCCGCAACGTGCAGCGCCTCGATACGGTGCTCTTTCAGACCAACGAAACCTTCAAAGCAGGTTTCGCTGAAAAGCTTGACGTGGACCGGCTGCGTGTGCAGCGCAATAACTTGGTAGTAGAACAGCAGAAAGCCCAGCGCCTAACGGACCTGAGCATTGCGCTGCTCAAGTTCCAGATGGGTCTGCCCCAGGACCAGAGCGTACAGCTCACCGACTCGCTCGGAACGGCTGTCGTAAATGCTGGCACCCTGCGTCAGCGCCTGGGCGCTGCCAGCCCCACTACTGGTGGTGGTGTGACGGGCCTGGGTGGTGTGCCGACTGCGCCAACTATTAACTCTGGCAACACCGACGCGCAGCGCCAGCAGGACCAGCAGACGGCCCTCAGCGGTGCCCGCACTGGTCAGTTAGCCGCTGCCTTCAACTATAACAACCGCATCGAGTTCAGTACGCTGGAAACCCAGCAGGCCCTGGCTGGCCTCGACCTGGCCAACCGCCGCGCTGGTGCATACCCCCGCTTGCTGGCTACGGCGGCCTACGGTTTCTCGGGCTCGGCCAAGAACGCCGGCGACTTGTTTGCCTTCCGCGGTCCTGATTCGCGGGCGTCTAACGGCTTCCCCAACCAGAACTGGTTTGGCTTCGGCAACGTGGGCCTGAGCCTGCAGATTCCGGTCTTCGACGGCTTCCGCCGCAAATACCAAGTGCAGCAGGCGCGTATTCAGCAGCTGACCATTGAAAAAGGATTCGAGACCCTGCGCCAGAGTATCGACCTGCAGGATGCCCAGAGCCGCACCACGCTCATCAACGCCCTGGACGTACTGGACAACCAGAAAGCCAACCTCGATTTGGCTCAGGATGTGGCCCGCGTATCGCGCATCAAGTTCCAGGAGGGCGTAGGCTCCAACTTGGAAGTCGTGACGGCCGAAACCTCGCTTCGGGAGGCCCAGACCAACTACTACGCTGCTATCTACGATGTGCTGGTGGCGAAAGTAGACCGTGACAAAGCTACCGGCGAGCTGTACAACCAGTCGCAGAAGTAAGCCGCCGGGCGGCAGATGCCACGTGTTACACGCTTCTGCCCCAGTCTTGTACAACTTCGTTCTTGCTCCTCAACTCCATGCTACTCTCTTCTTTGCATATGAAATACTCTACCTCCGCGGCCGTGCTGGCACTGGCGCTACTGGCGTCCTGTGGTCAGAAAGACCCCGCCGCCGAACTGGCCAAACTGAAACAGGAACAGGCATCTAACCAGGCCAAGATTGCCGAACTGGAAGCCAAATCCGGCAAAACCGGTGAAGAGGCCGCCGTACTGACGACTCCCGTTTCGGTGATAAAAGTGGCTCCTGAGAGCTTTAAGAGCTACCTCGAGGTACAGGGCCGTGTAGATTTCGACCAGAATGCCACCGTGGCTGCCCGGGCTGCCGGTACGCTTACCAGCCTGCGCGTGCAGCGCGGCGACCGGGTGAGCAAAGGCCAGACGCTGGCTACCGTAGATGCCTCCATTCTGGACGCCAACATTGCCGAACTGCGCACCCGTATGGACCTCGCCCGCGTGATATACGAGAAGCAGGACCGTCTCTGGAAACAGCAGATTGGGACCGAAATTCAGTATCTGCAGGCCAAAAACAACTACCAGGCGCTGCAGCGCAACCTGTCTACGCTGAACCAGCAGCGCGCCCTTTACAGCGTAGTGGCTCCCTTCAGCGGCACCGTTGACGATGTGCTGCCCAAACTGGGCGAAGCCGTGGCGCCCGGCGCTCCGGTAGTGAAGCTGCTGAGCGGCGGTGGCACTGGCAAGATCATCGTGGATGTATCGGAAGCCTACGCCAACCGCATCAAAGTCGGCGACAAGGCGCTGGTGACCATTCCGGACCTGGGAACTGAGGAAGCTCCCGCTACGGTGCGCGTCGTGACCAGCACCATCAATCCTACCAGCCGGACTTTCACCACGGAGCTGCGCCTAAACAACGCTAAAACTGGCCAGTTGCGCCCCAACATGGTGGCCAATGTGCGCATTCAGAACTACGACCGCCAAAACGCTACAGTATTGCCCGTAGATCTGGTACAGAAAGACGAACAGAATAGCTACGTGTTGGTGGTGGCTTCGGAAGGTGGCAAGCAAGTCGCCAAGAAGCGCATCATTCAGGTGGGCAACACCTACAATGGCAAAGTGGAAGTTACCAGCGGCCTGCAAAACGGCGACCAGGTAATTTCTGCTGGGTATCAGAACCTGAACGAAGGCCAGGCGGTGAGCCTGTAGCAGAGCGACCCCCTTCCTCCATTGAGGAAGAGCGTTTCGTCCACCCCGCAAAGACTATATCATGCAGGACGTAGAAAAAGAATTCGGGCCCACCAGTTGGTCCATTGATAACAAGACGACCATTTACATCATCACGCTGCTGCTCTGCGTGGCGGGTATTTTCTCCTACATCAAGCTGGGCAAGGAGAAGTTCCCCGACATCGTGATTCCGCGTATCATCGTGGCCACGATTTATCCGGGTACTTCGCCGACCGATATTGAAAACCTTGTCACGCGCCAGCTGGAGAAGGAAATCAAGAGCGTGAACGGGGTGAAGAAAATCAGCTCCACTTCCAACCAGGACTATTGCATCGTAGATGTGGAGTTCAACTCCGGCGTGGACGTGCAGTATGCCAAGCAGCTCATCAAGGATGCCGTTGATAAGGCCCAGAACGAGTTGCCCAACGACCTGCCTTCGCCGCCTACTGTGCAGGAAGTAAACCTGTCTGAGCTGCCCATCATGAACATCAACCTGGCCGGCAACCTGCCGGTTAGCCAGTTGAAAAAGTACGCCGACGACTTCCAGGACAAGATTGAGGCCCTGCCCGAAATTACCCGGGTTGACATCATCGGGGCCCTGGACCAGCAGGTGAATGTGGACGTGGACCTGAACCGCCTGCGGGCATCCCGCCTCAGCTTCAGCGACGTCAGCAGCGCCATTGCGCGTGAAAACATTACTATTTCGGGCGGCTCGGTGAATGTGGGCGACCAGAAACGCGCCGTGCGTGTGGCTGGCCAGTATGCCCGGGCCGCTGATATTGCCAACATTCAGGTGAAAAACCTGAACGGCGCGGCTGTGCGTCTCGGCGACATTGCTACCGTTACGGATGCCTTTAAGGACCGCGAATCGTATGCTCGCCTCGATGGCAAAACGGCTATTACCCTGAACGTTATCAAGCGCCAGGGCGAAAACCTGATTGATGCCTCCGATAAAATCAAGGAAATCATCAAGGACTCGAAAACGAGCCTGCCCAACGAGCTGAGCATTACCGTTACCGGCGACACGTCCAACGATACCCGCGTTACGCTCCACGACCTGATTAACACCATCATCATCGGCTTCATCCTCGTGACGCTGATTCTGATGTTCTTCATGGGCACGACCAACGCGCTGTTCGTGGGCCTCTCGGTGCCGATTTCCATGTTCCTGGCCTTCGTGATGCTGCCGGTGTTTGGGTTTGCTCTGAACATGATTGTGCTCTTCGCTTTCCTGCTGGCCCTGGGTATTGTGGTGGATGACGCCATTGTGGTTATCGAAAACACTCACCGCTTACTTCACGAGCATCCGAAACTGACTACCGCCCAGGCTGCGAAGTATGCTGCCGGTGAGGTGTTTATTCCGGTACTGGCCGGCACGCTCACTACGGTAGCGCCGTTTGTGCCGCTCATGTTCTGGCCGGGTATTGTGGGCTCGTTCATGTTCTATCTGCCCGTCACGCTCATTCTCACTCTGATGTCGTCGCTCATCGTGGCCTTCATCATGAACCCGGTGTTTGCCGTGAGCTTCATGGAGCGCGAAGACCACCACAGCGGCGAAAAGCCTCAATTGACGAAGAATTTCCTCATTGCCATGGGGGTACTGTTGCTGATTGCCATCATTGGCTACATCGCCGGTTCGCCATTCGTCGGAAACCTGAGCGTGTTTATCATCATCCTTTGCTTCCTCGACAAGTTCGTATTCGTGCACATGATTGCGGGCTTCCAGACGAAGGTGCTGCCTCGCTTCCAGAACGGCTACGCCAGCCTCGTGAACTGGGCCATCAGCCACCCGGTATTGGTGATGGTGAGCATGGTGGTGCTGTTTTTCATATCCATCTTCGCAGTAGGTGCCCGTAGCCCCAAAGTTGACTTCTTCCCCTCCGGCGACCCGAAATTCGTGTACACCTACCTCAAGATGCCAGTAGGTACGCGGGTAGAAGTAACGGACTCGGTGGCCCGCGTGCTGGAAAACCGCATCTATAAGGTTATCGGCAAGGACAATCCCGACGTGGAATCAGTGATTACCAACGTAGCCATCGGCGCCTCAGATCCAGGTGAGGCTTCTGCTTCGGGCACGTCCCAATCGAACCTGGCCAAAGTGGCTGTGGCGTTCAAGGAGATGAGCGAGCGGACCGGCCCGGCCACGAGCACCTATATGGATAAAATTCGGGAAGCGGTGAAAGGCATCCCTGGTACCGAAATTTCGGTGGACAAGGAAGCCAGTGGCCCGCCGCAGGGCAAAGCCATTGCCATCGAGGTAGCCGGCGACGACTATCCCACGCTGATTAAGCTGTCGAAAGACGTGACCCGCTACATCGAGTCCAAAAAAATTGGGGGTATTGAGCAGCTGCGCTCCAACCTGGAAGACCGCAACCCCGAAATTGCCGTGGATATCAACCGTATTCGCGCTAACCGGGAAGGCATCAGTACCGCCCAGATTGGCTCCGAAGTGCGCACGGCTATCTATGGCACCGAGGCCAGCAAGTTCAAGACTCCCGATGATGAGTACCCGATTCAGGTGCGCTACGCCGAGCCCTACCGCTCCGACGTGGACGCCATCCTGAACTCGCCACTTACCTTCCGCGACGCTACCGGTACCATTCGCCAAGTTCCGATTTCGTCGGTGGCTGATGTGCGCTACGGTACCACCTACGGCGGCATCAAGCGCAAAGACGTGAAGCGTGTTATCACCATTTCTTCAAACGTGCTCAACGGCTTCACCGGCCCTGATGTAGTGCGTCAGATTGAAACTTCGCTCAAAGCCTTCCCAACGCCTCCGGGTTACATCGTGAAAATGGGTGGCGCGCAGGAAGACCAGGAGGAAACTAGCTCTTTCCTCGGTGTAGCTGCTGTAGGCGCCATTGCCCTCATCTTCCTGGTGCTCGTAATGCAGTTCAACTCGGTGAGCAAGCCGGTCATCATCCTCACCGAAATCATCTTCTCGGTGGTTGGGGTAATGCTGGGCCTGGCCATTACGGGTATGAATATCAGTATCGTAATGACAGGCGTAGGCATCATTGCCCTGGCAGGTATCGTGGTGAAAAACGGGATTCTGCTGGTCGAGTTCACCGACATTCTGCGTAGCCAGGGCATGCCGCTCCGCGAGGCCATCGTAATGGCCGGCCGCACCCGTCTGAACCCGGTAATTCTGACGGCCACCGCCGCTACACTGGGCCTGATTCCGCTGGCCATTGGTCTGAATATCGACTTCTACGAACTGTTCAATTCGTTCCAGCCTCACTTCTTCATCGGGGGCGAATCGGTGACGTTCTGGGGGCCGCTGGCTTGGACCATCATCTTCGGTCTGGTGTTTGCCACCGTCATCACGCTGGTAGTAGTACCGGTGATGTATCTGATAACAGAATCCCTGAAGCTGAAAATTTTCGGCAAACCGGCCAATACCGATGCAACCGATTCGTTGGAGCAGGACTCTACGGTTCGGCAGCGGGAGCTGACCGAAGCATAACCCGGGTAGTTGGTAGTGGGCAAAGGGCCGTCTGGCCCTGATAGCCAGGTGCCTGCGCCCACTACCACCTCTCACTTTTTCTCTACCAGTACCATGTCGTACTCTCCTATGATTGCTGCCACGACAACTTCCGCCCCCAAATCCATTCAGCAGCAGGTGCTGCGTATCATCAGCAAGCGCAAGGCTATCAAGTCCAAGCGCCTGCGTATCAGCAGCAGCCTGAGCCGCGAACTAGGCTTCGACACGGTAGACGTGGTAGACATTATTCTGGAGCTGGAACGCAATTTCCACATCACCATTCCTGATGAAGTGCCACTGGCTACGGTCGGCGACTTTGTGAGCTATGTGGCTTCTCACGCTAAAGCAGCGTAATTTCTTCTCTGCAGAAACACAAAAGCGGCCCGGAACATTGTTCCGGGCCGCTTTTGTGTTTCTGGCTAAGTAGTTTTCCTCTTACCGAACGTTGCCGCCCGTGTCGCCGCCGTCCGGGCGGGCATCGGTAGACTGGTTTGGTTCGCGGGTACTGTCGGTCGTATTGGCGGCAGTGTCGGTGTGCGGTTTGGGTTGGACCGGCTTTGCTGGGCTAGGTTTGGCTGGTTCCGCCTTAGGAGCGGCATGCTGAGACGCAGCAGGTTTTTCGTCCTCTATTACCTGCGCATCTTCTACCAGCTCGGGGCGGGTTTTTTCCCATTCCGCAAACTTATCCATCTCCTCCTTAATGGTAGAGCTGAACCACGCTACTAGTGCCACATCATCCAGCAGGCCCAGCACCGGAATAAAATCCGGAATCAGGTCGATGGGGCTCATGAAATAGATAGTAACCGCTACGGCTGCTACGACGGTGCTGGTGGGCAGGCCGGTGTACTCGCCTGAAACCGAAGCACGAATAAGACGAAACAGTGTCTGCAGTGTTTCCCAGGCTTCGTGCGCCAGGCTGCCTATGTCGTTTTTCTCGCTGGCCTTCTCGTAGGCATCGTTCAGCAGTTGCTTGATGCGGGTGGGCTTCTTGATGTATTCCTCCGCCTTGCCAACGAACTTTTTGAATACTGGCGAATCAGCTACTTGTTCGCCTTTGGGGGTTTGCTTATCCATAACGGGAAAAGGAGAGAACGTAAGGTTGGGTCCCTGCGCTGGTAAAGCATAGGGCTACTGCCTGCCTATACTGTTTCGCCGCAAAATGGTTATCCGCGGGCAGACTACCAATAAAAATGCCCCGCCCGGAAAGGAGCGAGGCATCAAATAGCCAGTACGCAAGCCTGTTAGTTGGTGGCCACACGGCCGGCAGCGTAGAAGTTGCGGTGGTAATACGCCTGGTTCAGGGAGCTGACCATCACGCCACCGTTGGTAGCAGAATGAGCAAACTTGCCATCTTTCAGGTAGATGCCTACGTGGTAAATCGGCTGGCCCGGGCCACGACGGAAGAAAACCAAATCACCGGTTTCCATTTCGTCCTTGTCTACTCGCTTCACGCTCTGAAACATGGAGCGGGAGCTGCGTTGCAGCGTGATGCCGTATACTTCTTTGAATACGCGGGTTACAAAACCGGAGCAGTCGGTGCCTTTTTTGCTGTTGCTGCCGTAGCGGTAGGGGGTGCCCATCCAGTCAAGTACGGTGCGGAGCAGAGTAGTATTCTCGGTGCGGGCCAGGCGGAGTCCGAGAGCCTGGCCGTAATAGTCGTATGCAGCGGAGTCGCTGGCAGCGGCGGCAGGCTTTTCTTCCTCGTCAAGTGAGAAACCAGACAGGAAGGACGCTTCAGCATGTACAGGGGCCGAAGCGGAGGTAGCGGTAGAAGGAGCTTGTTCGAAGAGGAAAGAGAGGGCCATGGCGGCCGCGGCGAGGCAATACAGGGAAATATTCTTCATTGTCCGTCGTGGAGGTGGCAAAATCGGTTTTCGGTAGGGGCCGATGGAACCGGGAAGTACTTCTTTCGTCGATAGAAGCGGATGAAAAAAGGAAGCGTAAATCGGTGAAAAAACGACGAAAAAGAGCAGGCTCTATTTCCGCCGATGGTTAAAGCTAGGCCTAAAATTTTGGACTAGCCTAGTTTTGCCTGCCGTTTTTGACAAAGTTCTTATTTAAAGGCAATTTATTATTTGATAATACGTGCAACCTGTGTAACCGTATAGGCTGTTTGGTGCGTATACTCCGCCCTGTTTTTCTCTTGCCTCATGACCTCTCCGCGCATTATTGAAAACTCACCTTTGGCCCGTATTGCCCGCCTCAAACTGGGCACGCGTAGCGTGGCTATGGTGCTCGGTAATAGCATTCATTTGAGTGGAGCCACTAAAGAAGAGTTTTTAAATGATCCGTATTGGGTGGCGCACGAAATGGAGCATATCCGCCAGTTTCAGGAATATGGCCGGTTGGGGTTTCTGTGGCGATACATGGTGGGGTGGGCCCGGCACGGGTACTATAACATTCCTTTTGAAGCGCAGGCCCGTGAAGCAGGCCACCGAAATGCGGCACAATACGCACAAGGCCGCCCTCTGCCCGACCCGGCTACCATGCACCAAGGCCCGAAGGCAACATAAAGCGGATAGGCTACTCAGTGAGTAGCCTATCCGGAGGTAATTGTACAGGTGCTGAGCAGCGTTAGGGCTCTATAAAGTTGCCAGACGCCCACCGTCAGCTACCAGAGTGGTGCCGTTGATGAAGCTGGCTTCGGAGGAAGCCAAGAAGCAAATGGCGGCCGACAACTCTTCAGGAGTGCCTACCTGACCAGTGATTTTCTCTTTGCCGCTCTTCACGTTCGGGTTGCTCCAAAGCATTGGCGTATCCACGGCACCAGGCGCTACAGCATTGATGCGAGTGTGCGTGTGCGGAATTTCCTGACTCAAGCCCCGTACAAAGGCCTCAATGGCGCCCTTGCTGGTGGCGTATGGAATAACGTTGGGAGTAGTCTGATGGGCATGTACCGAACTGACGGCCACGATACTGCCGTGCTTCATATGCGGCAGACACAACTGCGTGAGCCGAAACAAACTGCGCAGATTCACCTGCAAAAGCGTGTCCCAGCTCTTGGGCTTGAGCGTAAGGATGGTATCGAAGGTCATCATACCGGCATTGCTGACCAGAACGTCTATTTTATGCCAAGCAGCCAGCGTTTTGTTTACGGCTGCCACTAGTTGCGCATCGCGGCCCACGTCTGTACGGATAAACATAGCCGTTCCTCCAGCCGCTTTTATCTCACGCACTACGTCTCGGCCCTCCTGTGCGTCGCGGCCTAGTATGGCCACTCGGCCCCCTTCCTGAGCCATCTGGACTGCTACGGCCCTTCCAATACCGGAAGTAGCGCCCGTCACGAAGCACACTTTATCTTGAAAACGCTGCTGCATACTGCTGTTCAAAAACGAATAAAGGCCGCGCTTACCGGCGGCCTACGCAGAAACGCCTAGGTAGCGCAGAAGTTTTTCGGCAGTGCCTCATTTGGAGGCAGAAAGCGGCGCTATCGGCTGGCTGGTGGCATTAGCAGGCGAAATATGTGACCCGGAGGAAGCCGTAAGCCAAAAACCCATACGTCTGATCCGCAACCCAAAAGAAGGTTTTCTCGAATAGAGGGCAGGAGCAGCCGGAAGGCCGCTCCGTTACTTAGTTGTACTCCTTACTCTTTCATTATCATGGACAACAAGCAAAACCAGCCGAATTCCGGCACGTCTTCTTCCTCGTCTTCCAGCGCCGCCAACAAGCCCGCTTCGCAGTCTACTACTCCTTCCACCAGCGGTTCAGCTACTCCCTCAGGAAACACATCTAATAGTGCTTCTTCCGGCCGTCAGAACCAGCAGCCCACCTCAACTTCCAATAGCGCTGCTTCGCGCCAACCACAGGCAGAAAGCACTACACCTGCCAATCAGAACGAGCAAAATCAGGATACCCAGCGCAAATCCTGGCTCGACCAGGAGCAGTGGGCTAAGAGTGTAGATCAACTGCCCCAGTCGCTCAAGGACTTTGGAAACAAAGCATTGGAGCAAGTGAATAGCCTCTCGACTACCCAAAAGGTAGTTGGTGGTGCTTTACTGGTAAGCGGTTTGAGCTGGCTGGCGCTGCGCGGCAAAAGCGGCAAAACATCGGTAGCCAGTGACTCGCGCTACACGCCTAAAGGTGAGTCCAAATGGAAGTCCAGCAGCGAATCGGTATATCGTGGCACAACATCCTCGCTGCACAATAGTGAAGATGACACCTTCTAGGCGCTTCGCCTACGTTAGACATGGCATGTACTCCGGCTGACTAAGCTGGGATACTAAACAAAAAACGCCGCCAGCATCTTTGCTGGCGGCGTTTTTATTGTGCTGGTGTTTCCTGTTCCGAGTCGTCTCGCAGCATAAAGGCATGCATAATCCCCAGTAGTAAGGAGTCGGCAGCACTCAGGCCGGATGGAGCGATGTTAGTTGTTTCAGGCGACTGGTAACCTAGTAGGAGATTAAACTGCTCATCATTCACTACCCGGAACGCCATCGACCAATCGGGAAAGCTTCGGTTTTCTACGGGTTTGTCGGCTAGCTTGATAATGCCTGTATGGCGCGGGTCCTGCGCAATATGGTTATACAGCGCATGCACAGCGGCCGGCGGGCCTTCGAGCAACTGCATGAATTGCCCGGCATGATATAACAGAATTCCCGTCAGTCCCTGCTGCTCGTTGTTAGCTCTGGCTTGACTGAGCAAGGTGTGTAGTTGCTCTTCAGAGAAAGGTACTGCGGACGTACTGCTATATATAAGATGGTGCATAAGTGAAGGCAATTTCCGGAAGCTGGACTATGATTTTGCCAACACTCGCCCAGCGCGAGTTAGTTTCGTTATGCCCGTTCAGGACCTACTTTACGGCCAAGGTGCTCACTGTGCCGGTGCTTTTGTCTACCTCGAAGGCCGCACGGTTGGGCATGCGGCCAGCCCAGTCGGTGCGCGGTACCAGCACTTGCCAACGGTCGTCTACCTCCACCACGCTGGCCGAGTCGAGGACGTAGAGCGCAGCGTTCGGCTGGCCCTGCAAGTATTGGCCCACGGCAGCGCGGGCAGCAGTGGCAGTGGGCGCCCCAGTTGCGCTGGTTTGCTCTTGGGCCTGTTGTGCGGACGGTGTTTGCGTGCTTTCGGCAGAAGGGGTTTGCTGGCAGCCACTCAACATTGCCAGACCAGCCAGCGCCACAAGGAAAGTGCGTTTCATAGCAGAATAGAAATGAGGCGGCTCAAATACTGGCCACACAGTTAAGCTTACAGTACAGAAAACGTGCAGTAAGGATTCCGGTTGTAAACCGGGCGACTGAGTCCGTCAGGCTAGTGTGCATGACAGACCTGGAGGGAAAGGCCTAAACGCAAGAACGCCTTTGCAAATACAGGATTTGCAAAGGCGTTCTTATTCACTGAGCCTGTTATTGGACTCGAACCAACGACCTGCTCATTACGAATGAGCTGCTCTACCAGCTGAGCTAAACAGGCATTTCCGAGGCGGCATATCCGTCAGGGGCAGCAAAGATAGAAACCCCGCGGAAAACCAAGCAACCCTTGGGCGCATTTTTTCGGCGCTTCCGGATAGATAGCATCGTATCAATTGCGCCGCTGCTGCTGCAAATTGTCCGGACAACTCCGTTTCAGCCTAACCCGCTGCTACAATTTGGCGTTCGTAAACACAAAAAACCTCTTCTCGATACGGTCAATGACTAAGCCACATACTACCCTAATGCCCGCGCTACTTGGCGGAATGGCTGGCGCTGTAGCCCTCACGGTTCTGCATGAAACCGTCCGTCGCCTGCGCCCCGAAGACGCGCCCCGCATGGATGTGCTGGGTATGCGTGGCCTTCGCAAGCTTCTGGCTAAAGCTGACGCACCACAGCCTGATGAAGAAACTGCGTACGGCCTGACCATGCTTGGTGATTTGGTGAGCAATGGCCTGTGCTACAGCTTAGTCGGGACTGGCAAAGGGGCGTTGGGAAGAGGAACGGCCCTGGGGCTGGCCGCCGGTATTGGCGGCGTGGTGCTGCCCGGGCCGCTGGGTCTGGGCGAAGGTCCCAGCAACCGCACGCCCCAAACCAAAGCCATGACCGTAGCGTGGTACACCGTTGGTGGCATAGTGGCAGGAGTAGTGGCGCAGCAACTGAGCAAAGAGAATGTGTAAGTAGCTAAGGAAGCAGCAGCAGGGGTGAGGCACACCGAATTCCGTAGAGCCGGCCGGGCTTACTACCTTTACCGCCTCTATGAAAGCACTCCGTAAACTTCTGGTCCGCGCGCTCGGCTTCGAGCGGTACATCCGTTTCGTGAGCCGCGTGTACTTGCGGCTGGTGGGCGCGGGCTGGGGCCGGCAGAAATATCCGGAGCTGTTTTTCCTGGAGAAGATTATCAAGCCCGGCTTTGTGTGCCTCGATATCGGGGCCAACCTGGGCTATTACTCGGTGGCGCTTTCGCGGCTGGTAGGGGCGGAGGGCCAGGTGCTGGCCGTAGAGCCGATTCCGGATTTCCAGGCTATCTGGCAGGATAACGTGAAGATCAGCGGCTACCCCAACCTCACGCTGCTGCCCTACGCGCTGGGCGGCCAGAATACTACCGTGCAGATGGGCACACCCGAGCGCAACGGCCTGCTGCACCACGGCATGACCAAAGTAGCCGCCAGCAACCCCGATGAGCACTACGCCCGCACCTACGACGTGCCCATGCGCGTGCCTGATGACCTGCTGGCCCACCTGCCGCGCCTCGACTTCGTGAAGTGCGACGTGGAAGGCTTCGAGCACGAGGTATTCCGGCACATGCAGGCCACGCTGCGCCGTTTCCGGCCGCTCATCCAAACGGAGTTGAATGGCCTGGAAAACCGCCGCGCCGTGGTAGCGGTGCTCGATAAGCTGGGCTACAAACCATTCGTGCTGTCGGAGCGTTCTGAACTCGTGCCGTGCTTGGAGGCGCAGCTAAGCAGCGCCGTCACCGCCGATTTTTACTTTCAACCTGTTTAAGCCCCGGCTGATCCATGCTGATTAAATTCCTGCTCATTTTCTTCCTGCTGGCGCTGGTATTGCGCTTTGTGCTGCCCGTGCTGATGCGCTATCTGGTGGTCGGGTTCCTGCAAAAGCAGGCCCGCCGGCACGCGCAACAGTTCGGTGGTGCCCCGTTTGAAGCTGCTCCCAACGCGTCGGAGCAAACCCGCACCGCCAGCGGCGACGTCCACGTAGACTATGTGCCGCCTCGCCAGAAACCCGCACAGCCCAAGGAGTTCAAGGGCGGTGAGTACGTGGACTTCGAGGAAGTGAAATAAGCCGGTCTGCTGTCATCAAAAAGGCCCTCTGCCAATGCGGTAGAGGGCCTTTTTGCTTGTTTATCTCATGCCTTTAAAACCCGATGCCTACCCGCACGCCCGTCCCTACGCGCTGCCCCGACTGCAGGCCGGTGTAGAAGTCCACGCGCATTACCTTGAACACGTGCTCGAGGCCCACACCCAGCTCCACATAGTGGCCGACCTGCGCGGTAGTAAGGTAGTTGAGTGAGGCCACCTCCTGCCATTTCAGTTGCCGCAGCAGCGGGATTTTATTCAGGAAGAAGCCGTTGAAATGGTGGTTGTAGTGCGCCTCCAAAAACCGGCGCTGCGTGCTGAAACGGTAGTAGTCGAGGAGCTGAAACTGGCTGAAATCGGCGGCTAGGTAGGTGCGGTTGCCGCTGAAGTGGCGGAAGTCCATAAACGACAGCTCGGGCGTGCCCACAAAGCCGCCGGCCGCCACTTTGTAGCTGCTCGTGCCCAGCAGCCCCAGCCCGATGTTCTGCCGGATGCCGAGTTCCAGCAGCGTGTAGCGCACATCAGAGCCCAGCACGCCGCCTACGCCTTGCCGCCAGATACCCACAAATGTCGGCGACTTCGAGCCCAGATTAATCTTGCCATCAGGGCGCGTGATGTAACGTTGGCCGGGCCGAAATGACGCTACTAGCTCCCAGGTCAGGGCTTGGTTGCGGCCGAAACCGGTGCCATCGGGCAGCTCCTCGTTGCGCGGGTCGTTGGGCGTGAAAGCCACGCCGGCCTTGTCGCGCCACAGGTCGATGGTGGTGTTTTCCAGCTCGTGCCGGCCGTAGTAGCTCAGCGTGCCCTGTAGCGTCAGGCCGTTCAACACCTCGGCCTGATAGCCCAGCTGGCCCCCGTCGCGGCGGTAGGTTTTGGCGTAGTTGCGGTTTTCGAGCAGCGTGTAGTAGGTGTTGATGAAGGGTGTGAGCTGCGTGTTAGGGTCGAAGTTGTCGATGGTGCGCCCCACACGGGCCGTGAGCCGCGACACGCGCACCGGATGCAGCTGCCAGGTACCCGCAAGGCTAGGACTAACCAGCTTATTGCTGAATCCGTAGCGCACGGCCGGCGTGATGGAGTAGGAACGCCGGTCGTCGGTGCGCTGCGTAAACGTGGCTTCGGGGTTGATAACAGTGCCTTCTACCGTGTTGTAGTTCAGGATGTTGAACACCGGTGCCACGTACCACGAGCGTTTACGGAACGTATTGGAATAGGTGTAGCCGGTCAGCAGAAACTTGCTTACTTCTAGCTCGTTACGTACCCGGTCCAGCGAGTCTTGGTAGGGCCGTGAGTTGCGCACTACCTCGGTGCTGTCTTTTACCTGGTAGTCCTTCTGTTCCTCCTCGGTCAGTGGAATGGGCCGGATGGTGTCCCAGTAGCTGGAATCCCGCTCGTTCACGCCTTTCTCTACCAGCATTATTTCGCCGCGCTTCAGTTGCCCGATGCTCAGGCCGGCCGTGTCGCGCTCCGCCGCTTTGCTCTGGCGGCGCACCTCCCGGTTCAGGCCGCTCAGCTTCGGCTTCTGCTTTCTGATTTCGGCGGCCGTTTCACGCGTTACGGGGGCTTCGGCGGGCTCTTTGGTAGCAGGGGCAACTGGCAGGGCAGTTGGTGCCGGGCGGTTGGGGTAGGTGGGCTGCACTTTATAGTTGCTGAGCACCGCCGTCAGGTAGCCGCTGCCTTTGAAGCCAAACGCAGTAAAGCCCACCGTAATCTTCTGCGACTGAATCACCCAGACGTGGGGCGCACCGGGTGCGGGCGCAAACAGCTGCTCGATGTGGAAATTGTCAACGTAGTCGAGCTGGGCGTTTTTATCGAGGTTGAGCGACACAGAGTGTAGCCGCCACGTGCCGTCCACGATGTAGATGTGGCCGGAGGAAAATACCGGGTCGGTGCGGCGGCGCGGCGTGACTTTGATTTTATGTACCAGCACGCCGCCCTGCTGACTGCTGCCTTCCAGCTCGTACTTATAGAACAGCAGGGCACCATCGGCAACCGGCGACACGAAGCCGCGCTCCGAAAACCCGCTTTTCAGTACGTTCTCGTAGAAATTGAGGCCCGCCCCGCGCCCGGCGCGGTTGAAGCTGATGCCTTTGGTGTCGCCGCTCACGCGGGAGGAAATCATGCGCTCCTGCACTACGTTCGGCTGCCGGAAGCTCAGCTCTGACACCGATTCTGACAAATAGAAAATTCCCGGCTTGAAATCGGGCCCGATTTTCACAAGGCCCAGCAGCTTGCCCGGCACCTCCGCAAACCGCCCCAGCGCCTTGATATACGCCCGAGTTTTGAAGGCTGACACTTCGCGCAGGTGGTAGCGCCGCCACTGCTGGGCCTGCTGAATGATGGCGTAGGCTGGGTCCCGGTCGGAGGCGCGCACTACCACTTCGCGCAGTTTATACGCCTCGGGCTCCAGCGTAATGTTGAGCGTGGTGGCTGTGTCGCCGCCCGCTACACGTACGGTTTCTATGCGTGGCTTATACCCTACATACTGGTATACCAGTTCATAGGTGCCGGCTGGCATCCGCAACTGGTAGTTGCCCTGCTCATTGGTGGCGGTGCTGGTGGTAGTGGTGCGCACTGCCACATTGGCGAAGGCCAGCCCCGTGCCCTGCGGATCCGTGACACGCCCCTTGATAATGCCGGCTTGTGCCGCCAGTGTGTTGAACAGAAAGAAAAGCAGGAGTAAATAGCGGTGCATCGGGCAGATAAAGACAGTTGGTGCCAAGATAGATAGAATACATAGCCGCAGGGTTGTATTGGCCCGTTATTATCCGGCTTCAAGCGGCTGCCCACGTGTGGCTAGGTAGCCACTTCCTCTACCACCGGTACTGCTGGCACTGGCCGGCGCGACTGCCGGAAGGTGTAGGCAGCATTGAGCGCCACGCCCAGCAGCACCAGCGCCATACCGGCGTACGAAGGCAGCCCGAACGTTTCGCCGAAAAATGTAAAGCCCAACCCCAGCGCGTACAGAATACCCAAATAGTCGAGGCTGCTGATGCTGGCCAGCGGCCCGGCCTGGTAGGCTTTGGTCTTGTACACTTGGGAAAGCTGCGTGAAAATGCCCGTGAGTAGCAGCACGCTCCAGTCCTGCCAGCCCACCGGCGTAGTCCAGTGCAGCAGGCAATACACCGCGCTGAACGGCACGACCACCAGCTGCGAGTACAGCACAATCACCATCGGATGCTCGCGCCCGCCCATCTTGCGGATGGAGTTGTAGGAAAGCCCCGAAAACACCGCCGACGCCACGCCCATGGCCAGATACAGCGGCTCGATGCGCGTATCGACGCCCTTCACTAGCACCACGCCCCCGAACGAAAGCAGAAAAAACACCCACTGCCAGGGCTGCACCTTTTCCTTCACGATAAAAATGCCCAGCACCGCCGTGAAAATGGGCGCCAAGTATTGAATGGTGACGGCCGAAGCCAGTGGCATCGTCTGGAGCGTATAGAAATACAGCACCAGCGCCAGCGCCCCCGTAGTGCCGCGCGAAAGCAGATAAAAGCGGCTCTGCGGCTGGCCCCACGGCGCTACCCGTGCCTGCCGGAGCGCCCCGTAGCTCAGGGCCAGCGAAAGCACCGAGCGGAAAAAGATGATTTCGAGAGGTGGCAAGTGCGGCAGCAGCTTCACGCACACGTTCAGCAGCGCGAAAAACAGCGTGCTGAGCAGCATGTAACGGACGCCCGGCGAGAGCAACGGCATAGCGGAAACGGGTGATGCAGCAACAACCGCCCGGAGCCGTCACGGTTTGGCGGCCCGCTGCCGGGATGTGGTAGCGGAAAGCCGAAAAAAACGCACTTCTGACTCGCAATCCGCGTTACCTTGCTCTATGATGAACCGCAACCAGCAGGATAAAAAGCAGAAAACCTATACGCCTGGCGAGGCGCTTCAGAAAATAGCGGCCTTCTGTGCTTACCAGGAGCGCAACCAGAAAGAAGTGGAGGCCAAGCTGCGCAGCTACGGCCTGGATGAGGACGAAGCCGGCGAAATTATTATCCGACTGAGCCGCGAAAAACTGCTGGACGAGGAACGGTTTGCCAAGGCCTTCGTGCGGGGCCACGTGAACCAGAAAAAGTGGGGTCGCCGCCGTATTGTGCAGGATTTAAAGCAAAAGGGCATTTCCGACTACTGCATTAAGTCGGGCCTCAAGGAAATCGACGGCGACGAGTACTACCAGAACCTGGTAGATGTGCTGGAAAAGAAGGACCGCCAGGAAAAGGAGCGCAACCCGCGGGTGCGCCGCCAGAAAATCCAGCTCTTCCTCACGGCCAAAGGCTACGAATCCGACCTCATCAAAATGGCCCTCGACGACTTGGGCAAAGCGCCCGAAGAGGACGAGGACTAGTGCTGCTTACTTACTGCTTCGCCGGTCGCAGCGGGTTCTGCATCTGTTTGGTGAGCACCACGCGGCGGCCGGTCATGGTTTCGAGCATGGGCTTGAGAATCTGCTGGGCGTTTTGTTCGGTCTGGGCCAGAATGCCCGACTGCAGGGCAGCCCGACGCACATTCTGCTCGGCGTATTTGTAGCCCGCATCTACCAGCTCCGCATCCTGAAAAAAGCCGTTTTTGACGCTGTACACGCGGCTCTGGCTATGGTCGACCTGCCAGGTGCACAACTCGGCGGCGGGCAGCGCAATACGCACCACGGAGTCGCCCTCGAATACTACATCCTGGTCCCGCACCTTGCGCAAATCGAGGCAGCCCACGGCGTCGCCGGCCACGATGAGGGCTACTTTGGCATCGGGCAGGAAGCGGTAGGTGCTTTTCTTATACTCCACCACATCCTTGAAATGGTAGCGCACCAGTTCCAGCCGGCCCAGACTTTCCACCTTTTGCAGCACCGTGTTGTGCGTGACCGTGACGCGCGGCGTGGGATTGAGTGGGTTTTCGAAATCGGAGAGGGCCGGGCGAACTTTCGTCCAGAGAAACCAGCCCAGGCCTACCAGAAACAACAGTGGCAGCAGGCGGCGAAGCAGAAGAGAAGCGTGCATGCGGGGAGAGAAGTGAGAGCAGAACCCAACCGTATACGCGAAGCCCGGAAGTTCTGCCGAAGCGCCACGCTAGGCGCAAGCTAGGTATAGCACCCTAAGCGTAGCTTTGCGCCGATGAGCCAACCAGCCCCTTCTGCCAACCTGAATACCGTGCCTGCACCAGCGGCGGAGTTGGGGCGGAGCTGGCTGCGCCGCTGGCACGGTTGGCTGCTGGCGGGCTTATGGCTGCTGGTGCAGGCCTGGTGCTGGCGCCTCTACCAGGGCCCGCGCTTCAGTGGCGACAGTAAGCAGTACCTCGAATATGCCACCCGGCTGGCCGAAACCGGCACGTTTGAGGGCGGGCACTACCTGCGCTACGTGGGCTATCCGCTGTTCATGAGCGTGTTTCTGAAGCTGCGGCTGGGCTGGTGGGGTATCGGGCTGGCGCAGGTAGCCTTGTCGGGGCTGGCGGCGCGGGCGCTGTACGACACGGCACGGCGCCTGAGCGGTGGGCACTGGCTCACGGCGGCGCTGGCGGCGCTATTGTTCATCGGCTGGACCGATATTCAGCGCGCCAACCCGTTTCTGCTCACTGAGTCGTTGTTTACCAGCTTACTCGTGTTTTCGCTATGGGCTGTGGCACGGGCGCGCACCTGGCGCGGGGTGCTGCTGGCGGTGCTGCTGTTGCTGGCTACGGCCACCATCCGGCCCAACGGTTTCGTGGCCTTCGGGGCGGCGGGGGTAGCGGCTCTGGCGTGGCTGCGGGCTCACGGGCAGCGGAAGTGGCTGCGCGCCGGGCTTCTGGTGGGCCTGGTGTTGCTGCCGTTAGCCTGGGTGGTGCTCAACGAGCTGCTGCGCACTTTCACGCTCATCGAAACCTACGAGCAGGGCCTTATCATCTTCGGCTATCCGCAGGCTGATCTGCACCATGGCGGCACGCTGCACCTGCCCGACCCCGCCGCCCCGCCGCTGTGGCGGCTGCTATCATTTATCGGGCAAAACCCACGGTGGTTTGCGCAGCTGGCGGCCCTCAAGCTCACATATTTCATGGGCTTTCCGAAGCCGTACTACTCCGCCTTGCACTGCCTGATGCTGGCCGCCACGCTGGCGCCCATCTACTGGCTAGCCCTGCGCGGACTGGCCCGGCACACCGTAGCGCGGCCCGCCCGCGTGTACGCCGCCGCCGTCATTCTGCTCCAAGCTGTAGTCGTGATGATGACGGTGGAAGACTGGGATATCCGGTTTTCGGCTCCGGTTTTGTCGCATTGGTTTCTGCTGGCCGCCTTAGGTGCCCAGCCCTGGCTGCGCCGATTAGAGAACAGGTTTCGGTTGTAAGAATCCTCAACTTTCCGTCATCCTGAGGGCAGAATGCCCTCCGGCCACCACACGCTACGGTGCCCGAACCGCTGCCGGAACCCGGCCCAGCCCTGCAGGCCGCCGGTATGCACTGCCACCACCGTAGAACCCGCCGAGAAATAATCCTGCCGCAATAAGTCCAGCACCCCAAACAGCAGCTTGCCGGTGTAAACTGGGTCCAGCAGCACCCCATAGCGGGCCTGAAATTCCTGAATAAAGCGCAGCAGTTCCGGCGAGAAGCGGGCATAGCCACCTAGGTGGTATTCCGTGCGTAAGTCGTAAGTGGAGAAGGTGCGTCCAGAAGCAGCCTGCGTCAGTGCATCCACATCAGTGCGCAGGAAACCACCGTTTTTCAGCGCTGCCACTCCCACTGCGTACTGATTCGGGGCTAGGCCGGTGAGCAATCCGGCCAGCGTGCCGCCCGTGCCGCAGGCCACACACAGGTAATTAAAGTTGGTTTCCGCAGCCAGTTCCGAAACCAACTCCGCGCAGCCGGGCAGCGCCAGCGCATTGGAACCACCCTCGGGAACAACGTAGGCTGGGCCTGTTTCCCGGAGCAATTCAGCCAGAAATTCCGGTTCCTGCTTGTGGCGGTAGCTTTCCCGGTCGAGGTAGCGCAGCGTCATACCGTTGGCTACGGCCCGCGCCAGCGTCGGATTGAGCGGCAGCGTTTCTTCACCCCGAATGATGCCGATGGTACGCAGCCCAGTGAGTCGTCCGACCGCCGCTACGGCCGCAATGTGGTTGGAAAACGCGCCCCCAAACGTCAGCAGCGTATCGTGGCCCAGCCGGCGGGCTTCCGTGAGGTTGTATTTCAACTTGCGCCACTTGTTGCCCGGTAACTCGGGGTGCGCTAGGTCGTCGCGTAGGAGCAGAAGCCGGATGTTGCGGCGGGCGGCTTCAGGTTCGTGTAGCGGTTGCAGAATCATGGGAGGCAGCAAGGCAGACAACGAAAAACCCTCACTAACTGCGGCTCCCCCTTACCCAAATCTTGTTTTCAGAAAGTGCCAATCAAGCGTCGCCGCTTTCTAGAATAAACAAATAAGCCTACTCAACCGGCGACTTAGGCGTGTTCATTTCTATGTGCATCTGGGTCATCATGCCCAAGTAGTTTTCCAGCGGCTCCATGCCGATGGCAGCGCGGCGCTGATTCACATGGGCAGGGTCGCGCAATGACTTCGGCACAGCTTTGCCCAGGCCAGGGCCTTTGTACTCAACCTGAGTGCCGTATTCTTCTAGCTGGCCTGAGTTGATGGCGACACGGTCAGTGAGGTAGGCATAGTTAGAAGCGGCAGCGTTCTTACGCTTTACTTCAGGCAGCATCAGCTTGAGCACCTTACGCTGAAATTCGGGGTAAGCGTCAGCGTGCTGCACCAGTAGCCAGAAGTTGTTGGAGCTTTTTTCGCCTACCTGCCGAAAGCCAGGATACCCGTATTGGCGCACAATTTTCTCCAGTATGGGCTGGTGCCGGGCGAAATTCTCTTTCTCGACCTGCACCAAATCCCGCCCGGCACTGTCGGGCTGCTGATTAAACAGCCGCTGCATAGGCCACTGGTCGACGCTAGCCAGGCTGTCAAGCGTTTTGCTTAGCTGGGGATGCAGCACAGTGGTTGGTGCGTGTTGCGCGGCAGCATCAGTCAGACCAGCAAATACCAATGGCAGGAATAGGAGCAACTTCATAGCACTGTAACGTTGGTAGTAGGCCAGTGAATATAGGAGCGACGCTATTCCTGCAGCCCCCGGCGCTTTCTCAGCCAAAGCTGAAAGCGCTACACGAAAGCCGGCTCGTTGTGCTCAGCGGGCTGCCGCACTGTGTACACCAGCAGCCCCAGCAGCACCAGAATCAGCAGCACCGAAGACACCAGAGACACTGTATTTCCGATGGCGTATTCAGTGGGCTCAAACTTGAACTCGATGGTGTGCGTGCCGGCTGGCAGCGGCATAGCGCGCAGCACGTAGTTGGCCCGCAGGTGCGGTACTAGCTTGCCATCCAGATACGCGTTCCAACCATCGGCGTAATAGATTTCCGAAAACACCACAAAGGCATCGGCGGTGGCGGTGGCGCGGTACGTCAGGGCGTCGGGCGAGTAGTTGGTAAGGGCAATGGTGGAGCCAGGAGCCGCGTAGCTGGTTTTGGCCAGCGGGAACTTGGTGGCGTCCACCACGGCGGTAGTAGCGGCATTTAGGCCGGTTAGCGCCTGAATTTCCTGATCAGGAGTCTGTACTTTCTGGATGTCGTTCACGAACCACGCATTGCCCAGCGCGCCTGGGTTGCGCTGCACCTGTTCCGGCTGACCGGGCTGGCCTTGCTGCTGGGGCGCTTGCGCGGGCACTATCACATAGCGAGTGTTCAGCATGTTGAGCACCTGCGTGTTGTTCAGCGAAATCTGCCGGTCAATCAGGTCCTGGTAGCGCCGCAGCTTGGCGCCATGATACCCCCCGATGCTCTTGTGGAAATACGACGTATTGGCCTCGTTAAAGGGGTTGGCCGCATTCAGCACCCGGTAGCTCAAGTCCTTGTCCTGCAGAATCTGCTGGTCGGCGGCGGAGGGCACAAATTGCTGGGCCACGGTTTCGCGCTGGAAGTTGGCGTCGTTGAGGTAGCGCTTATCCACGGACCACAGATCCACGAGCGTGAGTACGCCCACCAGCGCCGCCGCCATGACCGCCGACAGCTTGCGCTGCAGATAGAACCACAGCGCACCGGCGGCCAGCACAATAAATACGATGGAGCGGAATACGTCACCGCGCAGCATGGCGGCACGGTCTTGGCGCAAGGCATCCAGCGGGAAACCCTGCTGCTGCAGCTGTGCGTCAATTGGTGAGGCAAAATCAGCTCCCAGCCCTATCAAGAAAGCCAGCAGGCACACGCCCACCGTAATGCCAAGTGCCAGCAGCAGCTTGCGCTTCAGGTCGGCGGTTTCGGGTGCGTCGGTAGTGGTTTTGGCGCTCAGCGCGGCCAGGCTGGGGTGCATACTGGCTCCGGCAGCGCTAGTGGCCGTAGCGCGGCTACGCAGTACACGAGCCAACGCCAGCACGGCCAGCAGCGGCATAGCCAGCTGCGCAATTACCAAGGCCATACTCACCGAGCGGAACTTGTTGTAGCCCGGGAAATAGTCGAACATCAAATAGTTGAAGCTCTCGAAGTTCTTACCCCAGGCCAATACAATAGATAGAATAGTGCCTACCAGCAACCAGATGCGCAGGCGCCGGTCGGCTACGAAAAGGCCTAGCACGAACAGGAAGCACACAATAGCCCCCACATACACCGGACCGCTCGTAATGGGCTGGTCGCCCCAGTAGGTAGGCATGTGGGCCAGGTAGTCGGAAAGCTGCACGGGCGGCAGGCCCATGGCGGCCAGCGCCTTGCCCGTTTCGGAGTCGTCGGAGAGCTTGCTCTGCGAGGCGCCGCCGTAGAAATTCGGAATCAATAAGGTGATGCTCTCACCCACACCGTAGCTCCATCCGAAGGCGTAGTCCCGGTCGAGGCCAGAACCACCCGCGCCATCGTCGCCGGCGGGAGTAGCAGCCTGTTGGCCGGGGGCAGTAGGGGGTGGGGTTTTCAGCTCCGACTTGCCCCGGATGCTGTACTTGCCATATTCAATCGTGGTATACAGACGGCCAAAGCTTACGCCTACGGCTAGCAGCGCTGCTACTGCCAGCAGACCCGTACGGGCCAGAAAATCGGGCAGGCGGTTTTCGCGCACGGCTCCAATCAGCTCCACAATGCCGCACACCAGCACCAGCAGCAGCAGATAGTAGGTAATCTGCAGATGGTTGGCGCGCACATTCATGGCCAAGCCCACCGCAAACAGGCCCGTACCTAACCACTTATTGCGCCGGAACGCTACTATCAGGCCCGCCAGCACCACCGGCGCGTAGGCCAGGGCCAGGCTCTTGGTGTTGTGGCCGGCGGCCAGAATCACGAGGTTGTAGCTGGTGAAACCCAGCGCAATGGCTCCCACACCGCTCACCACTGGCGAGAGGCCCAGCGCCACGAACAGCACATAGCCGCACACCAACGCCAGAAACAGGTTAGCCACTACTGCTGGCAGGCCCAGCGTAAAGATTTTCTGCAGATAAATGCTCAGGTCGCCGGTAAAGTGGGTACTGATGAGGTACGTGGGCATTCCCGAAAACATGGAATTGGTCCACAGGGCCTCCTTGCCGGTAGCCTCCCGATATAGTTGCGCCTCATGCGCTCCGCCGTTGAACTGCACGATGTCGTGCTGGCTCAGGGTCTTGCCATCAAATACGATGGGGGAGAAGTAGAGCACGGCTAAGGCCAGAAATACCAGCACAGCCAGCAGGTGAGGCAGCACCCGCCGCCATAGTGGCACGGTAACGGGCGCCACGGCCGGCGCAGAAAAAACGGTCGTCATTCAGCAGGAGTATAGATCCAAAAACTGCCCGAAGTTAACAACGAAACCGCACCGCCGCCGCACTTCCTGCCTGCAGCGTATAGGCGCTGAAACTGTTGCCGACTTTTACGGTTGAGAATCAGGCAAAGGGCAGCGGGCAGGTGCCATAGACGGGCTTCAATCGGAGGCTTGAGAAGCTGTTTGTAGACCCCGAACCAGTGCGCAGAAGCCCGCTTGCGTGTAGTAAGCTTCATTGCAAGGCCGAAGCAGAGGTTGCTATGCCGTTTTTGCCTGTTCTCTGGCCACTTTCGAGGCAAGACAGGTGCGGCTTGGGAGGGTAGCAACATTGCCTCCTCATTGTGAGTATTCCTTACCGCAAAGCTGTTGATGTTTGTCGCGCTTGCCTTGCCTATACCTGCTACCTTCGCTCTTCCCGTCTTCTCGCGCTTGTATTTTATGCCCGCTACTCCGGCTTCGCCTTCTGCCGAATTATCTGCTTCCGACGGTCTACTCCAGACGCTCCTTGATGTTTCGCTCACCGGGATTATTCTGTTTCGACCCGTTTACTCGCCTGCGGGAAACGGCGAAATCATTGACCTGGACTATGTACGCCTCAACCTGGCGGCCCAGCGCATGCTACAGAAGCCGGAGTACCCGGCCACTACTTTTCTTACTCTGTATCCGAATGCGGAGGAAGCACATATTTTCTCCTTCTACCGGGATACATTCCTAACCGGAAAAGCGGGCTACCATGAGGCCTACTACCACTACGACGGACTCGACAACTACTTCCACTTGTCGGCCCAGCGTAGCGGCGAGCTGCTGGTTGTCAGCTTCACGGACACGGCCGACCATGAGCGTAGCGCAGTAGAAAACGCGCTGCACGAAAGCAAAGTGCGCGAGCAGGCTGCCCGCGCCGAAGCCGAATTGCAGCGCCAGCAGCTCTACAGCGTGTTTGAGCAGGCCCCCGCCATGATCTGCATTTTCGACGGGCCGCAGCATGTATTTCAGTTCGTGAACCCGCCTTACCAGGCCTTGGTAGGCGAGCGGCCACTGCTTGGGATGCCCATTGCCGAGGCCATGCCGGAACTGGAAGGCCAACCAATATTCGGGCTGCTCGACCAGGTGTACCAGACCGGCGAAACCTTCTATGCCCACGAAATGCTGGTGCAGCTGGACCATGCCAATGCCGCGCCGCAGAATCTCGAAAAACGCTACTACAACTTCATCTACCAGGCTCGCCACAGCCTGCAGGGCAGCATCGACGGTATCCTGGTGTTTGCCTACGATGTGACGCCACAGGTGCAGAACCGCCAGCAGATCCAGACCCTGAACGAGGAACTAGCCGCTGCCAACGAGGAGCTACACGCTTCAAACGAAGAGTTTCTTGGCAGCAACGCTGAGTTGCAGCAAACCCAGCAGTTGCTGCAGCAGCTCAATCAGCAACTGGAAATGCGGGTGCTGGAGCGTACGCAACAGGTAGAAAACGCTTTGCACGAAGCTCGCCAGCAGCGTGAGCAGCTGCGGATGCAGAAAAGCCTGCTGCAACAGATTCTGGGCCAGACGCCGGCGGCTATTGCCACCCTGTCCGGGCCCGACCATCGATTCACCTTTTTCAACGCCCAGTACCAGACGCTGACCAGCGGCCGGACGCAGTTAGGCCATACCGTAGCCGACGTGTTGCCGGAAGTAGTAGAGCAAGGCTTCGTCGATTTGCTAGACAACGTATACCTCACCGGCGAATCGTTCGAAGGGGTAGAAATGCCCGCGTTGCTTTATAACTCGGCCACGGGCCAGAACGAGCCGCGCTTTGTGGATTTCGTGTATCAGCCGCTCATCGACGAAGAAGGGCAAACGCATGGTATTCTGGCGTTCATCCTCGACTCGACGGAGAAAGTGCATGCCCGGCAGCAGGTACAAGCTCTCAACGAGGAACTGGCCGTTATCAACGAGGAACTACAGGCTACCAACGAGGAGCTGCAGGTAACCAATGAAGAGTTGGGCGATACCAACAACCTCCTCTCCCGCACCAACGTCGACTTGGACACGTTCATCTACACTGCCTCGCACGACCTGAAAGCGCCCATCACCAATATTGAAGGGTTGCTGCACACACTGCTGGACGAACTACCCGCCGCCAGCCGCCAAGGCGACGTACCCTACATTCTGGACCTGATGCACGGCTCCGTAGACCGTTTCAAACGCACCATCGAGCACCTCACCGACATCAGCAAGCTGCAGCAGGAGCATGCCCAGCCGGCCACGCTGGTACAACTGGCCACGGTGGTAGAAGATGTGCGCCTGGATCTGGCCCCCTTGCTTCGCGAAACCGGGGCCCAGCTGGAAGTAGCAGTAACGTCGTGCCCGATGGTTTCCTTCTCAGAAAAAAATCTGCGCTCCGTTATCTACAATCTACTCAGCAATGCGCTCAAATATCAGCACCCGCTCCGTGCGCCCCGTATCCGGGTGCGTTGCCAGCATACCGAAGCCTACTTGGTGCTGAGTGTGCAGGACAATGGCCTGGGCCTGAACGAGCAGCAGCAGCAAAACTTGTTTGGTATGTTTCAGCGTTTCCATACGCACGTAGATGGCTCAGGCGTGGGACTGTACATGGTGAAGAAGATGGTGGAAAATGTCGGCGGCTATATCAGCGTCGAAAGCCAGGAAAATGTCGGCTCTACCTTCTTTGTGTATTTCCCGCGCTAGTTCCACCCCGTTTGTTTCTCGTTTTCGGGTAGTTGATTTACTCCGACACTGTTATGCAAAAGCTTCCCTGTCTGTTGCTGGTTGATGATGACCAGGCAACCAACTTTCTCAACCGACGGCTTCTGGAAAAGCTGCAGGTATCAGATCAACTCCTGGTAGCCCTCAATGGCCAGGAAGCGCTGGACGTGTTGGTCGCAAACTGTCAGGAAAACACACCACAGTGCCCGGTATTGCTTTTCCTGGATGTCAAGATGCCCGTCATGAATGGCTTCGATTTCCTGGAAGCCTACCAGCAGCTTCCGCTGCACAAGGAGTTGGTCATCATCGTCATGCTCACTACGTCGCTGCATCCGCAGGATATGCACCGTCTGGAGCAATTCCCGATTGCTGGCCTGCTTAGCAAGCCTCTCACCAAAGACAAGGTGAATCAAGTGCTCAAAACCCATTTTCAGCGCGAGCTGCCCGCTGATTAGGCCTTCGGACGGCCCGCGGCTTTACTGGCGCGAACGGAAATTATATAGCACCACCGATCCTAGTATTACGCCATACGCCGCGCCTTGCACCGCCGTGGCGGCCTCTCCAAAATACAGAAATGCCAGCGCAAAGCTTACAATTGGATTCACGTACATTAGAATTCCGACCGTGCCCGAAGGCAGCACGTTCAGCGCATACAGGTTCAGAAACAGCGGCAGCACGGTAAACACAGAGCTTAACACGGCCGTCACGAGCAGCAGCCGTGTATCGGCGAAGCCCTCCAGCGGCTGCGCGCCCAGCAGCGGTGCCAGCGGCAGAATAATCAGCGCGGCCAGGCCCAGCTGCACCGTCAGCAGCACCAGCCGGTCGTAGCCCTGCAGGCGGCGCTGCGTGATGAGGTAGAATGCATACGTGAAAGCTACCACCAGGCTCATGAGCAAGGTCCGTAGTTCGCCCACACCTAGTAGCGCACAGCTCAGCGCACTCAGCGCAATAGCCGCCCATTGGTTGGGCCGCAGCTTTTCTCGCAGCAGCAAAAAGCCCAGCAGCGCCGTCAGAATCGGGCAGATTAGGTAGGCAAATGAGCCGGCCTGCACGCTCACCTGGTTGACCACATAAATGAAGAGCAGCCAGTTCGAGGTCAGCAGCGCCCCGCCCAGCACCGTGCTGATGCCTACGCCGCGCCGCTCAGCTGCCGGCGCCGCCTGCCACTGCCGCCACGTGGCCCGTACTACGCCGCGCCGCCCCAGTCCATGAATCAGAAGCAGCAGCGCCAGAGAAAGCAGCACCCGGAAAAACAGAATCTGCCCGCTGGCATAGCCGCCCAGCATCCGCAGCGGAATCGGGAAGAACCCCCAGATAAGAAAAGCCGTCAGCGCGGCCAGATGATGACGTGAAAATTTCAAAGCAGACTCAAAAAGCAAAACAAGCCGCAAAGGTACGGGTGGCAAGTAACACGTGACAGGTGCAGGCTTATACGTATTGCCTTTTGCGCGTTACCCCATCACCTCAGCCCCCAGCCGTACCTTTGCCCCACCATGCTCGATTTCACTGCCGACCTGCCTGCCCTCACTGGCGGCACCCTGCTGTTGGCCCCGGCCGGCCCTGCACCCATTCAGTCGCTGCTCCTGGATAGCCGCCGCGTTGGTCAGGCTATTGGTAGCGTGTTCTTTGCTCTGCGCGGCCCCCAGCACAACGGCCACCGCTACCTGCCCGAGCTCTACAAGCAGGGCGTGCGGCTCTTTGTGGTAGATAGGGTAGAGGAAGTTCCCGGTGGTCTGCTGGCCTATCCTGAGGCTAGCATTCTGCTGGTTGCAGATGCGTTGGCCGCCCTGCAGGCCGTGGCCGCCGCCCACCGCCGCCGCTTCCGTCTGCCCGTGCTCGGTATCACCGGCTCCAACGGCAAAACCATTGTGAAGGAGTGGCTGGCCCAACTGCTTGCTCCTGATGAGCTCCTCTGCAAAAGCCCCCGTTCCTACAATTCGCAGGTAGGTGTACCGCTCAGCGTCTGGGAGCTGAATGCCACGCACACCCTCGGTATCTTCGAAGCAGGCATCTCTGAGCGTGGCGAAATGGCCCGTCTCGCCGCCGTCATCCAGCCTACTCTTGGCCTGTTTACCAACCTCGGCACTGCCCACGATGCGGGTTTCAGCAGCCCCCAGGAGAAGGTAGAAGAGAAAATGCAGCTCTTCCTCGGCGTCGATACGCTCTTTTACTGCCTCGACCATGAGCTGATTCATGCCGCTGCCAGCCGCCACCTGCCCGAGCACCGCACCTTCACCTGGAGCCGCCAGCACCCACACCTTGCCCATGTGGCCGTGACGGTGGCCGAGGCTTCCGCCGACCGCACCGTGGTGCGTGTAAGCATGGCCCGCCCGCTGCCCCAGGAGCATACGTTCACGCTGCCCTTCGCCGACGAGCCTTCCGTCGAAAACGCCCTTCACGCCCTGGCGGTGCTGCTCTGGCACCAAGTGCCCGCCGCCGAAATCCAGCACCGCCTCGACCGGCTCCAGCCCGTGGCCATGCGCCTGGAGATGAAGCAGGCTCTAAACGACTGCTACGTCCTCGACGACACCTACAACAATGACCTCGCCGGCCTTTCACTCGCCCTCGATGCCCTGGCGCGCCAGCCCCGCCGTGGCCGTCGCACCCTCATCCTGAGCGACGTGCTGGAGTCGGGTCTTGCCGGTCCCAAGCTCTACGCCCGTGCCGCTGCCCAGCTCGCCACCCACGGCGTCGACCGGCTCATTGGCATCGGTCCCGAAATCCGCCTGCACCAGCTGGCCTTTCAGGGTGTAGAATTGGCCTTCCACGACACCACCGAGGATTTCCTACGTCACTTTCGCCCCGACGATTTCCGCCACGAAACTATTCTCGTCAAAGGTGCCCGCCGCTTCGGTTTCGAGCGGATTGTAGCCGCCTTCCAGCAGAAAATCCACGGTACGGTGCTGGAAGTAAACCTCGATGCGCTGGCCCACAACCTGAATTTCTATCGTCGCCGCCTGCAGCCCGGCACCAAGCTCATGGTGATGGTGAAGGCTTTCGCCTACGGCAGCGGCTCGGCCGAAGTCGCCAACCTGCTCCAGTTTCACCGCGCCGACTACCTCGCCGTAGCCTACACCGACGAAGGCGTGGACCTGCGCCGGCAGGGCATCAGCCTGCCCGTCATGGTGATGAATCCCTCGCCCGACGCTTTCCAGAAGCTGCGCCAGTACCATCTGGAGCCCGAAATCTATTCCTTCGAGCGGCTCCTCGACTACCTGCGCGCCGCGCAGGAGCAGCCGCTGCCCGCCATTCACCTCAAGATCGATACCGGGATGCGCCGCCTCGGTTTCGCCGAAGAAGATCTGCCGGAACTCGTGCAGCTCCTGCGCGAAAACGCCGCGCATCTGCGTGTGGCCAGTGCCCTCACCCACCTCGCCGGCGCCGACGAAGAGCAGCACAACGACTTCTCGCGCCGCCAGCTGGCCGCCTTCCAGCGCATGACGCCCGTGCTCGAAGAAGCCCTGGGCTACCCGATTATCAAACACGCCCTCAACTCAGCCGGCATCCTGCGCTTCCCCGAAGCCCACTTCGACATGGTGCGCCTCGGCATCGGGCTCTATGGCGTGGAAGCCAGCGGCCACGAGCAGGATGCGCTGCAGCCCGTCAGTACGCTGCGCACTACCATTTCGCAGGTGAAAACCCTGCCGCCCGGCGAAACCGTGGGCTACGGCCGCCGCGGCCAAGCTGCTGATTTCGAGCGGCGCATTGCCACCCTGGCCATCGGCTACGCCGACGGCTACGACCGGCGCTTCGGCAACGGCGCGGGCGAAGTCGTTATTCGGGGCCAGCGCGCCCCGCTTATCGGCAATGTCTGCATGGACATGTGCATGGCCGATGTCACGCACATCATTGGGGCCCAGGCCGGCGACACCGCCGAAATCTTCGGGCCGCAGCTGCCGCTGTCCGAGCTGGCGGTGCGCATCGGTACCATTCCTTACGAGCTGCTGACCAACGTGAGCGAGCGGGTGAAGCGCGTGTTTGTGGCGGAGTAGAGAGCAATGAACCGGCAATACCGTTAGTGCCAGCGCTTCCCACAGTATGGCTTTTGTGTGCCGTAGGAGGGGCTATGTAATAATTATAAGTTGATACTTAGATATTTATATAATTGATAATAATAAATTTTATATAATATATAATTTTAACGAGTTAAATTTCTACATTTGGGAGCCTTTTTCCGCGACTGGCTACGGTGGGTTTTTATCCCGCCATACTGTCTTCTCACGAGCGCCGGACGGTGGCTGCCAAAGGCCATAAAGAACTCAATAGATGCCTACACATCCATTCCGGTTGGTGCTTTGGCTCATCCAGCGCCAAGCCGGATTGAGCGAGGAATACGTTCTGCTTGTCTAACAAACGCCACTATATGAAAGTAGGGTTTCTACTTTTGGGAGGCACTTGCTCTGCTACGTCTGCATTTTTGCCTTTTGCATTTTCCTACCCTTGTTCTGCTGCTTTATGACCCAAGTCTTTACCCGCGTTTTCTCTCTTCTTCTAGGCGTGCTCCTGCTGCTCACGCAGGTAGCGCAGGGCCAGAGTACCGGAACCAGTATTGCCGGTTCCGTGAGTTCGGCAACCGGTGACATACTGGTTGGGGCAACCGTGGCGGCCATTCATTTGCCCAGCGGTATCCGGCGCACGGCCACCACAGACGGTACCGGGCAATACGCCATTCCCGAGGTGCTGGCTGGCGGCCCCTACACCGTTCAGGTAGCCCATCCGGGGCACCGGACGCAGCTGCTCACCAATGTGTTTCTGGTGGCCGGGCAAACAGTGCAGTTTCCCTTTACGCTGGCCGTCGCCACGCTGGCCGTAGGTACGCGCCGTACCGACCGCACGGTGCTGGAGTCGCCAGTGCCGGTAGACGTGATTGACATGCGGGAGCTGCTGCCCGTAGTGCCGCAAACCGACCTGAGCCAGTTGCTCAACTTTTCGGTGGCCTCCTTCAACTCAACCCGACAGACCTCCGCCGATGGCGCCGACCACGTCGACCCCATCAGCCTGCGCGGAATGGCGCCGGACCAGTCGCTGGTGCTCGTGAACGGCAAGCGCCTGCACACCACGGCCCTTATCAACCTGCTCGGCAGCCGCGGGGTGGGCAGCGTAGGCTACGACCTGAACACGATTTCGGCTAATGCGCTGGACCGGGTGGAAGTCCTGCGCGACGGGGCCGCGGCTCAGTACGGTTCCGATGCCATTGCTGGGGTAATGAACTTCACCCTGAAGTCGGCCAACAAGGGGGGCAACGTGCTGCTCAATACGGGTATTACAACCGAGGGCGACGGTCTTACGGGCCTGCTCAGCCTCAACAGGGGCTTGCGCTTGGGCCAGAAAGGCTTCCTGAATCTGACGGCCGACGCCGACTACCGCGGCGCTACCACCCGCCACTACACCCGCAACATTGTATCATGGCCGGTCTTTTCCTACAATGCCAATGAGGAAAAAGCCCGTCTGGCCGCCAGTGGCAAAACCTACGATGACTTCGAGCAAGTCAACGGCGACGCTAAAATCCGCAACCTGCGGGGTATGTACAACCTGCGCCTGCCCTTCACCGATAAAGTGGCCTTCTACTCATTTGGGGGCTACAATTTCCGCAGGGGAGAGGCCGTTGCGCCGTGGGTGCTGCCCGCTTCTGCCGATGCCGATATTGTGGAAAGCATTTTCCCGTACGGCTACCAGCCGAATATCAACACGCGCATTCATGACGCCTCCGGCACGGCCGGCTTCGTCTTCGGGCTGGGCCAGTGGAGCCTAGACGTAAGCCAGGTGCTGGGCCGCAACTCGCTGCGCTACGACATCAGCAACACGCTCAATAGCTCGCTGGGAAGCAACTCGCCCAGACAGTTTGACGCCGGCGGCCTGGTCTTTACCCAGAGCGTGAGCAATGCCACGTTCAGCCGCCTGTTTCCGAAGCTGCTGGCGGGAACCAACGTCGCCTTTGGGGGCGAATTCCGCCACGACCGGTACGAAATAGTGGCCGGCGAGAAAGGTTCTTACTTCGATTACGCCCAGGGCAAGGAAGGCGCATCGGCCGGGGCACAGGGCTTCATTGGCTTCGACCCGGCCTTTGCCGTAGATGGCACCCGCAACAACGTAGGGGCTTTCGCGGACGTGGAAGCCGACGTAACCAAAAAGTGGACGGTTGGTACGGCCCTGCGCTTCGAGAACTACAGCGACTTTGGCTCGGCCTTCATCTACAAGGTGGATACGCGCCTGCAGCTGGCCAAGGCGCTGGCCGTGCGTGCGGCCTACAACACCGGTTTCCGCGCCCCGGCCCTGCAGCAGGTGCTCTACCGCCAGCTCACGCTGCTGCCTACCTCCGAAGGGGCCCGCTACAGCGGCCTGTTCAACAACCAGAGCAACGTAGCCCGGGCCGCCGGCATCGGCAGCCTGCGCCCTGAAAAATCGCGCAACCTCAGTGCCGGCTTGGTTATCACGCCTACCGCCTCGCTCACGTTCACGGCCGACGCGTACCAGATTGATATCGACGACCGGATTCTGCTGTCGGGCATTTTCGGAATTGATACTACCGGGGCCCGCCCGGCGCTCAACCAGGCCTTGCTGGCTGCCAACGCCGACAACGCGCAGTTCTTTACCAACGCCGCCAACACCCGTACCCGCGGCCTCGACCTGGTAGCCACCTACCGCAACGCGCTGGGCCGTGGCTCGCTCAACGTGAGCTTGGCTGCTAATTTCAACAACACCCGCATTCGTAGCCTGCAGGTGCCTCTGCAGTTCCAGAACCTGCAAACCGACCGCACGAGCGAAGGCCGCCTCAAGCCCGGCAACGACTACCTCGACCAGCGCCAGCTTTCCCTGCTGGAGACCGGCAATCCTGCCAGCAAGCTCATCCTCAGCACCGGCTACGACATCAAGAAATTCAGCGTGCTGCTGCGCAACTTCTACTTCGGACAGGTGAAGAGCTACGACTTCAACTTCGACCCGCTGGACGAAGGCAGCGTGTACATGGTGTTCCGGCCCAAAACCACCACCGACCTGTCGTTGAGCTACCGGCCCGTAAAGGCGCTGTCGCTCACGGCCGGCGTCAACAATGTGTTCGACGTGTATCCCGACGACATCATGACTGCAACCCGCAACGGCCGGGCGCCCGACGGCTTCAAGTCGTTCGACGAGTTCAATGCCTACTACCTGGCCAAGTACGGAAAGCCTTCCAACCTGCCCTACGATTTCGATATCCTGCCCTATCAGTCGCAGCAAATGCCGTTCAATGGCCGCTTTGTGTACCTGAAGGCTGTATATACTGTAGGGCTGTAGCTGACCCGGCCTGCCGCAAACCGCCGCTTTTTCTGTCAGAAGAAGCGGCGGTTTGCGGTAAAAAACGTCCCTGAATTTCCCCGGCTAGCCCTACTCAATAAGGATATAATTATCTTGCGTAGAAGCCGGATGCTCATTGCTGCGACGCCCGGCGGTTGTTGTTGTTGCTAGTCTACGCTCCACCTATTGTGTCCTCTCTTATGAAAACACGTACTCACGCTTTCTGGCTGCGCTGCCTGTGGCTTTGGCTACTGCTCGGAGGCGCAGCAACACTTTCTGCCACCGCCGCACCTACCCTGGATGGGCTGTGGAAAGGCCCGCTCAAAGTGCCCGGCGGGCAGTTGGAGGTGGTGTTTCGGCTGGTAAGCCTCACTGGGGGCTCGTACTTCGCCACACTCGATGTGCCGCTGCAGAAAGTCAGCCAGATAGCCGTGGCTGTGGAAATAAAGGGCGACACGGTCATATTTGCCGCTGAAGAGGCCGGCAGCAGCTTTGTGGGCCGGCTGGCATCCGGCGGCAAGCAGATAGACGGGGTGTGGCGGCAGCCCGGCTACCAGTCGCCGCTTACGCTCACGTTTACGGCAGCTGCCATCAACACGGCCCCCAAAGCCCGCCTCACGCCGCCTTACCGCGAGGAGGAAGTAGTGTACTCCAATATACCCGCCAACCTGCGCCTGGCGGGGATGCTCACGGTTCCGGCCGGAGCGGGTCCGTTTCCGGCCGTGGTGCTGCTTTCCGATGCCGGCGCCCACGACCGGGACGGTACCGTGGGTACCTACCGCATGATGGGTATCCTGGGCGACTACCTCACGCGCCGTGGTATTGCCGTGTTGCGCTTCGATGACCGGGGCACCGGCAGCTCCACCGGCGACCTGGCCCGCACTACCATCGCCGAACTGGTCAGTGATGTGCAGGCCAGTCTAAACTTTCTGCGTACCCGCCCCGAAATCAACTTGGCGCAGATTGGCGTAATTGGACACGGAGAAGGCGGCAACGTGGCGCTACTCTCGGCTACGCAGCCTTTGCCGCCCGCTTTTGTAGTGACGCTGGCCGCCTACGGAGTGCCGGGAAATGAACTGGCTGTGCAGCAGCAGGCTGCGCTACTCCGTTCGCTGGGCACGGAGCAGGCGCAGATAGATGCCGCTTCCAAGCGCCAGAAAGCAATGCTTGAAATAGTGCGCCAGACTCCCGATGAGGCACAGGCCAAAGCTATTGTGGCCAATATGCTGCGCCAGAACAATACGGCAGTAGATGGGGAAGCAGCGCAGGCCAGTGCCGCCGAACTGACCTCTTTCCGGTACCGGTATTTTCTGGGTTTCGACCCGCTGAAGCATCTGGAAAAGGTAAAATGCCCCGTTCTGTTGCTAAACGGAACCGCCGACCTGTACGTAGCGGCGGAATCGAACCTGACGGCTCTGACCAAAACCCTGCGCGGCAACCGTGACATGACCAGCAAAAAGCTGCCCGGAGTAAACCATCTTTTCCAGTCCGACCCAGCCGAATGGCCCTTGGTAAATGGGCAGCCCCGCGAAACCTTTTCGCCCGCCACGCAGGAAATTATCCGTTCCTGGATTGTTGCCCGTACTGGAGGCGGCAAGTAAGGCCGGCTACGTTCCGGACCTTTTTCACCCGTATTCTCCCTTATTCTCTCCATCCGATGAAAAAACATTTGCTCTCCGCTCTGGCCGCAACGGCTTTGCTGGCTTCCGCCTGCAACGACCTGAAGAAGCCCGAAGAAAAAGATCAGCTTCAGGAAGCTACCACCGACACGGCCGTGGTGGCCCGCGACGGCGCTATCGTGGCTGATGCCGCTACCAAGACAGCAAATGCTGCCGATGCCGCCTGGGATATGACCAAAGCTACTTTGGCCAACGAAACCTACGAGGAAATCGATTTGCCCGAAATTTCAGTGCGCGGCGACGACCGGTTCAGCGTGTATGGACTGGAAGAAACAGTGCTGTTTGATACGGACAAGGCTGAAATCAAGCCTACTGCTACGCGGGCGTTGTCGGAAATAGCCGCCTCCGTAGGACGGCGCTACGGTAAAAGCCAGGTGCGCGTAATGGGCTTCGCTGATTCGCGGGGTGACAAGTCGTACAACCGCGAACTAAGCGCCAAACGGGCTGAAGCTGTAAAGAAATGGCTTTCTCAGAACGGTGGTATGGGCGATGCTCGGGTTAGCATTGAGCCTATGGGCGAAACAGCTCCGGTGGCTTCCAATGCTACTGCTGAAGGCCGCCAGCAAAACCGCCGCGTAGAAATTGCCGTGATTAAATAAGCTCACGGATTGCGCAGTTAGTGCATATCCGCTTCAGATAGCCACATAAAAAAGAGGCTTGCCAACTGGCAAGCCTCTTTTTTATGTGAGTAGTCCGTTAAATCCAGACTACTCCGATTAGTCTTTAATCATGTCTACTTCCGCCTTAATCATAGCGTTGTAGCGCTGGCCGTTGCTGGAAAGCGTGAGCAGGCTCCAGCCTTTACCCATCGTGTAGCTCCAGGTGCGGCTCTCCTTAAATTCGAAGGTCGGACGCATGATCTGGCCGTAGGGCGTGTAGGTGTCCATGAAGTTGGTGGTGTAGAACTTGTCGCCGCTCACAATCCATTCCATGGCTACAAAGAATCCTTCTGTAGGAGCTTCAATGTTGTAGGAAGTCAGGTCTACCGTATACCAGGCACCGCCTTTAGGAGCAGATACAACCACGTTTTCGGTAAGCAAGTCCGTGTTAGGCGAATTATAGTTGCCATCGGCCTTGTAGATGCGCACCCGGAAAGGCTCCCGCGGAAAACCGTTTTCTCCAATATAAAACGAAGCCGAACGAATGTTGCCGAGCTTTTTCGACTTGTCATTCTTCACGAAGAAAGCATATTGGCTGCCCGGCATACCCTGAATCAT
The DNA here is from genome assembly GCF_014250515.1 of Hymenobacter sediminicola. Taxonomy (NCBI): domain Bacteria; kingdom Pseudomonadati; phylum Bacteroidota; class Cytophagia; order Cytophagales; family Hymenobacteraceae; genus Hymenobacter; species Hymenobacter sediminicola. The sequence continues at coordinate 4,075,398 of NZ_CP060202.1, read as the reverse complement.
GCCTTCCCCCGGAGTGCTTGATTTCGAACCCAGCGCTAGGTCTTTCACCTTACCGCCGGTTACGGTTACGTTCTTCAGCTCAATTACGCGCTTGGGAACCTCAATGATGATGTCGGTTTGGGAAACGCCGCGCTTCACTAGTACTGCCATGCGCTTGAAGCCCAAGGCAATAACGATAAGAGAATCCTGCGCATTCTTCTCAGGAGTGGCTATCTGAAAAAAGCCATACTCATTGGTCAGGGCGCCGGTCGATTCTTCCCGCAGGCTAATAGAAGCGAAGGGAATCGGCTCCTTGGTCTTCTGGTCGACGATGCGACCGGAGAGACGGTTCTCCTGGGCCATGCCTAGGGCCGGAAACAGTAGGAGAAATGCAAAAAAGGCAAGTAAACGTTGGAGCATGGGTAGGCAGAACTAGTGTTATATGCCAAAATTAAAATGATAATGCCGATTTGTGGCAAGTATTCTTCAAATATTTATAAAGATGCAATTGCGCGAAGGAATAGTTATAGGACGCTTATTTCCGGAGGAAGGAATTGTGCAGGAGGTGGCCCACTATTTTGGCCGAAACCTAAATGGGTGGTACCTTTGTTTAAAGCAAGTCTAAATAACTCAGCTGCTATGCCCACTCCCACCCTTGCCCCCGAAACTGCTGCCCGCCGGAGTGTAAAAGACTTGCAGCTGGGCGAGAGTGGCACTATCTGCTGCCTGAAAGACCCGGAAATGGCGCTGAAGCTATTGGAAATGGGTTGTATTCCGGGAACCCGAGTGCGCCTCAATAGCCGCGCTCCACTGGGCTGCCCCATTACGCTGGTAGTAGGCGAGGCTGCTGATTATACATTGTCGCTGCGGGTGAGTGAAGCGGCTACCATTTTGCTGAAGGAGTAGCGTATCGATGAGTAGTGCCGGAATCCGAACTGCCCCGGCCGGGCAGGCTGCTTCGGTGGCCGCGCTGGAAACAGCGGCAGGCCGTCTGCCGGGGTATGGCCGCCTGACGCGCATTGCGCTTATCGGTAACCCCAATTCTGGCAAAACGTCGCTGTTCAACCAACTGACTGGCCTCAACCAGAAAGTGGGCAATTTCCCCGGCGTAACGGTGGACCGCAAAACGGGCATAAGCCAGCTTACTTCCCAGCACCGCGCCGAAATTATTGACCTGCCCGGCACGTACTCGCTTTATCCCAAGAGTCTCGACGAAAAGGTCATTACGGACCTGCTCTACGACCAAGGCTCGGCGCAGTATCCCGACTTTGTGGTGGTAACGGCTGATGCCAGTAACCTGCGGCGCAATCTGCTGCTGTTCACGCAGCTCGCCGACCTAGGCTTACCGGCAGTGCTAGCCCTGAACATGATGGATGTGGCCGAGCAGCACGGCATCAGCATTGATCTGGCCGAGTTGCAGCAGGAATTGGGCGTGCCTGTCATTCCGATGAATGCCCGCAAAGGCATTGGGGTAGCAGCTCTGAAAATTGTGATGGCGCAGCAGCTGGATGCTCCTAGTGTCTCTTTCTATGAGCCGGAGCCGGAGTTGCTGCCCATGATCCGGCAGATTCGCTACTATTTCAACCTGCACAACGACTATCTGGCGCTGCACTATGCGCACCAGTTCCGCCAGATCAGCTTCCTGACGCCCGATGAAAAGGCGTACATAGCCGAGCTGGTAGCTAAGTACGAATTTGAGCCCACGGCCCGGCAGGCGCAGGAAACCATAGCTCGCTACAACCGCATCAATGAGCTGCTGCTGAATGTGGTATTGGTGACGCGCACGGAAAAGGCCGAGCCGTATAGCAACCGCATTGATAAGGTGCTGACGCACCGCGTGTGGGGCTACCTGATTTTTGTATTGGTGCTGTTTCTGCTGTTTCAGGCTGTATTCGCCTGGGCCAGCTACCCGATGGAACTCATCGACCAGGGCGTCGCGTGGATCAATAGCCTGATCCAGACCAATTTCGACGGCCCGCTTATCAGCCTGCTGACGGAAGGCATTCTGGCCGGCTTGGGCGGTGTGCTGATTTTCATTCCGCAGATAGCGCTGCTTTTTGCTTTCATAGCAGTGCTGGAAGAAACTGGCTACATGGCCCGCGTCACATTCATGATGGACCGCATCATGCGCAAGTTCGGGCTGAACGGCAAAAGCGTGGTGCCGCTTATTTCCGGTATGGCATGCGCTGTACCGGCCATCATGAGCGCGCGCACCATCGAAAACCGCAAAGACCGGCTCATTACCATCTTCGTGACACCCCTGATGAGCTGCTCGGCGCGCATTCCGGTGTATACCGTGCTCATTGGACTGGTCGTGCCCGACCAGCCGGTGCTGGGTATCTTCAACCTGCGCGGTGTGGCCCTAATGGGACTGTACTTGCTGGGATTCGTGTCGGCGGTCGGCTCAGCCTGGGCCATGAAGCTGCTGATGCGCACGACGGAGCGCAGCTACTTCATTATGGAGTTTCCGGTGTACCGCTGGCCGCGCTGGAAAAACGTGGGCCTGACCATCATCGAAAAGGTGAAGGCCTTTGTATTCCAAGCGGGCAAGGTCATCATGGCTATTTCGGTGATATTGTGGGTGCTGGCTTCGTATGGTCCGGGCCAAGCCATGGAGCAGGCCGAAACCCGGGCCCGCAACACAGCCATCAGCCAGGCCCTGACGCCCGCAGAAACCGAAAGCCGCGTAGCTTCTCAGAAGTTAGAAAGCTCCTACGCCGGCCGTTTCGGTCACCTCATCGAGCCCGCCATCCGGCCTCTGGGCTTCGACTGGAAAATCGGGATTTCGCTGCTCACCTCGTTTGCGGCGCGAGAAGTGTTTGTGGGCACCATGAGCACTATTTACAGTGTGGGCCAGGATGCCAACGAACTGACCGTGCAGCAGAAGCTGGCTGCTGAAAAAGACGAAAACGGGCAACCATTCTTTACGCCTGCCCGCTCCGCTTCGCTATTGGTGTTTTATGTGTTTGCTATGCAATGCATGAGCACGCTGGCCGCCACGTACCGCGAAACCAAAGGATGGCGCTGGCCCATTCTGCAACTGGTGTACATGACAGGATTAGCCTATCTGGCTTCGCTGCTCGTGTATCAGGTATTGAAATAGTGCGGCGTTAGCGCGAGCTATTTGCCAATCAGAAACACAGCTGGCTGCTTATGCAGCTCCGGCAATCCTTTTTTCTTCCAGCCGGCCACAGTGTCGGTGCGCACGTATTCGTCGGGCCCCGTGAGGCTGGCGGCTACGCACAGCCGTGTACTGCCACTTAGTTGCGCCAGCAGGTCGGCAAGCAGCTGCATGTTGCGGTAAGGAGTCTCAATGAACAGCTGCGTTTGGTGCTGAGCCAGTGCCAAACGCTCCAGCTGCTTGATGGCCGCTGCCCGCCGGGCGCGCTCTATCGGCAGATACCCATGAAACGTGAAGCTCTGCCCGTTCATGCCGGACGCCATAAGTGCCAGCAGCAACGACGATGGTCCTACCAAGGGCACCACTCTAACGCTCGCCTGATGGGCTGCCCGCGCCAGTTCGGCCCCTGGGTCGGCGATGCCGGGGCAGCCAGCTTCCGAAATAACTCCTGCATCCTGGCCGGCCAATAGTGGCTGCAGCGCCGCCTGAATTTGGGCTTCGGTGCTGTCCTTATCAATTACGCTAATGCGCAAGGCTTCAATGCTATGGTTGGGCGCTACGCTTTTGATAAAGCGCCGGGCCGTGCGGGCATTTTCTACCAAGAAATAGGACAGCGCCGCCACTCTTTCCGCTACCTGTGGCGGCAGCACCTGGGCCGCCGTGTCATCGGCCAGAATAGTGGGAATAAGGTAAAGGTTGCCGGTTTTCAAGAGAAACAGTCGTTAAAGATACGCGTAAGCTGAACGCCTGAATAGGGTGTTCAGCTTTTGCAAAAGGCGTCCACCAGCTCAAATACTTCGTCAGGTTTTTCGGCGTGTACCCAGTGGCCAGCATCCACTATGGTTTCTACCTGCGAGTTGGGAAACAAGGCTGGAATGCCGTAGAGCTTGTCCTTAGTGTTGATGTAGTCTGACTTGCCGCCGCGTATAAACAGCGCCGGCTTTGAGAAGGGTTGCAGCGCGCTTATTTCGGCGCCCACAGCCATCATACTATCCGTGAGTACAGACAGGTTTTGGCGCCACGCGAAAGAGTTGTCTTCCTTGCGGTACAGGTTTTTGAGTAGAAACTGCCGTACACCGGGCTGCGGAATATGCTGCGCCAAGGCGTCGTCGGCCTGCTGGCGGCTTTCAAGCTGGGCCAGTGGCACGGCGTTCAGGCCGGCCAGAATATTGTCCTGGTGTTCCATGGAGGAAGCACGCGGCGCAATATCGATGACGATGAGCCGCGCCAGCCGGTCGGGGTGGTGCAGGGCGAAATGCATGGCTACTTTGCCACCCATACTGTGCCCAAGCAGCGTAGTTTCGGGGCCCAACTGCAGGCTGTCGAAGAGAGCTAACACATCCTGGCTCATTAGCTCATAGGTGTGCTCAGGCGTGTGAAAGGAGCGGCCATGGTTGCGCAGGTCGGCACTGATAACGCGGTGGCCGGCCTCGGCCCAACGTTTAGCCAGCGTCTGCCAGTTGTCGAGAGTGCCAAACAGGCCGTGTAGTATAACCAGCGGTGTGCCCTGGCCTTGTTCGCGGTGATGAAGTTGCATAGCAGAGGCAAATAGAGCGAGCAAAGGTCGGGAGTAGCAGGCAAACCCGCATCAACCAGCTATACTACCGGCTGGGCCGGCAGTTGCACCCAAACGGTGGTGCCCTCGCCTAGTACGCTTTGCAACGATAAAGTGCCATGGAGCCGCTCTACAAATGCACGACACAGCGGTAGGCCCAGACCGGTACCAGAGCGAGTGTTGTGACTGATAACGGGTAGCAGCTGCTGCCGCGTGCCATTGTGCAGCAGTGCCTCTACCTGCTCAGCGGCCATGCCCCGGCCTGAGTCGGCTACGGTGAGCAGGATACTGCTGCCGTCGGGAGCAGAATGGGCCGTGAGGGCAATCTGGCCGCCACCGGGCGTGAACTTGAAGGCATTGCCGACGAGGTTGCGCAGAATAGTGCGTATCATGTTGCGGTCGGCCCATACCCGTAAGTCGAGTTCAGGCAGATCGGGAGTATGCAGTTGAATCTGCTTGGCTTCGGCGGTAGTGCGGTAGAGCTCTTCAATCTCCGCAAATAGCTCGTTTACAGGCAATGATTCTGGCTGGCTCACCAACTCGCCGTTTTGGCTAACGGCCCAGTTCAGCAGGTTATCGAGCAATCCATTGAGGCTCTGGGCTGATTGGCGCACGAGAGCCGGCAAACGGCGCAACCCCTTTTCATCGCCTTGGCGCAAGTAGAATTCGATGAGTTCTGTAACACCTACAAACGACGTAACAGGCCCACGCAGATCATGGGCCACAATAGCATAAAGCCGGTCTTTGGAAGCCGCCACCTCGCGCAATTCGTGGGTGGCTTGGTGCAGAGCCACATTTTTGGTAGCCAGTGCCGAGCGACTCCGCCGCAGCTGCCAGTAGAGCAGGCCTATGCCACCCAATCCTACTATCAAGGTGCTGACTACTGCCCATAACTCGCGGTTCCGGAGCTGCTGTAGCTCGCCACGCTGGGTGAGCAGCCGAATTTGGTGTTCCTTTTCCTTCGTGTCGTAGCGGGCCTGCAGGGCAGTAAGGGTTTGCAGGCGGGAACGGCTGTTTAGCGAGTCATTCAGGTCCCGAAAGCGACTTTGCCAGTTGAAGGCCTGCTCATACTCGCGCTGACTCACTTTGATTTCGGCCATCAGGTTATAGCCATCCAATATCCGCTCTTGGTAGTTGGTCTGGCGCGCAAGCTGCAGGGCACGCACAGTTAGGGCTTCGGCTTCATCGAGCTGCTCTTTGAGTAGCAGCACAATGGCAAGCAGCTCCAGATGGCCCGCCTCGATACGGTAGTTCTTCAGTGGCTCCACCAGCGTAATGGCCTTGCGTAGTAGTCCTTCGGCTGTATCAAGCTGGTTCTGCTGGTAGTAGAAGGTACCCAAGTGAGCCAAGTAGAGCGACTCGCCGGCTTTGTCGCCGCTGGTGCGGGCTAGCTGAAGTGCACGGCGTGTGTAAAGCAGGGCTTGCGGAAAATTATGCAGATGAGAGTAAAGGTTACCCAGATTGCCGAACAGCATAAGCTGCGTGCGCACCCTTACACCTTTGTCATAGGCTAGAGCCAGCGCCCGGGTGTAATTATGTAGGGCATTGGTGGTATCATTTCGCTCGTGGTGAACACCGCCGATACCGGTATACGCCCGCACAATGCCGTCGTTGTCGTGCAGTTGTCGTGCCAGCATAAGCGCCTTTTGTTGCAGTTGTAGCGCATGCGGCCCATCGGACACGTTGGCGTAGCAGCTGCTAAGGTTCAATAGGCTGCGCAAAAGGCCCGGCTGGTCGTGCAGAGTGGTAGCCAGATCCACGGCCTGCTCACCATAGTGTATGGCACGCGTGGGCTGTGCATCATGTAGCTCATAGCACAAAGCCGCCAGCAGACGTACCCGGCCCGTGTCACGGGGCTGTGTAGCTAGTTTACGGATGAGCTTAGTGACAGCAGAGTCGGACGCCTGCGACATGCCATGCGCGGAAAAGCCCGCACAGGTGCCATACAGAAGAAATACCCAGAACAACAGGCGCCGCATCAAGCAGAAATACAAAAAGACAATATGTAAATGTAGTGACTTCAGAGTTACTATTTATCATATCGGGAATTGAGTAAGCCCTGTTGACCTGTCTACGTAGTTAATATGATGCGTCTTAAGCCGCTATACAAAGAGTGACGCTTGCAGTAGAGTTTAGTTTTAAATCTGTGTATTGGTTATTTCTATATTCGTATTATGCAAAACAGGCGCTGGTGGGTTTGTAAATTCGCATTACGTAGAAAATCGGCTAAAGGACCTAGCTTCAGCAGCAGTGAAGTAAGCGTAATCGTTTGGCCGTTGCGCAGATGTAGCTGCAGGTACTCATAGTTGCTCCAGAACAGCCGCCGCGACGTGCACCGGACATATTCTACCCGTACTAAGTCGGCGCGGCCAAACGGAATTCGCTGCCCAGCTTCGTATACTTCCAGTATGTTCTGCTTCGGCTCAAATACTACTTCGGTAGCATGGTTACGCACATAATACTGCAGGTGTAGTGCTAAGGCCGGCGCTGCAAACCCTAGTATGAGTGCCGAAAATGCTAGTAACAACACCAACTCGTAGGTTGCTATAGCACCCGCAAACAGGAAAGAAGCTAGAAAAGGCAGCCCGATACTCAGGCATAGCAGTGGCCAGAACAGCAAAACTACCTGCCGCTGGAAAGTGAGCGTGTAGCTTCGGCGCTTTCCCCGGAAAAGACCTGTAAGCAGGCGCACACCCAGTAGCAATGCCATTACTACGGCGCCAAATTCCAACAAAGGCCGTAGCAGTGCGAATGTCTTCACTAGCGGCTAGCGTACCTGAATCCAAGCTTCCTCAAACTGATGTGCCCGCAAGGTGCCAAATGGCTCCAGCACCAGCCCATACTGCTCAAACACAGCTTGTACATCGGCCCGACCAGCGGGGTCTACGCAGACCAGCAGGCCACCTGAGGTTTGCGGGTCGCAGAGCCAGGCGCGTTGCTCATCGGTGAGGTTACCAATTTTGTGGCCGTAAGAGTCCCAGTTGCGCACGGTGCCACCCGGGATAGATTTTTGCGCGTAATATTCGGCTGCTTCAGCTATCAGCGGAACTTTGCTGAAGTCTATTTCGGCCGTCAGGTTACTGCCTTCACACACTTCTGAAAGGTGCCCCAGTAACCCGAAGCCTGTTACGTCGGTCATGGCGCGCACGGCCTCCAACTTGCCCAAGTCTTCCCCAATCTTATTGAGCCGCATCATGCTCTGCGGGGCAATCTGCTCATGCTCGGGGCGCAAAATGCCGCGTTTTTGTGCTGTAGTCAGCATGCCTACCCCCAGCGGCTTAGTCAGATACAGCTCACAGCCAGCGGTGGCTGTGTCATTCTGCTTCAGGTTTTTGATGTCGAGTAGCCCGGTAACTGCCAAGCCAAAAATCGGCTCCGGAGAGTCAATGCTGTGGCCTCCAGCTAGCGGAATACCAGCTTCGGCGCAGATGCTGCGGCTGCCTTCAATCACACGGCGGGCCACCTCGGGCGCCAGCTTGTCAATAGGCCACCCCAATACGGCAATGGCCATAACCGGCCGGCCGCCCATAGCATACACGTCGGAAATGGCATTGGCGGAAGCAATGCGGCCGAAATCATACGCATCGTCCACGATGGGCATGAAGAAGTCGGTGGTGCTGATGAGACCCTGGCCGCCGCCAATATCGTACACGGCCGCATCGTCGCGGCTGCTATTGCCAACCAGCAGCTTGTCGTCGTGGGGCTGCGGGATGCTGGTGTGCAGAATTTGGTCGAGAATCTTGGGCGCGATTTTGCAGCCGCAGCCGGCCCCATGGCTGTATTGGGTCAGGCGAATCTGGTCGGTGGAAGTTTCGGAGGAGGACATAGACAGATGATTGCAAGGAGGGCACAGCAAAGCTGCTGCGCCTGCTGGTGGGTTGTACGTTAGTTGTTGAGCGGGAGGGCTGGCACTACATTCCGAACAGCGTGCTGCACCAGTTCTGCATTTACGGCTGCATCGCAGGTAGTAGAGGGTACGCGGATGGCTGTACGACCGGTAAGCCCGTGGCCGTAGGTTTTGTCGTAGTAATCGAGCACGAGGCTGACCATTTTCTCCATATCGTCTTCCGCAATAGCCGACAGGGCTTCCTTAGTAGCCAAGCCACCCAGCCGTTTCCGAATGCGCAAGATAGAGGTAGCCAGCGCACCGGCATCCTGGCGGCCGTACTCATCGGCGAGCTTGCGGACGCGCACTTCACGCGGGATTTCCAGCAGTACCAGCGGCGCTCTGTGCATCTGCTCGAAGAGAGGAGTTGGTACATGTACGCTGCCAATCGTGCGGCTTTCGTCCTCTACCCACACAGCGGGAGTAGTAGGAAGTTGGGCTAATTGCCACGCGAGGTCATTTTCGAACTGCTCCTGCGTGGGCTGGCTGGGCTGCCCAATACTGCCAAATGCTGACCCCTTGTGGCTGGCCAGGCCTTCGAGGTCGAGGACCGGCTGCTGTTGTTGGGCTAGCTCATGCAGTACATCGGTTTTGCCAGAACCTGTGAGGCCACCCAGCACCAGCAGCGAGCGTTGCCTGGCAAACTCTGCCAGCGCAAAATGCCGGTAGTCCTTGTAGCCTTTGTCGAGCAACTGTACCTCAAAGCCGGCCAGTTCTAGTAACCACTGAACGGCCCCGCTGCGCATGCCGCCGCGCCAGCAATGCAGCCGCACCCGCTTGGCAGGAACCAGTTTCTGAGCCTGCTGCACCATGCGGCTCATCTTCGGCCCGAAGAAATCCAGCCCCAGCAGCACGGCCTTATCCTGGCTTATCTGCTTGTAGGTGGTGCCAATGCGGGCGCGCTCCTCATCCGAAAACAACGGGAAGCTGATAGCACCCGGAATGTGCCCCTGCGCATACTCCAGCGGTGCACGGGCATCCAAAATGGGGGCATCGGAAGAGTAATGCAGGAATTCCTGAATGGGGAGACGGGGCATAGGCGACCCAGAGCCAGCGCCCTGAGGAAATAAGAAGTGAGTTGTGCGTAAGGGAGAAGCCGGAGCATCGTTCCGGCTTCTTCCTTACGCCAGCTGCCGACGGTAGAGCTGAATCGTGTTTTCCAGGCCCAGGTACAGCGCGTCGCAAACGAGGGCATGCCCGATGCTGACTTCTTCCAAACCCGGTAGGTTCTGCTTGAGGTAGGCTAGGTTATCAAGGTCGAGGTCGTGACCGGCATTCAGGCCCAAGCCGAGCTGTTGAGCCAAGATGGCCGCGGCACGGTAAGGAGCCAGCGCGGCGGCGGGGTCGGTGGGGTAGAGGCGGGCGTAGTCCTCGGTGTAAAGCTCAATCCGGTCGGTGCCAGTAGCTACGGCCGCCTTCACCATTTCCGGGTTGGGGTCAAGAAAAATGCTGACCCGGCAGCCCAGGGCTTTCAGTTCCTGCACCACCCCAATCAAAAAAATCTGATGTTTTACCGTGTCCCAGCCCGCATTAGAGGTAATGGCGTCGGGTGCATCGGGTACCAGCGTTACCTGCTCGGGGCGCACTTCGCGCACCAAATCCAGAAAATCTGGAGTAGGATTGCCTTCCACGTTCAGCTCAGTTGTCACCACCGCTTTCAGGTCGCGCACATCCTGGTAGCGGATGTGACGCTCATCGGGCCGTGGGTGCACGGTAATGCCCTGCGCGCCGAACCGCTCACAGTCACGAGCGGCTTGCAGCAGGTCGGGACGGTTGTGGCCGCGGGCATTCCGCAGGGTAGCTATTTTATTTATGTTTACGCTAAGCTTAGTCATGCGTAGGAAGGCTTTGTGCGGAGTAGTTGGTAGCCAAAGATACGTACCCAAACTACCGGCCGGCCTCTCCGGTTTCTCCTGTTCTGCCCGCTTCGCCGGCTTCCGGCCCCGGCTTGCGGCAAAAACCGTAATCTTGCACCTCATTTCCCCCTTTACTTATGGCTCTGAAAGAAACCATCGACGCCGATATCAAGAAGGCCATGCTGGCCAAAGACAAAGTGCGTCTTACCACGCTGCGCAGCATTAAGTCGCAGATTCTGCTGGCCGAAACGGCCGAAGGCCAACACGGAGCTGCCCTCACGCCCGACGCCGAAATCAAGCTGCTGACCAAACAGGCCAAGCAGCGCCGTGAGGCCGCTGAAACCTACCAGAAGCAATTTCGCTCCGACCTGGAAGAGGTAGAGCTCAACGAGTTGGCCATCATCGAAGAATACCTGCCGCAGCAGCTTTCCGAAGCTGATTTGGTAGAGCATATCGTTGGCATTATCCAGCGGGTAGGTGCTACCGGCCCTTCGGACTTGGGCAAGGTGATGGGCGTTGCGGCGCGGGAACTGTCGGGCCAGGCGGATGGCCGCGTGATTTCGCAAGTGGTCAGCAACCTGCTCAACAACACGAATCTGTAAGTGATGGTCTGGTTTTGACAGGCTGATGTGGTGCTTATTGTCGGGCTTCGTCTCCGAACTCCAGCCAACGCCTATGTCAGTTTGCCGAAAAACCACTGCTCTGAAAACACAAGCCTGTGTCTGCTTTTGATATTCTGCTGCTCATTCCGCTGGGAGTGGGCGCCGTGAAGGGCTTCCGACGCGGGCTGGTGCTGGAGGTAGCGTCGTTGCTGGCATTTGTGCTGGGCGCTATCGGAGGGTTGGTGCTGCTTAATGATGCTATTCCGCTGGTGCGGCACTATGTTGGCGAGGCTTTCGGCTTGCTGCCGTTCGTGTCGTTTGTGCTGGTGTTCGTCGCTATTGTATGGGGTGTACATCTGCTGGGTAGTTTCATCAAAACAGCCGTACACCTCACGCCGCTGGGCGTGCTCGACAATCTGGGTGGGGCCCTGGCCGGAGTGCTGAAGTGGGTGTTGGGCCTGAGCCTGCTGCTGCACGGCATCGGGATGGCCGGTTTGGAATTGATTTCGCCCACCCTTATTGCCGACTCGCAAGTGCTGCCGCTGGTGCGCCAGGCAACTCCCGTAGCACTGGAAATAGTTGGGTTTATCATGCCTTTTGCCGGTACGCTACTCGACAAATTGCGGGAGGTGTTTTAACAACCTGAGTAGGGGAGTAGGCTATTCAGGCTCATGTTCAGCTACTCAGTTCTTCTCCACCAATGCGTCTGCTGCTGCTCGACAACTTCGATTCATTTACCTACAACCTGCTGGACTACTTCCGGCAGTTGGGGTGCGAGGTAGATGTAGTGCGCAACGACACGCCAGCCGCCGCGTTGCAGGAGCGGCAGTTTGATGCGCTGGTACTGTCGCCAGGGCCCGGTACGCCCGCTTTGGCTGGCAATATGATGGATGTATTGGCAGCCTGGCACCAGCGGGTTCCAGTGCTCGGCGTTTGCCTGGGGCATCAAGCTTTGGGAGAATTTTTTGGCGCCACGTTGGTCCGTGCTGCTCGGCCTATGCACGGTAAAGTAACAGAGCTGGATGTCGCCACGGACGAGCCGCTGTTTCGGGGGCTGCCCGCAAAACTGTCCGTCACGCGCTACCACTCACTGATAGTGAAGGACCTACCGCCCACGCTGCGCGCCTTGGCCCACACCGCCGATACAAACCGCGAAATAATGGCGCTGCGCCACACCACACTACCCCTGACAGGCGTTCAGTTTCACCCCGAAGCGCTGCTCACCACGCATGGCTTGGCTATGCTGCGCAATTGGGTTCGGTATTGTATCATTGTAGATGAGGGCCAGTCGGCCTCTATCCTTCCGGCTGCCCTTTGAGAAGATGGAATTGCAGATTAAAGAACATAACGAGTTTCAGTATGTAGAGGAGGGCACTGGTCCGGTGCTGCTGCTGCTGCATGGCCTGTTTGGGGCGCTCAGCAACTGGCAGGAAGTGGTGGCCGAGTTCCGCCCGTCGTATCGGGTTATTATTCCGCTGCTGCCCATCTACGATATGCCACTCACGCAGGCCGGCGTACCGGGCCTAGTGAAATATGTGGAGGGATTTGTGCGGGCCGTCGGCCTGACGGAGCCCTGCACGGTCCTGGGAAACTCGCTGGGCGGGCATGTAGGCTTGGAGTACACGCTACGCAACCCCAAACAGGTAGCGCGGCTGGTACTCACCGGCAGCAGTGGCCTGTTCGAGGACAGCATGGGTGGCTCTTTTCCTAAACGTGGCAACTATGCCTATGTGCAGGAGCGGGTAGCATACACCTTCTACGACCCGACTGTGGCCACTCAGGAACTGGTGGATGAGGTATTCAGCATCACGAATTCCAATGCCAAGTGCCTGCGTATCATCAGTATTGCCCGCTCGGCACAGCGCCACAACCTCGGTAAGGAGCTAAGCGAGATAAAAGTGCCGACTCTGCTGGTATGGGGCCTGAACGATACTATCACCCCGCCCCTCGTTGCTCATGAGTTCAACCGTCTCATCCGGCACTCTGAACTGCGTTTCCTCGACCATTGCGGCCATGCTCCCATGATGGAGCGTCCGCATGAGTTCAACCAACTGTTACGGCAGTTTTTGCTGCGTACGGAAGGAGTATTGCAGACCTGAGTGATGCGAGCAATAGATATTTTTTGAGTAGCCGAAGAGAAGTTCCTCCTCTGGCCCGATGCTTGTGCAAAACCTTTTTCCACAAAATCTGCTTCCTACCCGCCAACCCTGCCCGCTTTTCGTATCTTCTTGCAAGGTAGCCTAGCCCTAGTGCCTCGCTTCTTCAAGAACCCTCGCTTTTTCTCCTTCCAATACTTCCGCCAATGCACTCGATGATTGCCGAAGACTTGCTCAACCAGATGATTCCGCCCCTGAAGGTGTCGGATACCGTCGGGAAAGCAGCCAAGTGGCTGGAGGAATTTCATGTGGGCCAGCTACCGGTGCTCGATAACCGGCAGTACCGGGGCCTAGTGACGGAAGCCGACCTGCTTGATTTTGAGCAGGCAGATAACAGCGGCCAACTGCTAGAGGGGCTTGCGTTGGGCTACGCCAGTGTGCATGTACAGCACGACCAGCATTTCTACAGCATCATGGAAATGGCCATCCAGAATAAAGTGCAGCTTGTGCCGGTTCTGAATGAAGACCATGAATACATGGGCGTTGTAACGGTAAGTGATACACTGGCCGCCTTTGGCCAGCCCCCCATTGCTGCTGGGCAGGGAGCTGTGCTGGTGCTTTCCATGGAAGAACGTGACTACTCCCTGGCGACTATCAGCCGCTATGTGGAAGAAAACAACGCCAAAATACTGAGTGCTCATGTGGCGCAGGATGAGCACGACCCATATCGGATCCGGCTTACGCTAAAGGTCAATACGCCCAGCCTAACACGTATTGCTGCTACGTTGGAGCGTTTTGGCTATGCCATTACGGCACAGTTTAATGGGGTTGGGGAGCTGGGTGAAGATGAGCAGGAGCGGTACAATGCGCTGCTGAAATACCTGAGTCTGTAGGTGTCGTCCTGGGCGCGTAAAAGGCTGTGGCTGCTGGCTTGGCTGCTTATCTACTGTCATTCCTCCTGGGCCACCACACCCCGCACCAGAATAATTGCAGGTACTCCTCCAGTTCCAGCTTCTCCTGATTCCCTACGGCTCGGCACCCTCGACAGCCTGATACAGGCGCAATGCCCTGGTTATAGTCTGTTGCGGGTTGCGTCAGTGCTATTTGTTGGTAATGAGGTGACGAAAGAGCAGATCCTACGCGCTGAGTTAGACTTTCGGGAAGGTGATACGCTACAGGCCCGACAACTCGCAAAGCAGCTAGAAGCCAACCGCCGCCGACTGTTCAATCTGCAGTTATTTCATCAGGTGCTAGTGCAACTGGCCTGCCGCAACGGCGAGCTGACCGTCCTGTTCAGCATGCAGGAGCGCTGGTATACGTTTCCAGTACCCATCTTCTCCTTGGCCGAGCGAAACTTCCGGGCCTGGGCTAACCGCTCCGACCGCTGGAGCCGCGTGGATTATGGGCTGCATCTGACCCGCAATAACTTTCGGGGCCGCAACGAGCAACTGCGCGGCAACCTGCAGCTGGGCTTCAACCGCAAATACGAACTGTTTTATGAAGCTCCCGGCTATGGGCGTCGTCGGCGAATCGGCCTTGGGGTCGGGGGCTCCTACTATCGAGCCCGCGCCCTCGACTATGCCACCGTACGGGACCAGCTAACCACATTCCGGCCCGTTGAAGGCAGCCCCATCAAACGACAGTACCTGACTGCCGGGCTGCGCTGGCGCCGCACAGTACAGTTACTAGCTGCGCTGGATGTCAGCTACCACCAAGAGCAGATTTCCGATTCCATCAACCTGCTCAACCCTGATTATTACCTGGGCCGTACTAGCCGGGAGTATTTCGATTTTGGGCTGAGTGCAGTACTCAATCAGCGCAATACGTTTGCCTACCCGCTCACTGGCCGTTATGCGCAGTTCAGGCTTATTTACCGCCATTTTCTTGCGTCGGCAGCTCCGGCTCAGCTATTGGTGCAGGGGCGCTATGCCCGGTATGTAGCATTGGGCGGCCCTTTTTACTACAGTGGAGCAGTGCAAGGGCAGTTGCGCTTCAGTCGCCAGTTGAGCTATGCCGACAATCGGGCGCTGGGCTATGACGCGCTGGTCCGGGGCTACGATGCTTACGTAATAGATGGCCGGCATTACGCACTGCTGCAGCAGGGGCTGAGTTATCGGATTTTTGATGCCGGTCGGGTAAGACTGAAAGAAGTTGCCAATCCGAAAATCAATACCATCCCGCTGGTGCTGTATTTAAATACCTTTGCCGACGCTGGTTACGTTCGGGGCGCCGCCGGTGGGTCTGCTAATCAGCTACCTGACCGTTTGCTGGCATCTGCTGGTATAGGGCTGCACTTGGTTACGTACTACGACCGGGTGTTTTCCCTTGAGTATACCCGTAACCTGCGTGGGCAAGGTGGTTTCTTTCTGCGCTCCGAGTTTCCTATCTGATCCTACTGCCCGTTCTTCGGATTACGCTTTCATTATGAAAATAGCCATTCTTGGAAAGCCCCTCGATGATGAAAGCCTGCCATTCATGCAGGATCTGCTCAATGACCTGACTCGCCGCGGTACAGAAGTCATTATTGCGGCAGCATTCTTCGAGCACCTGAGCACCCGTCTCACGCTACCCGAAAGCATCCGCACCTTCCAGCGTGGCGACTCGTTGCGCGGAGTACAGTTCGTGCTCAGTATCGGCGGCGATGGCACGCTGTTGGATACCGTAACCTATGTTGGGAGCTACGAAATCCCGATTCTGGGTATTCATACTGGTCGGCTCGGCTTTCTGGCCACCATCACCCCCGACCGAATTGCACAAGCCATGGATGCTCTCTTCAAAGGGCATTTCGTGCTGGAAGAACGCAGCTTGATCCGGGTTGATACTGATCCAGAAGTATTCGACGGCATCAATTTTGGCCTCAATGAGTTCAGTATTCTGAAGCGAGACACGTCATCTATGATTGTCGTGCACACGTACATCGACGGCGAATACCTGAATTCTTACTGGGCCGATGGTCTGGTTGTGGCCACGCCAACCGGCTCCACTGGTTATTCCCTCAGCTGTGGCGGCCCAGTAATGTTGCCCCAGACAAACAATTTTATTATTGCTCCCGTATGTCCGCACAACCTCAATGTGCGCCCTCTCATCGTGTCGGACCGCAGCGTGATTTCCTTCGAAATTGAAGGCCGGAGCAACCAATTCCTGCTTTCTCTCGATTCACGCTCAGTCGCCGTTGATGCGGGTATTCAGATTGCGGTTCGTCGTGAAAACTTCACAGTTCGTCTCGTAAAACTCAATCATGTTAACTTCCTGAGTACCTTGCGCAGTAAACTGAATTGGGGTCTTGACCGTAGAAACCCGGCTGGCACTCCTGTGTAGAAGATATTCTTTTTCTACTATTTGTTTTTTTAGTTCCCGGTATCTTCTAATTTTGTCGCCAACTGCGACTGTGTTTCTGCCAGGTTCACTTTCTCATCATCTCCTCTGATATTTTTAAACACCGCTCCATATGAAGCAAATCTTCACCTACACCCTAGCGCTGGTACTGGCCCTGTCGCTGGTAGCCTCCGAGGCGAGTGCACAGCAGTTTAGTAAGCGAAAGCAATACAACTCTGTGGGCGTGACCCTGAGTGCCATGAACTACTTTGGCGACGTTACGCCTAAGCCGAGCATTCCTAGCCTGCGTTTTGGCGCTACACGTCCTAGCTTGGGCGTAACCTTCACCCACCGGTTTACTCCACGTATCTCGGCTCGTGCTGGTCTGTCGTATGGCCGTATCACCGGTGATGACTCGAAAGCAGCTGATCCGAATGATCCAGATGGCAAATACCGCTACAACCGTAACATGAGCTTCCGCAATGATATTGCAGAACTCGCCGTTGTAGGTATCTTCGACCTGATTCCGAACCGCAACACGTATGTGAAGCGTCCTGATCTGGTTCCTTATGTATTCGGCGGTGTTGCCGGTTACATTGGCAATCCTAAAGGCCTGTACAATGGTACCTATGTGGCATTGCAGCCTCTGAAAACGGAAGGTGTTGCCTATGACAAAGGCGGTATTGCTATTCCTTTCGGTGGTGGTGTACGCTACAAAGTAAACAAGAGCTTCGATGTTGGTTTGGAGATTGGTTTCCGCAAGACCTTCAACGATTACCTTGATGATGTGAGCACTGTATATGTAGCCCAGTCATCGTTGGGTTCGGAGGCTGCTAGATATTTCGGTGGTGGCAACGTACTCAGCTCTACCGGCGAATTCACTAATTTCAACGCTCCCGGCAGCCAGCGTGGCAAGAGCGACGAGGATGACTGGTATGTAACTACCGGCATCACCGTAAACTACATCCTTGCTCCGCGCGTTAAGAGCCCAAAATTCCGCTAGCCATTCTTACTGGCTAGTATCACCTACAGCCAGTCAGATGACCAAAGCGAATCTCTTCAAAGCACTCCTTGTTTGCTCCGTGCAGGCAGGGAGTGTTTTTTTTGCCCAATCAGCAGTTGCGCAATACACTAGCGAAATAGGTGTAGGGCTGGGAGGCCTCAGCTACAAGGGTGAACTGTCACCGGGGTATCAGTTCCAGAATAACCGACCTGCGCTTACTGCTTTTTACCGGAAGGATATTTCGGCCCCAATTACGCTAAAAGGTGCACTTACAGCCGGGCTGTTACGTGCCGATGATGGCAACGTTAAGGGGGTAAATGGGCAGATTGCTCCGTTGCATGCCTATCGGCAGGCCAATATGAAAGGTAGCCTGTATGAAGCCTCTGCAGTAGTAGAGTATAATTTCTTCGACTACCATTATCGGAAAGCCAAAGTGCATTTCACCCCCTATGTGTTTGTGGGGTTGGCCGGCTTTTTAGCCAATACCACTACTGCCACAAACAATACTGCCTTGCCTGCTTTAAACCAAAGCGGCAGCATTATAGGCTTGGCAGTGCCGGTTGGATTCGGTCTTAAATACGCCGTTTCTACTCACTGGAATCTAGGCTTGGAAGCTGGAGCACGCAAAGTATTCAGCGACCAGATAGACCATATCGATGGGCAGACCAGCGGCCAGACTGATTTGGTTGGTAATTCGCACGACCAGGATTGGTATTTCTACAACGGAATAAGCATCTCCTATACTTTTTATAAAATCAACTGCCCACCGCAGTATAAGGACAACCCAAAGCTCTTGCGCTAGAAGTGGTTGTATAAACAGGGCGAATGCAACCATTTGCGTAACTTGCGGCCTCTTTACGCAAAAAGTACTAATGGCCGTTCGGTCCGAAATAGACCCCCAGAATATTCCTGCCCATGTTGCCGTTATAATGGACGGTAACGGACGTTGGGCTAAGCAGAAGGGCGGCCTCCGCATCTTCGGGCACCAAAGTGCCATTACGGCGGTGCGCGAAACTGTGGAGGCGGCTGCTGAGATAGGCGTGCGCTACCTGACGCTGTATGCGTTTTCAACCGAAAACTGGTCTAGGCCTGCGCATGAAGTAATGGCACTGATGCAGCTGCTGGTGCACACTATCCGGCAGGAGACTCCGACGCTGCTTAAAAATAGCATTCGGCTACAGTCCATTGGCCAGATCGAGAGCCTGCCAGCTTCCTGCCAACGCGAGCTGGCCGAAGCGAAGGAACTGACCAAGGATGGTAACCGGATGACCCTGGTGCTTGCCTTAAGCTATAGCGGCCGCTGGGACCTGACCCAAGCTGCGCAGCGCATGGCAACTGATGTTGCTATCGGAAAGCTTAAGGCGGAAGAAATACAGGAGAATACTGTAGCAGCGTATCTGACAACTGCAGGCATTCCCGACCCAGAATTGCTGATTCGTACTAGTGGCGAACAGAGGATTAGTAATTTTTTGCTTTGGCAGTTGGCTTACACCGAGCTCTATATAACTGACTTGCTGTGGCCTGATTTCCGGCGCACGCATTTCGAGGAGGCCATCAAGGCATATCAGCGCCGTGAACGGCGTTTTGGGAAGACGAGTGAGCAGCTAACCGTTTCGTAAGGTTTCGACGACAGAATGAATTCTTCTTTGCATACAATAGGCCGGGTTGCGGCAGTAGTAGTTACGCTTGGCCTGGGATTTCCGTTGGCTACGCTGGCGCAAACCGCCCCAGCCACAACGGGCGAGGAGCCGAAACGATACGAGTTGGGGGGCATCACCATTAGCGGTGCCCGTTATCTGGATACGAACACGCTGATTGGATTAACGGGTCTGCGTATCGGCGACCCAATTTCTGTTCCGGGGGAGGAGATAGGCAAGGCTATTCGCAAACTCTGGGACCAGGGAATCTTGGGAGACGTGAGTGTCTCTATTGAGCGCACCGAAGGAAACCGCATTTTTCTTGATTTCAACCTTAAGGAACGTCCCCGGCTGTCGAAGTTCGAATTTTCGGGCATCAGCAAGGGCCAGGCCGACGACTTGGAGAAGAAAATCAAGCTGATCCGGGGTAAAGTAGTGACGGATGCACTGCTGAGTAATACCAGAACCCAGGTCCGGAAATTCTACACCAACAAGGGGTTCTTGGATACCAAAGTGAACATCACCCAAGTACCGGATTCCAGCCTGTCCAATAGTGTGGTGCTGAGAATCAATGTGGACAAAGGCGGTAAGATCCGCATTCGAGACATTGCTTTTGAAGGCAATGAAGCATTCAAAGACAGCAAGCTGAAGGGTAAGTTCAAGAAAACGAAGGAGAAGAAATTTCCTAAATTCCTGAACTCGGGCAAGTTTCAGCGCACGGAGTTCGAAGAAGACAAGAAGAAGCTTATTGAGTTTTACAACGCCGAAGGCTACCGTGATGCCGTTATTGTGTCGGATACGCTCGAGCGGACCGGGGATGCGCTGGCACTGCGGATAAAACTGGATGAAGGACCGAAATACTACTTCCGCAACATCAGCTGGGCCGGCAACTACCTTTACGACGATAAGACCCTAGCTTCAGTACTGGGCATCAAGGAGGGAAGCGTATACAGCAAAGAAACGCTGGACAAGCGCCTCAACTACAACCCTACAGGCCAGGATATCACCTCGCTCTACATGAACGATGGGTACCTGTTCTTCTCTATCGAGCCGGTAGAAACGA
Source organism: Hymenobacter sediminicola (assembly GCF_014250515.1). Taxonomy (NCBI): domain Bacteria; kingdom Pseudomonadati; phylum Bacteroidota; class Cytophagia; order Cytophagales; family Hymenobacteraceae; genus Hymenobacter; species Hymenobacter sediminicola. The sequence goes on along the minus strand of NZ_CP060202.1, from coordinate 4,055,285 downwards.
AGGTGGAAGGCGACTCGATTGATATTGAGATGCGCATCACCGAAGGAGTGCAGGCCCGCGTCAAGGATATTAACATTGCCGGAAATACCAAAACGTCGGACCACGTACTGCGCCGCGAGCTACGGACGCTACCCGGCGACAAATTCAACCGCGAGCTGCTGATCCGCTCCCAGCGTGAAATTGCTACACTGGGCTACTTCGACCCCGAGAAGGTAGGTATCAACCCGGTGCCGAACCAAGCGGATGGAACTGTGGACATCAACTATACGGTGGTTGAGAAGCCCTCCGACCAGATTACGCTTTCGGGTGGCTGGGGTGGCTATGCCGGCTTTATTGGTACGGTTGGTCTGGTGTTCAACAACTTCTCGCTGCGCAAAGCTGCCGACTTCCGCAACTGGACACCAGTTCCGGCCGGCGACGGCCAGCGCCTCTCGCTGAACGTACAGGCCAACGGTCTGCAGTACCAGGCATACTCCTTCTCTTTCACGGAACCGTGGCTGGGCGGCCGCAAGCCCAATTCGCTGTCGTTTAGCCTCAATAAGAGCATTCAGCGAGTTGGAACTAGCTTCGACGCTAACTCCGAGCAGTCTATTAAGGTGAACAGCGCTGCTATTAGCTTGGGCCGTCGCCTGCGCTGGCCTGATGACTACTTCACGCTCAGCAATTCGCTGTCGGTAAGCCAGTATAAGCTGAAAAACTACCCGTATTTCCAGGGATTCAGCAACGGTAACGCCAACAACATCACGCTCAATACAACTCTGTCGCGGAATAGCATCGACAACCCGACCTATACGCGTCGGGGCTCGTCGCTGGCAATGAGCGTTAACCTGACACCGCCATACTCAGTGTTCAGTGGTTCGCACCCGAACGTGAACGAATGGGTAGAATTCCATAAGTGGATGGTGGATGCCTCGTGGTTCACCCCGATTGTAGGCAAACTAGTGCTGAATACCCGTGCGCACTTCGGCTATATTGGCACCTACAACAGTTCCCGCCCCATCGGGCCGTTTGAGCGGTTCAAGCTCGGCGGTTCCGGCCTCGCGGCGGGCGGCGGCGGCAACTTCCTCGTAGGCACTGAATACATTGGCCTACGTGGTTACGCTGACCCGAACGACCCGAATGCGCTGCCTACAGCCCAGTCGGGTGCCAGCGGCGGGGTAGCCTACAATAAGTACGTAATGGAACTGCGTTATCCAGTGTCGCTGAACCCGGCGGCTACGGTTTATGTTCTAAGCTTCGCGGAGGCAGGCAACGCCTTTAACAGCTACACCGACTACAATCCGTATAAATTGTACCGGTCGGCAGGTTTTGGTGCCCGTGTTTTCATGTCGGCATTCGGTTTGCTAGGCTTTGACTATGGTCGGGCATTCGATGCTATTCCACGCACAAGTGGCACGCAGGCTACCCAGGACCGCAACCAGTTTCACTTCATCATCGGCCAGCAGATTCGCTAACTATGGCAGCAGCGGGCCGGCTTTACGTTTTTGTACCTATGAAAAAACTGCTTTCCACGCTGGCCACTACGCTGGTGCTGCTGGTCGCAACCGGCTCTTCATCCTTCGCTCAGAAGTTTGGCTACGTCGATTCCGAATTCCTGATGAGTAAGATGCCGGCCTATGCGCAGGCGCAGACCGAACTCAACACGTTGTCGTCGAACTGGCAGAAGGAAATCGAGGCGCAGAAAAAAGACCTCGACAAGCTTTACCGGACGTATCAGGCAGAAGAAGTGCTTCTGACCGAACCGATGAAAAAGAAGCGGCAAGACGAAATCCTGAAGAAAGAACAGGATATCAAAACGTATCAGAACAAGATTTTTGGCTACGAAGGTCAACTGTTTAAGAAGCGGCAGGAACTGACCAAGCCGGTGCAGGACCAGGTTTTCGAGGCCATTGAGAAAGTGGCCAAGAAAAAGCAGTTGGCTATTGTGTTCGATAAATCCGGCGACCTGACCATGCTTTACACCAATCCGGTGCATGATTACACGGAATTCGTGATGGAAGAGCTGGGCTTGGCTACTGAAGACCGCAACCAGACCGCGCAAAAAGGCAGCGTGAAAACCGTAGCAACGCCTAAAACGCCGGCTGGCGACGACGCGGAAGTAGATACCGAGAAGGGCGCCACCACGCCTGCTCCCCGTACTACTCGCCCGGCTAGCCGAAAAAACTAACTTTGCAATATTAACCCTCTCAGACGTTCTCCTTTTGATGACCACCATGAACATGTTCCGCGTTGCGTTGGCTGCGGCCGCCCTCACTTTCACTTCGGCGACGGCTACGTTGGCGCAGGCTCCTACTACGGCGGCCACTACTACCAGCGGTCCGCTGAAAATTGGCTATACCAGCGTAGAGTACGTGCTGAGCCAGATGCCTGAAAGCAAGCAGATCGAATCTGACCTGAAAGCTTTCAGCACCCAGCTGGAGAACCAGCTCAAGAGCAAATACCAGGAGTACCAGACCAAGGCAGAAGCCTACCAGAAGGGCGGTTCTACCATGACCGACGTAGTACGCGCCGACAAGGAGAAGGAACTGACCAACATGCAGCAGTCTATCCAAGAGTTCCAGCGCAGCGCCGACCAAAGCCTGCAACAGAAGCAGCAGACGCTGCTGAAGCCTGCTTTGGACAAGCTGCAAAAAACTATTGATCAGGTAGCTGACGAAAACGGCTACACCTACGTGCTGAATTCGGATGGTGCCAGCCCAGTTCTGCTTCACGGCCCCAAAGAAGGCGATATTTCGGACCTGATTCTGAAGAAAATGGGCGTAACGCCGGGTGCTGCTCCTACTGCCCCCACTGCTGCTCCTAAGGCTACTACGCCGGCCGCTCCGGCCAGCAACACCAAGACGAAAACCAAAACGAAGAAATAAGGCTTTCTACGCCATTATTATTCGGCAAAGAGGCCGGAGCCCTGTGCTCCGGCTTTCTTGTTTATAGAAGGGCTCTATCAGGCCTGCCAGACGCCATATGACTTCCGCTGACCTCCACGAAGAAGAATTGCCCGAACAGTATGTGTCGCCTGAAGAGGATGACGCGGACGAAGGCGACGAACTGTACGAACACCACCGCATTCAGGCCAACCGTCGGCAGGAATTGCTGCGCCTTGACAAGTTCCTGATGAACCGGCTGCCCCACGCCACCAGAACCAAACTGCAGAATGCTATCAAGGCAGAAGCGGTACAGGTGAATGACCGTGCGGTGAAGTCGAACTACCGGGTAAAGCCCGGCGACGTTATTACGATTACGCTGCCTGAGCCACCGCGCGAATACAAGGTGATGCCTGAGGCTATGGACCTGGACATCCGTTACGAGGATGATGCTCTATTGCTTGTGAACAAACCGCCCGGCTTAGTAGTCCATCCGGCTTTCGGCAACTGGACCGGTACGCTGGTGAACGGCTTAGCGCACCACCTTAATAACTTGCCTACGGGCCGCAACGGTGAAATCCGACCCGGTCTTATACACCGCATCGACAAGGATACATCGGGTTTATTAGTCGTTGGCAAGACGGAATGGGCCATGACGCACCTGTCGCAGCAATTCTTCCATCATACCATCGAGCGGACGTATCTGGCACTCGTGTGGGGTATTCCGAAAGAGGAGCAGGGCACGATTCGTAGCAATATCGGCCGCAGCCTGAAGGACCGGAAAGTGCAGGCCATATTTCCGGAGGGCGACCAAGGCAAGCACGCCGTAACCCATTACAAAGTGCTGCAGACCTTCGGCCATGTAGCGTTGGTTCAGTGCAACCTCGAAACAGGCCGCACACACCAGATTCGGGTGCATATGAAGCATATCGGCCATCCGTTGTTTTCAGATAGCACCTATGGCGGCGACAAGGTGCTGTACGGCCAGCGGACTGGTGCTTATAAAGCCTTCGTAGAGAAAGCCTTTGAGTTGATGCCCCGGCAGGCGCTACATGCCAAATCGTTAGGGTTTGTGCATCCAACTACCAACGAGCAGTTGCAGTTTGAGACGGAACTTCCAGCAGATTTCGCTTCCCTATTAGCACACTGGGAAAAATTTGCTTCCTAAGTACCTGCCAGCAACAGCAAGATGCCATAAAAAAAGCCCGCTACAACAGTAGCAGGCTTTTTTTATGAGAAGCTCAAACGAAGCTATTTCTTCTTCGGAGCGGCTTTGGCGGGAGCCTTAGCAGGGGCCTTCATCGAATTGATAACCGAGTTGGCGCTTTCGTTATTGGGGTCGAGAGCCAACACTTCCTTGTAGTACGGAGCAGCAGTGGTCTTGTCACCTTTCTGATAGTAGTAATAGCCGAGGTAGCTATTTGCCTCTACCAAACCATCCTTGTATTTCGAAGGATCAGCTTTGGCCATTTCGATGTATTTCTCATAGTAAGGCTTAGCAAGACCCTGCTTGGAGTCTGGGTCCATGTAGTAATTAGCCTTGGCACGCATCAGGTAACCAGGAACGTATGTAGGACGCGCAACCAGCACTGCATTGTAGAGGCTGTCAGCTTTGTCGTACTGCTTGTTACCGCCGTAAGCTACAGCCAGACGAATCTGGTCAGTCAGTTCAGGCGTACCATCAGCCTTCATCTTGGCCTGATAGGCTTTAATAGCAGCAGGGTAGTTCTTGGCCAGCATATAGCTCTGCGCTAGCTCATTCTGCAGTTCACCAGCCTTTTTGGGGTCAGCAGCAATTGCCTTCTGAATAGCAGCAGTTCCTTCGTCAGCACGACCTGCCTTCGAAAGCATTTTACCGTAGTACACATAGTCCTCGGTAATGAGCTTGTCGGCGGGCTGCATCTTCATGTACGACTCCATTGCAGCCAGTGCTTCAGCATTCTTGTTGGTTTCAAACAACGAGTATGCCTTCAGACGGTTCATGGTCACGTTCTTTGGGTCACGAGCCAGCACTTTTTCCACTTCAACCAAGGCTTCCGGATACTTCTTCGTCAGGAACAGGAAGGAAGCATATTTGGCATCCGTACCAGGTGACTTCTCAGCTACCCCTTGGTATTTCTGGAATGTTGCTAGTGCATCGTCATACTTACCAGCGTAGAAGTAGGTCTCGGCCAATGCATTGTAAGCTGGTGCGTAGTTCGGATCAACAGCCACAGCTTTTTCGAAGGCTGTACGCGCATCGTTATAGTTACGCGAACGAACGTTCAACTCCCCTTTGCGGAAGTTAGCCAGCGCGCTGTTGGGGTCGGCCATCAGAGCACGCTCGTAGCTGTTCATGGCTTCGCCGCCGCCGTTTTCCGATTTGGCGTAGATGTCACCGCGCGCAATCATCAGCGCAGCATCATCCTTGTTTTTGTTCAGTTTGTGTGCTGCTTCTACGTAAGCAAGGCCTTTAGAAGCGTCCTTCAGATCCGACTCGGCATACGCCTGCGCAATCATCGTGTACACTTTGGCGTCCTTGCTTTTGCTGGCTTTCACCGCATTATCAAACTGTACCTGCGCCTCAGCAGCTTTGCCCTGTGCCAAGGCAGCGCGACCAGCGGCCACCATCGTCATTGGGTCCTTCGGATTCAGGCTGATGCGGTTGAAGTAGAATGCTGCCGAATCCGGCATGTCGCGCATCTGGTACAGACGCCCCAGCTCAAACGACGCTTCGGGCGATGAGCCTTGGCGGAGCAGTGCCGCACGGGCTTCACTGTAGCGCTCCAGTTCGATAGACTTCTGAGGAGTCTGGGCGAAGGCGGCAGAGCCGGAAACCGACAAGGCAACGAGGAACGAAAGATTCCAGGGCTTGAAGTTCATGAGCATTGGATGTTGGAAAAGGGTGTGTTTGTGGAAAAGAAGCAGGCTTACTGTTTCGTGGTAGTCACGATACGGGTTTGCCCGGTGGCTGGCATCAGTCCTGACTTCAGAACAATCAGCTGGCCTTTGGTACCTGCTACAAAGGATGCAAAACCGGTGCCAAGACCGGCCCGTCCCTCGCGGCTGATAATATAGACTTCCCGCCGAAGTGGGTACGTTTTAAGTGCCAAGTAAGCCTGATACGGTTGCAGATAATCGTCGGGCGAAGCAGGCTTATCTGACCGGCTGATACCAGCTACATGTACACGTTTCAGAAACCGCTGTACAGCTGCATCGTCCCGGTCGCTAATCCAGTTTGCGCCTACGATACCAATGGCGTTCGGATGAGTTGCAACGTAATCCAGCAGTGCGGGGTTCGATTTTGCAGCAAAAACCCGCTTGGTAAGCGCAGTACCACGTGTGATGGAATCCTGCACGTAACGCGTCGTGCTCGAGCGGTTGGCATCAAATACCACATCAATCGGCCCTAGTGAGTTCTTGCCGCTTATCTGCTTCCAAGAAGCACTCTGCCCCGTAAAAATGGCTTTCAATTGCGCCATAGTCAGCAGCGAATCGGGATTCGAGGGATGTACAATAATGGCTAAGCCATCAGTAGCAATTTTAGTAGTGCGTGGAATAAGCTTCTGGCTCTCCAGCTTAGCTTTCTCCGCCCCAGTCAGTTGCCGCGCTATTACAATGGCCCGCACCTTGCCAGTCATCAGGTCATCGGCCACATAGTCTTCGGCTTCATAGGCCGCTTCTATGTGCGCATAGGTATAAAGCTTCTGAAATGTATCTACCTGCGACTTCAGAATAGGCGCAAACGTTTCATCAACACTGATCTGAATGCGGCCACTGGTAGGCGTATCATCATTCGGCCCAGTGTTAGCTCCCGGGTTCTGATTACAGCTAGCCAGCAGCAGAACAGCAGACGCCAGTAGCAAGCCGGAGTTGCGCAGATTATCGAAGGGTGCGTTCATGCTTGGAGGAAGGGTTCTGGAAATGTTCCCGGTAGATGCGGGCAAATCTAATGATTCCGTAAATCACGAATACCCCTCCCAAAATACGGCGGGTACCCATCGTTAGGTTAAGGGCTATGGGGGCTACCCACAAACATACCCCTAATCCCATATATACGATGGTCATGAAAAGTAGGAAGTAACGCAGCAGCAGCTTCGGGGCCTTTTGGTTCAGGCGTTCCTCAGTGGTGGGGCGGTTCAGCATAGCAGGTGGTTCAGCGCAAAGAAACTTGTCAGCAGTATAACACGAAAATCCCCGGGGCTGGTTCGCCTGAACGAATCCAAGGGATGATTATTGCCACAAAAAAAGTCAAAAATCAGCCGGTTCAAGAGAAGCCGGCTGATTTTTGACCTGTTAAAAAACAATTTTAGTACGCTTATAAATGCGGTAGCGTGAGCCTCAGCTTCTTGCCTCCTAAAGCGAGTTAGTCGTAGCGAAAGGTAATGGGCATGTTATAGCGTACGGCTACTGAGCGTTTATTCTGCTGCCCTGGTACCCAAGATGGCATGCTCTTCACTACACGAATGGCTTCTTCGTCAGTGCCAAAACCCAGACCCTTCAGCACCTGCACATCAGCAATGGAGCCGTCGGCCTGCACAGTGAAGGAAATGAAGACCTTTCCTTCAATATTGTTGCGCAACGCCAGCGGAGGGTATTTAAGGTGTTTCTGCATGTACTTCATCAGCGCTTCGTTGCCGCCCACAAACTGAGGCATAACCTCTGCTGTAATAAAGGGCGCCGGAGGAGTTGCCGACTTAGTGGTGCCTGAATCTGTCTTACCCGAACCCGTGCCAGCACCGGTGCCTGTACCTGTACCAGGTTTGCCAGTCGAGCCGGCTATGGTTTCAATATCAGTTATCGGGCCTACATCAGTAACGGTAGGCTTGACAATCTCGGGCTTTACCAATTCGTCCTTCACCACTTGGGTGGCAATATCCTGCGCAGGGGGCCTCACGATGGGTCGCACTTGTGCGACTGGTGGTGCTACTTCCTTTTTCGGTTCGAATACTGGCACCTGCATTGGCTCTATTGCAGTGGGAGGCAGAACCATCAGTTCAGCGGCTTCGACAACAGGAGGGAAGAGCCACCGGATTATCAAAGGCGAGCTAATAAAGAGCAAACTTAGTATAATGGCTGTAGCCGAGGCGCGGGCCAAATGCTGGTGATAAAGGCGCCGCAGAATAAAGGCACCATAGGCCTTGTTGCGCCCCTCAAAGACCATGTCGTCGAGGGTGGCGGTGCGCAGATCGAGAGTGTTCATGGAATATATGGGCTAAAGGTGAAACGGATACACACAGCGCATTCCCAAGCCCGGCTCATTTTCACTTCTCGGTACCTCACACCGCCTGGCTTTCAAGGGCATAACGGCCCCATATTTCTATATAGTATGCAAGCCGTATAAATAATTTAAAAATAAAAACCCCCACAACCGGCATGCGCTGGTAGTGGGGGTTTAAACGAATCAAGCCGAAGCAGGATTCTGGTATGCTTACTTGATAGCGAAGGTTACCGGTACGGTGTAGGATACGCTAACGGCGCGGCCGTTCTGCTTACCTGGTGCAAACTTCGGCAGGTTCTTGATAACGCGGGCTGCTTCTTCGTCGCAGCCGGCACCAATACCTTTCTGAATCTTCACATCCGATACCTGGCCATCCGGGCCAACCACGAAGGCAATGAACACCTTTCCTTCAACCTGGTTCCGCAGAGCCAGCGCTGGGTACTTAATGTTCTTGGCAATGTATTGCAGCAGGGCTTCTTGGCCACCAGGGAATACGGGCATTTGCTCCACGTACTGGTATACCTTCTGCTCTACTACTTCTTCCACTACCTTGTTGCCTTCACCTTCCAGCCCATTCAAGTCGATTGGGTTGTCGGTGTTGCCTTTCACGGTAACGGTAGAAACTACCTTGTCTTCCAGTTCCTTCTGATCCGGAATTTCCTCCTCTTTCCGTACTTCCTCATCTTTTTTCACTACCGGAGGCGTGAACTTGATGGTGGAAAGCTTCGGTGGTGGCGGTGGTGGCGCCTCCGGTGGTGGGGGCGGTGGTGGTGGTTTGGTTTGGTCCAATGGAGGGGCATCCATCAGGACGTTTTCCTTCAGCATCTTGTCCTCTTCTACCACTGTATTGTCGCTGAAGATTCGCGCAATTAGCGGGAAGCTTACGATCAGGGCAAAAAAGGCAACTGCGATGAGAAGGGCGCGCGTGACGTGCTTGCTGTACAAGCGCCGCAACACATATGCACCGTAGGCCTTATTCCGGCCTTCGAACACGATGTCGTTGAGACTCGCCTGCGCTATTTGCGCATTATCCATCATAGCCCGGAGGTTTTAATGAGTTCTAAGTCAGCCTTCGAGATATCTACCAACGCATATTTCTTCTGGTCGGTGATGTTCATCTCATCCAAGATATCTACCATGTTTTGGTAGTTGGACTTGTCGTCCGGCTTGATCAGAACCACCGTTTTGGGGTTCTGGCGCTGCCGGGCCAGCAAGACCTTGCGGATCCCATCGGCCGAATAATTAGAGAGCTTCAGCTCGGGCTTCACGTCATCGGCCAGCAGGCCTTCATAATAGTAAAGCTTGTTGGCTTCACCCATTACGATAGTGAAAGCATCCGACGCCTTGATCTGTGATTGTTCGTCCGGGTTCTTTTCCTTAACCGGCATGGTCAGCTGCATTACGTTCGGCTTGTTGAACGTCGTGGTCAGCATGAAGAAGGTCAGAAGCAGGAAGGCCAAGTCTACCATGGGGGTCATGTCGATTTTGGTCGACATTTTCTTGGCCCGCTTCTTTCCTCCTTTACCGGAGTCGGCTTGTTGTTGTATTTCTGCCATGTCGCTGCTGGTTTAACGGCTCACTACCGGCTTGTTCTCCAAGTCGGTGATGAGGTTGAAACGGTTGATGTTCTTGTTTTGCATCAGCTGAATGACACGCTTCACCGTGGCTACGTCCGCGTTGTTGTCGCCTTTGATGGCAATAAACGTGGGCTTACCGACAGCTTCCTGGTTGGCTTTGCGGGCTTCCATTACCCAGTCCATCAACTGAACAGTATCAGTAACGGAAAGCAGACCAGGCTGCTTTACTTCTTTGCGCTGCTCAGTACTCATGTCGAGTAGTGAGCCAAGCTGCTGCACTGGTACACCGAAGCTATTGAGGCCACCAAAGGCGTTCTTTTGCTTCTGTGTGAAAGTGACGCCGTACTTAGCGGCCATCTTGTCGAGCAATAGGGGCTTAGCCTTGTCGCTTTCCAAGCCGAAGAACACGCGCTTATCCTTATCAATAAGAAGACGGATAACGTTGCTTTCGGGAAGCTTAAAGTCTGAAGTAGAGGCAGGAGTGTCAACCACTACCACCTCCTCCGGAGAGAATTTGGTAGTCAGCATGAAGAACGTCACCAGCAGGAAGGCCAGATCCACCATCGGGGTCATGTCCAGCGAGGGGCCGGTTCTGTGAGGCTTTACTTTACCCATTTCGTGCGTGGTTGAGAATATTCAGAAAAACGAAAAATACGCGCTGCTATTGCGTTAACCGCAACTTAGGCAGTATAAGTTTCCGTCGTCTTCTCGCCGTGCTGAGCAGCAAAGGTCTGAATGATGCTGAAGCCAGCCTCGTCGATGCTGTAGGTCAGCTCGTCAATTTTGCTGGTGAAGTAGTTGTAGGCAATGATGGCAATGGCCGAACCGGCAATACCGATAGCCGTGTTGATCAGTGCTTCCGAAATACCTTCTGCCAGCGCTACTGCATCAGGGTTACCAGCTTGAGCCAGAGCCGAGAAGGCCTTGATCATACCGAATACCGTACCCAGCAGACCTACCAGCGTCGATACCGAAGCAATGGTAGACAGGATAACGAGGTTTTTCTCCAGCATTGGCAATTCCAGAGTCGTCGACTCTTCGATTTCCTTCTGGATGGCCAGGATTTTCTGGTCTTTGTCCATGCCACGCTCACGTGCCATTTCCTGGTACTTCAGCAGGCCCGACTTAACTACGGCGGCTACCGAACCTTTCTGCTGGTCGCAGGCGGCAATAGCACCAGTGATGTCGTTCACGTTCAGTTTCTGACGAACAGTACGAACGAAGCTTTCCACACCTTTAGAGCCTTTGGCTTTGCTGATGGTCAGGAAACGCTCAATCGAGAAGGTCAGTACCAATAGGAACAGCGTCATCAGGAGTGGTACGATGACACCACCTTTGTACACCGTACCAAGGTAATTGCCGGGCAGAGCTGCATTAGCGTTGTCATTGCCCACAAAGTTGCTAGGGTTGCCCAGCACGAATTGGAAGATGATAATGCTTACAACGAAGGCCAGCGGAATCACGATGGCGGCAAACGCGGATCCGCCTTTCGCCTCACCCTTAGGCGCGGCAGGAGCGGCAGGCCGCACGTTCTTGTTCAGGGCATTCTTTTGTTCCATTGTTCCGGAGAATTAGGGGGGGTTGTGGTGAAAGGTAAACTGGTGTAAAATGGGTAAACGAGCGGTAGACAGCCTTAAAGACAACAGTGCCCCGCTCACCCGCACGTATTGCCAGCGGCAAAAAACGTGGGTCTGCTCGTGTGCGGGGCCCGTCCGAAATTCGGTCTATCCTTGGCAAACCTAATTAAAAAATCGGAGTGTCGCCAAATGAAATCGGGGTTTAAACGCTTTAAAACGGGTAGGGCCCCGAAAAAAGGCTATTTCTTAGGTGCAGTAGGAGCGGAGGGGAGAGCTTGCTTTTTGGCCTGCTCCCAATACACGTCCATCTGAGCCAAGGTTAAGTCACGCAGTTGATGGCCGGCGCGTGCTGCTTCAGTTTCTAGGTATTGAAAGCGGTGAATGAATTTACGATTTGTACGTTCGAGAGCCTCTTCAGGATTGATGCCAGCATGGCGGGCAAAGTTGATCAGCGAAAATAGTAGGTCGCCGAACTCGGCAGCGGCCCGTTCCGGATTGATTGCAGCCGGTTCAGCGTGCGCAAATTCTGCCTGAAACTCGCCAAGTTCCTCCTGCACTTTCTCCCATACTTGCTCTGGTCGCTCCCAGTCGAAGCCCGCACCGCGCGCTTTCTCCTGAATGCGCATCGCCTTCACAAGAGCCGGTAGCGAGGTAGGTACGCCACCAAGCACCGACGTGTTGCCTTTTTCCTTGAGTTTAAGCTGTTCCCAGTTGCGCTTCACCTCTTCTTCGGTTTCGGCCTGCACGCTGCCATAAATATGCGGATGCCGGAAGATAAGCTTTTCGCACTGCGCATTCAGCACATCTGCAATGTCGAACTGACCAGTCTCAGAGGCTATTTTGGCGTAAAAAATCAGGTGCAGAAATACATCCCCCAGCTCTTTTTGCAAGTCCGGCAGGTCGTGGCGGATAATGGCGTCGCTGAGTTCGTAGGTTTCTTCGATGGTGAGGTGGCGCAGGCTCTCCAGGGTTTGCTTTCGGTCCCAGGGACATTCGGCGCGCAGGCGTTCCAGCACATCAAGCAGGCGGCTAAAAGCTTCCAGCTGAGCCGGCCGGCGGTTGGGAGTGTTATATTCCATTAGTTCAAAGATACAACGCCATGCCACACTCTATCGTTAGGCCGTCACGGCGGAGTGAACAGCGGAGCAGATAAGGTGACAAACCTGCCTGCGCACTGCTGCGGCACAGAATACGTACTTTCATAGCGAAAGCAGGGGCGTTTCTCTACTTTTGCCCCATTCAAAAAACAGACTTGGCTTGTGGCACTGATTAAATCCATTTCGGGCATCCGGGGTACTATTGGCGGCGCAGCCGGCGAAGGCCTGACGCCCATCGACATTGTAAAATACGCGGCGGCTTTTGGCACGTGGGTTCTCAACACCACCCAAAACAATACCATCGTTATCGGGCGCGACGCACGCATTTCCGGCGAGATGGTGAGCAAGCTGGTGGCCGCCACATTGCAGGGCTTGGGCATCGACGTAGTGGATCTGGGCCTGAGCACGACTCCTACCGTAGAAATGGCGGTGCCAGCTAAAAAAGCCGGTGGCGGCATCATTCTAACGGCTTCGCACAACCCGAAGCAGTGGAACGCGCTGAAACTGCTCAACGACAAGGGCGAGTTCATATCGGATGAGGAAGGCAAAAAAGTACTGACCCTCGGCGACTCGGAGGCATTTGACTTTGCGCCCGTTATGAAGCTGGGCCAATACAGCACCGACGACACGTTCCTACAGGAGCACATCAACACCATTCTGGCGCTGCCGCTGGTCGACAAGGCCGCCATCAAGGGCAAGAATTTCCGGGTGGTAGTGGATGCGGTAAATTCCACAGGCGGCTTTGCCGTGCCTATGCTGCTGGAGCAATTAGGTGTGGAGGTCATCGAGAAGCTGTTCTGCGAGCCAACCGGCGACTTTGCGCACAACCCTGAGCCGCTGCCCGAAAACCTGCGGGAAATTGCCAAAACGATGGAAAAAGGCTCCTTCGATCTGGGCATTGTGGTAGACCCCGATGTGGACCGCCTGGCGCTGGTGAACGAAGACGGCACCATGTTCGGCGAGGAGTACACGCTAGTAGCCGTGGCTGACTATGTGCTGCAGCAAAACGGCGGCGGCAACACCGTCAGCAACTTGAGCAGCACCCGGGCCCTGCGCGACGTAACGGAAAAGCACGGCGGCAACTATGCGGCAGCAGCCGTGGGCGAGGTGAACGTGGTGACCAAGATGAAGGAAACCAACGCCATAATTGGCGGCGAAGGTAACGGCGGTATCATCTACCCGGAGCTGCATTATGGACGCGACTCGCTGGTAGGTATTGCGCTTTTCCTGAGCCACCTGGCCAAGACCGGTCTCACCATGACACGCCTGCGGGCTTCTTACCCCAACTACTTTATCTCAAAAAATAAGATTGAGCTGACGCCGGAAATCAATACCGACCAAGTGCTGGAGCAGATGCAGCAGCGCTACGCCAAGCAGCCCGTCAACACGATTGATGGGGTGAAAATCGAGTTTGATAAGGAGTGGGTGCACCTGCGCAAGTCGAACACGGAGCCTATCATCCGGATTTATGCCGAGTCGGATTCCAATGCCACTGCCGACCATCTGGCCAATAAAATCATAGCTGACATCAAGGAAATTATTTCGGTGAAGAGCTAAAGCTGGTCGCTGCAATTTTTGCAACTTGAAAGAAGGATTCCGGCTACCCCGCCGGAATCCTTTATTTTTGTGGCCGTTGCCACCCACAACCTACGTTGCCGCCCATGACTGTTTACTTCGATAACGCCGCTACCACGCCCCTAGACCCCGAAGTGCTGGATGCTATGCTGCCTTTTATGCGGGACCATTTCGGCAACCCCAGCAGTATTCATGGGCACGGCCGACAGTCGCGGGCAGCCATCGAAAACGCGCGCAAAAGCATTGCGCACCTCATTAATGCGGCACCGGCTGAAATCGTATTCACCTCGTGTGGCACAGAAGCCGATAATTATGCTGCTTTCGGCAGTGTCCGGACGCTGGGGCTGAAACACATGATTACGTCGCCGCTGGAGCACCATGCGGTGCTGCACACCACGCAGGCTCTGGAAAAATGCGGCGACGCCAAGCTGAGCTACCTTCGCCACGATGCGCAGGGCCGCTTGGATCTGGAACATCTGGAGGAGTTGCTGGCCACGCACCCACGCACCTTCGTGAGCCTGATGCACGCCAATAACGAAATTGGGAACCTGAACGACATTGCCACTATCGGCGAAATATGTGCCCGCCACGATGCCGTGTTTCACACCGATACGGTGCAGACTATGGGACACTACAAGCACGATGTGCAGCAACTGAAAACCCACTTTCTGGTGGGTTCAGCGCACAAGTTCCACGGTCCGAAAGGGGTGGGTTTCCTCTACCGCCGCTCGGGCCAGACCATGGACGCCCTGATTCATGGCGGTTCGCAGGAGCGCAACCAGCGGGCGGGCACCGAAAACGTATATGGCATCATTGGGCTGGCTAAGGCCCTGGAAATTGCGTACCGCGACATGACCGAGCATCAGCGCCATATTCAGGGGCTGAAAGACCGGTTCATCGAGAAGCTGCAGGCTGAAATTGAAGGTGTTCAGTTCAATGGTACCTCAGCCGATGCGGAGCACAGCCTCTATACTGTTCTGAGCGTGAGCCTGCCGCCCTCGTCTATGAATGAAATGCTGCTTTTCAACCTCGACATCAATCATATATCGGTGTCTGGTGGCTCGGCGTGTACTAGCGGCGCCCAGGCTGGCTCGCACGTGCTACAGGCCCTGGGTGCTGACCCCGACCGGGGAACCATCCGTTTTTCCATGAGCAAATACAACACCGTTGAGGAGGTAGACTACGCTGTGGAGCAGCTCGCTAAAATGTTCCGCAAAGAGCCATTGAAAGTATAACAGTGCGCCATTCACTCGAAAAAGCCGCCTGTGCTACCGTAGCGCAGGCGGCTTTTTTATGTCTTATTCCAGAGGCCGACGGCGGTGCAGAATCTTCTGTTTGCTGTAGAAAACAATGAACCCGAGCACCAGCACAAAGGCTACATCAATGCCAAAACGAATGAGGCCCTCCACCGCCAGACTGGATATACCGACTGCAACCCCGGCCCCAATGAGGGCGGCTGCCGGCATCAGGATGAGAGCAATGAGGGCGCCAGCAATGACGCTACGCCGGTAGGCCGCAATAATCACAATGCCGGCCGCGGCCCCGCAAGCCGAAATCAGCAGGCTTTTGAGGGTGGGCTGCGAAATGCTGTGCACTTCCGGATTGGCCATCAGTTCAGCTGCTGAGCTTTCGCCGCTGGCTACCAGCAGCCACATCGTGAGGCCCGCCGTCAGGATGAAGAGAAAATACCCAATGAGAGTGGAGCGAAGGCCGCGCCATACCACGTGCCAGCGTTTCAGTACCACGCCCATTGGTAGAGCGGCAATAGGCTCAAAACCGGGCGCAATGATGCTGGATGCAATAAAAGCCACGGCCTGCGGCACCGGCTCCGACACCAGCCCGATAGCCGCCATAATACCGCCCAGTGCCATCAGGGCCACATAGTTGGGCGTTGGGCGCCCCTGGTGGCGTAGCCCGGCTTCCACTTCTTCCCAAATAGCCTCGTCCTTGTCGTTAAGAACTTTTTCGCCTTCGGCTGGAGCAATAATGCTGCTCAGCTCCGCCGTGGATACTGACAAGTCCTCGGGTTTGGCAACAGCCGCTCCGGCACGGCGCAGCACCTCGTCGGCTCCCCGGTTAAGCACCTGCACGGTGATAATGTCGCCCGGCGGCTTGCGGGAGGCCCCAGGTAGCACGCTCAAGCTGATGACTTCGTCCAGTTCGATAAGCTGCTGGCACAGGGTTTCGGTAACGGCAGGCGGAACAGTGAGTTCAAGGCTTCGGTGCATAAGTAGAGTACGTATGTAGATACATACGGCTAGTACTCATTGGCAGCCACCTGCGCGGTCAGTTACCTGGAATCCTATGCTTCAGCTAGGCTAATAATTGCCTTCGGCGCCGCCACCGCCGGAGTGGCCGCCCCCAAACTGGAAGCCGGGCGGGGGCGCCTGCGGCACTACCGCTGTCTGGGCTACCACCAACGACTCCAGGTTGAAATGAGGGGAATGCTCATCATTGGGACGGGAGGTGAGGCCGTGGCGGGCCGGACGCAGGTAGCGCACTGCCCAAGCTGCCAGCGCCAGCAGCACGGCCCCGGCCAGTACAGCGGCTACTTCCGGTGGCATCAGGGCGCGGTAGTAGCGTAGCGTAAACAGCGAAAAAGCCGCTGCTGCCAAGCCCGTGAGCAGCCATATGCGGCTGGGTCGGCGCAGTCCTACGGCTATACACACCAGCGGAATAATTGCTGTGAACAGATAGAACAGCGGCGCAAACGGAATCTGAGCGGAGACATACTCGCCGCTGATATGCGCATTGCCTTCCCGCACCATGTAGTAGTTGCCACCTAGGTAAAATGTAGCCAGCGCCAACGCCTGCAGCATTAGCAGGCAGCGGCGGTAGTACAGATAATCGGGCCGGCGGCTGAGCCGCTTCACCAACCAGTAGGCTACCCCCGAAGCCAGCATCAGCGCAAATGGTAGCAACAGCCGTCCTGCCGGAACTTGTAGCAGCCAGTTGGCCATCAGAAGTAGTAGCAGCAGATAAGTGCCAGCAGCCACCAGCCGGTCGGCGTAGCGGATAGTAACGGCCAGAAACAGCAGGAATAGGGGCCCTAGTATCAGAAACAGATAACTAGTGCCGAGTGAGGTACCGTAGCGCGACGAGTAGGGTACTATGTCATGCACGATATCGATGAGCAGTACCGTGAACCACCCCAGTGTGATGTAGAGTAGCGCCTGGTCGGCGCCGGCGTGGTAGAGTCGGGAGCTGCGGATAAAGAACTCCAGCGCCGCCAGCGTACCGAAACCACCCAGGATGGCTACAGCCCGGAAGTGGTCCAGCTCTGTGAGCAAGGCAAAGAAGCCTGCGCCTCCCAATGCCCCGATACAGGCAAAAATGAACAGCCCGATGCGTAGAAACAGACCTGGGCGGTAGAACTCTAGCGGATAGGCAACCTGGATGGCTTGCTGCTGCCCAGCCGTGAGCAGGCCCCGGCGGTGCCAGCGGGCGGAGGCAGCTTGCATGGCTTCGTGCAACGGCCAGGCAGGATTGTAGGCTTTCCAACTCATATGCGTCGCAGAAATTTCTTGCCGTTGACAAACAGCAGAATGATACCAACCGCCGAAAGCGTGAAGTAGAATGTAATGATCAACTCAGCACCTGCGCCATGACTAAATTCAAGTGCCCGGAAAAACAGATAGGATACTATGAGGTAGCCGTACAGCAGCCCCATCAGCAGAAACAAGTAGGACTGTGTCCGGCGCGCATACCACATCAGGGCCACACTCAGCGCCAGAATCAGCGGCACCACCACCACTTTGGGCAGGAACGGTTGCGGGTAGAAATCAAATAAAGCAGCCGTGGCGGCCAGCAGCGCCAGATTGGCCCCCAACGACACGTAGGTGAAGGCAAAATGTGGCTTGCGGCGGTTGAGGTCGGCATCCAGCCCTACACCGGTTAGCAGCAGGCCCAGCAATACCGCCACGCCGCCGAGGCGAGTAGTGAAGAAATTATTGTCTGTGAAAGCGGAAACCGGGGCAATGCTCACGCCCACCCACAAGGCCAGCGCCGTGATGCCCATGGCCAGCACGCCCCGGTGGTCGAAGCGGTACGCCAGCCCGAAAAATAGCACGGCCGGCAGCATGGTCGCCAGGCCGTAGCGACTCCCGAACACATTGTACTGCACCTGCAGATAGGTTTCCAGTGCCAGAAACAGCAGGCAGCCGAGCAACAGCGCATAATCAGGTATGAAGCTAGGGGCTACTGCCTGCCCCCACGTAAAGGGCTGCCGGTGCCGTGCCGCGTACCCAAAACCGGCCATCATCAGCAGAAACATACTGGCAATAATGACTCCATGCCCAATTTCGTCGAGGTGCTGGTAGAGCAGCACGCCCAGCCCGCCAGTGAGCAGCGTGATGCCCAAGTACAGCGCCGCCCGCAACTCCTGGTGCAGCGAAAAAGGCCGGTTCTGTTCATCCTGCGCAATGGCGGCGGCTTGTTCCGGCGGGAGCAAACCGCGGGCTTCCAAGTCAGCTAGTAGCTGGTCAGAGTGCATATCAGGTAAGTGAAAGGATGGGCATGTGTTCAGCCAAACATAGCAGTTTACGAATTGCAGGGGCGCAACAGCAGGATGGTTGAAGCTGCAGACGTATCGTATTTTAGCCCGCCTTCGTATGGATGGCCCAAACCCTAGCCCGCTCCCTTTATGGCCGACATCAACATTCAACGCAAAAAAAGCTCGCCCAGCCCTTGGCTTCTGATTCTACTGGTGCTGGCCGTAGTAGGTGCCGCTGCCTGGTACCTGTTGCGCCACGATGATCCGCAGGCCAATGTCCCGCCGGCTGGCCCAGTAGAACAAACCGTCAGTCCGGCTCCCGATACAACTACCGGTGCCGAGACCGGCCCACGGCCTGCGGATGATGAAGCAGTAGGAAATATGGCTTCTGAGGCCGCTCCCGTTACGCCAGACGTGCTGGCGGCCTTCGCCAAAACCAACCCCGCGCAGCCTAGCTACTCGCGCGAAGGACTTCGGCTATTAACCTCCGCCTTGGTAGAGCTGGCCGACCGTGACGACCTGCGCGATGCGGCCGTAAGCGAAAAGCGTGATGGCCTGACTAGTGCCACCGCTCGCCTTGCTGAGCCGAATACCAGTGTGCGTCCTGGGTTTGTGGCCGCTGCCGGTCTTATGCAGGCCATGCAGCAGAAGCGATACCCGGCGCTGGAGCCCGCCGTGGCAGAGCTGGTAAGCCGTGCTACGCAGCTCTCAGGCCGCACCGAAACGCCGGCCGACCAAAAGCAGACACAGGAGTTTTTCGACCGCGCTGCCGAAATCGTTCGTACGCTAAGTGAGCCGGCTTCGTAGAAAAGCACATATCATAAAGCCCTAAGCCCCATTCTGCTGTGGAACCAACTCATATTCCTTCTGCCGGAAGTATGCACCTGCGCCGCCTGCGCGACCTAACCGACTACGAAGTAGCCGACGGCAACCCCGATGTGCGGGGCTGGACGGTGCGTGGCGGCGACGGCCGCCCGTTTGGTGAAGTCACGGAGCTGATAGTAGAAGAGGAAACGCTGAAAGTACGCTACCTGGATGTAGAGCTGGATGCGAGCCTTCATATCAACGACCGGGAGCGGCACATCTTGATTCCCATTGGGGTAGCCGCGCTGGACGATGACGGCGACAACCTGTTTGTGCCTTCGCTCACGCTGGACTCGGTGCTGGACTACCCGCCGTATCAGGAGTTCCAGATTACCCGCGAATACGAAGAAGCTATGCTTCGGGCGTTGCGGCTGGAGCTGCCGGAGCACTTCACGGGCCCGTTCTACGAGCAGCCTTCCTTCGATGAGCAGCATTTCTACCATACCCGTCGCCCCGCCGGGCTGCCCGCCAGCTTCCGCCGCCGTGAGCCGTAGGTAATGTACGTAGCTAAACAGAAAAGGCCCTCATGCTTCCGCGTGAGGGCCTTTTCTGTTTAGCTACGTACCCGGGCTAAGTTCTTAGTTCCGCCGAATCATATCGGCTACGGCCTGCACCCATTGCGGGTGCGAGTTCAGGCTGGGCACCAGCTGCCAGTGCTGCCCGCCGGCTTCCTCAAACATTTCCTTGAATTCCTCGCCCACCTCAATCGTGGTTTCTAGGCAGTCGGCCACGAAGGCGGGGGAGAAAGCCAGCACGCTTTTGATGCCCTTGGCCGGCATTTCCTTGATAACCTCGTCGGTGTAGGGCTGCAGCCATGGGTCGCGGAGGCGGCTTTGCAGGCGGCTCTGGAAGGTGGTAGTGTATTGCTCCGGCTGTAGGCCCAGCGCCTTACCCAGCTGCCGCGACGTTTCGAAGCACTGGGCGCGGTAGCAGTAGCGGTTGTTTTTGTTGTAGCTGGCGCAGCAGGTGCCCAGTTTGCAGTAGTTTTTGTGGCTGCCCTTTAGCACGTGGCGCTCCGGAATGCCGTGGTAGCTGAACACGACATGGTCGTAGTCGTGCTTAGCCATTTCCTCTTTGCCCAGCGTGGCAAACGTGCCAATAAAGCCGGAGTCTTCCACAAACGTGCTGATGAAGGAAATGCTGGGCACTATCCACCACTTGCTTACCAGCTCCATCACCTTTTCCTGCACCGAGCCCGTGCTGGCCGCCGCGTACTGCGGAAACAGCGGTAGCACGATAATCCGATCCACAGCCGCGTCGCGCAGTTCCTGCAGGGCACTTTCGATACTGGGCTTCTGGTAGCGCATCCCGAAAGCCACTAGGTAGTCGTTGCCCAGCTTCTCCTGCACCAGTTTCTGCAGATCCAAGCCGTGGTAGAGCAGCGGCGAGCCACGCTCCGTCCAGAGTTGCTGGTAAATCTTGGCCGACTTTGGCGCACGTAGCGGCACCACCAGCCCCTGAAATAGTGGGTAGCGGATGGCGGCCGGCATGTCAATCACACGGGCATCGGTCAGAAACTCGTTAAGGTAGCGGCGCACGTCGCTGGTCTGGGGCGAATCGGGGGTGCCGAGGTTCACGAGCAGGACACCAATGCGGCCGTTAGTGGGAGCGGAAGTGGGCATAGATGGTAGCGCCGGGGTATAGCCGGAGCGGCAGAACGGTGAAGAAAGGGAGTAGACTCCGGAGGTTGAACTGCAAAGGTCGCACAACCATTTGCGAACTAAAACCTGATGTATCTCATCTTTCAGTTGGGGTACAGACAATCTTCCGCCGGCTGATGTTTACTGGGCCGGCGGCTGGGCACGCGAAAACCCGTACCTTTGCAGGCCAATTTTCAGATCCTGAAGTGAATACCGAACCAACACCGCACCGCGCTGGCTTCGTGAGCATTATCGGCAAGCCCAACGTGGGCAAGTCCACGCTCATGAACGCCCTGATGGGCGAACGGCTCAGCATCGTTACGAGCAAAGCCCAGACCACGCGCCACCGTATCCTGGGCATCCTCAACGGCGAAAATTTCCAGCTTGTCTACTCCGACACGCCCGGCATTATTCAGCCTAAATACGAGCTGCACAACGCCATGATGTCGTTTGTATACTCGTCGCTGGAAGATGCCGACGTTGTACTCTTCGTGACTGATATCTACGAAAAGTATGACGAGGAGCCGGTAGTGGAGCGCCTGCGCAAGATGGTGAACACGCCTATTTTCCTGCTCGTCAATAAAATAGATCAGGCCGACCAGGCCGAAGTGGAAGCCAAGGTGGAATATTGGCAGGAGCATCTGCCCAATGCCACCCGCGTGCTACCAATTTCGGCGCTGGAAAAGTTCGGGACCGGTGAGCTGCTGGATCTGGTGCTGGCTAAGCTGCCCGAACACCCGGCTTACTACCCCAAAGATGAGCTAACGGACAAGCCCGAGCGGTTTTTCGCGGCCGAGATGATCCGGGAGAAAATCTTCAAGCTCTATAAGAAAGAGGTTCCCTACAGCTGCGAAGTGGAGATTGAGGAGTTCAAGGAAGATGAAAACATCATCCGAATGCGCTCCATCATCTACGTAGAGCGCGCCAGTCAAAAAGGCATCATCATCGGGCAGCAGGGCACGGCGCTGAAGAAAGTAGGCACTTGGGCCCGCGAGGAAATGGAGAAGTTTTTCCAGAAAAAAGTGTTCCTCGAAATCTACGTCAAAGTCAACGAGAACTGGCGCACTGATCCGAAGGCTCTCACCCGCTTCGGCTACAATCAATAAGTATAGCTTAGAAATGAGAATTCAGAACCCAAGAAATTGGGTCTAGGCTCTCAGTTCTCGTTTCTAAGCTCTACAAAGACTTCCGACCTCACATTCACTTAACTACTCCGGGCACTGCCGAATTTGGTCGGGCCGGCGGCTGGAGTCAGACACATGAAGAATACCATTGCAATTGTGGGACGCCCCAATGTGGGCAAATCCACGCTTTTCAACCGCCTCGTCGGCCAACGCAAGGCCATCATGGACGATGAAAGCGGCGTCACCCGCGACCGGCACTATGGCTACGGCGACTGGGTAGGCAAGTATTACACCGTCATCGACACGGGCGGCTACGTGCACAACTCCGACGATATCTTCGAAGGTGAAATCAACAAACAGGTAAAGCTGGCCATTGACGAGGCCGATGTCGTGCTGTTCATGGTAGATGCCATGGCTGGTGTGCACAGCCTCGACGAAGAGTTTGCCAATGTATTGCGCCGCTACCAGGGCAAAAAGCCCATTTATGTAGTAGCCAACAAGGCAGATACCAACTCCCGGATCCACTCGGCGGGCGAATTTTACGCTCTGGGCGTTGGCGACGGCGAAATATTCGCAGTTTCCTCGGCCAGCGGCTCCGGCACCGGCGACCTGCTCGATGCTGTAGTAAGCCACTTTGAGGAAGAAGGAGTAGAGGAGCCCGATGCCGGCATCCCAAAAATTGCCGTGGTCGGCCGCCCGAACGTGGGTAAGTCGTCGTTCGTGAACCTGCTGCTAGGTACCGAGCGCAGCATCGTGACGGACGTTGCGGGTACCACCCGCGACTCTATCCAGGCGCGCTACAATGCTTTCGGCAAGGAATTCATTCTAGTGGATACGGCCGGTCTGCGCCGCAAGACCAAGGTGCACGAAGACGTAGAGTTCTACTCCGTATTGCGCTCCATCCGGGCACTGGAAGAGTCGGATATCTGCATCGTGATGCTCGATGCTACCCGTGGTATTGAAGCCCAGGACCTGAACATCATCGGACTGGCCGATAAGAACCGCAAGGGCATCGTGATTCTGGTGAACAAGTGGGACCTGATTGAGAACAAGGAAACCAATACGGCCAAGGAGTTCGAGGATAAAATCCGCGAGAAAATAGCGCCGATCAGCTATCCGCCCATCATTTTTATTTCGGTGCTCAACAAGCAGCGCGTGCACAAGGCCATCGAAATGGCCATTGAAGTGTACGACAACAAGCGCCGCAAAATCCCGACTTCGGAGCTGAACGAGGTGATGTTGAAGGAAATTGAGAAGTACCCGCCGCCCATTCAGAAAGGCAAGCTGGTGCGCATCAAATACGCTACGCAGCTCCCCACGCACAACCCCGTATTCGCTTTCTTCTGCAACCTACCGCAGTATGTGAAGGAGAGCTACTCGCGCTATCTAGAGAACCGCCTGCGGGAGCATTTCGACTTTACGGGCGTTCCAATTGGTATTGTATTCCGCAAGAAATAAGGCAGTTAGATAGCGGGTGTGGAGAAATCTTAAATTTTTCCTGACGAGTTAGGTTACCTTCTGCAAAACTGAATATAAAGCTCCGATTCTCAGCCGTAAGGCAAGGAGTTTTTAAATCTGATTTTCACCTCTCTTTTCTTTCAACACCATGAAAAAAGTACTGTTCCTCGCCCTGGCTGCTGTTTCTTTCTCTTTCGCTTCTTGCGACAGCAAAACCGAAAACGCTCAAGAAGCTCAGGCTGAGCAGGTAGAAGATGCTGGCGAAGCTAAGGCTGACGCTATGGAAGATGCTGGCAACGAAGCTGGTGCTGACTCGGTAGAAAACGCTACTGAAGCCAAAGCTGACGCTATGGAAAACTCTGCTGACGCGCAAGACGCTAAGTAGTCTGACGCGCCTCTCGGCGCTCATAAAAAAAGGCTGTTCCTCCAGAGGAACAGCCTTTTTTTATGTCCAGTGCAAAGTGAAGCCTTGAGTATGCAGCTAACGTATTTCTCCAGTGGTGGCTTAAGGAAACGTTTCGGATTGTACTCAGCAACTCACGCTTGCCACAGGAAATATTAGCCAAGGCGGCGCTGAAGCAAGCCATCTACTACTTCAAACAGCTTGCGCGGTGGGTATGTGCGCCAAGGCAGTTCATCTAGCTGACCACCAAAATTGATGTACGAATCAAGGTTATACTGGCGCATTTCACGCGTCACATGCTCCTGGAAATTAACGGCCGCAATCCAGCCGTCTTCCACATCCTCGAACCATTCTTCGTAATAGTCGTCCTCGGAGCCGTGGAAATTAAAGACACTTTCCCCGATGAGGATGAATTTGCGGATGCCCTCATGCGTCATCAAGTCAATGATGTTACGCTTAAGATTCATGATGTCGTTTTCGATGGCATCATTCCATTCACCGATAAACTCGATGATGGCAATACCCAAGTCATAGTCGACGAACAGAATCTTGAGGAAGAGCGTCTCGGAATCGAGGCTGTCCCACTGCGGATGTATGTAGTAGCCGTAGATTGTGTTGACGTACGAGTCGAGGCTATTTTCGGCTTCAAAGAGAGGGGAGCGAGGGTCTTCAGTAGCAGAATACTGGTCTATCCAGGCGTAGTGCGGCTCAATGGTATGCATAGGTAGAGAGTTGAGGCATAAGCGTCTGCTTACACAGGACCGAAAGGAAAGTCTCTGCAACTTTCCTTTGTGCCTAAACTCAGAAGAAAGACAGCGGGTTTCCGAAAAGCTGGTTGGAACAGCAAAACCTCGGAATGCTACAGTGCCTTGCTTCTAGCGCTTAGCTGCCAACGCTGCTCGCACTGAACCGTGTTGCTGTAGCAACTGCGCTGCTTCGTCCTGGCCGACGCCCAGTTCATCCATCAGCATCTTTTCGCCCCGGTCTATCAGCTTCGCATTGGATAGCTGCATATCCACCATCTTGTTGCCCTTCACTCGTCCCAGCCGGATAAATGTGGCGGTAGTCAGCATATTGAGCACGAGCTTCTGGGCTGTGCCGGCCTTCAGGCGGGTACTGCCCGTCACGAACTCCGGCCCCGTTACTACTTCCACCGGAAACTCCGCTACGGCCGCAACCGCAGAGCCCGCATTGCAAACAATACAGCCCGTGGCCAATCCATGCTGCCGGGCCTGTTCCAGTCCGCCTATCACGTAGGGCGTACGGCCTGAAGCCGCAATACCTACCACAATATCCTTGTCTGTAATGTCGTAGGCTGCCAAGTCGCGCCATGCCTGCTCGGCATCATCTTCCGCGTTTTCCACTGCCCTACGGATGGCCGTGTCTCCTCCTGCAATCAGCCCAACTACCAATCCGTGCGGCACCCCGAATGTGGGAGGGCACTCGGAGGCGTCCAGCACACCTAGTCTGCCGCTGGTACCAGCCCCGATGTAGAACAGCCGGCCTCCCGCGCCTAATCGTGTTACGGTCGCTTCAACCAAGGCCTCAATCTGAGGTAGGGCCTTGGCTACCACTTGCGGCACGGTCTGGTCTACACTGTTGATGCCTTCCAGTAGCTCGCGTGTGCTCAGCGTTTCGAGGTTATTGAAAAGAGAGGCGCTTTCAGTTGTGTTCATGGGAAAGGTGGGTGGCGGGTGAGACGGGAGTTTTAGGCGAAAATAATAGAGCCACTTGCGGTGCGTATTCCTCTACGCAAGCCGGCCGATAACAGAAAAATTATCGAACACATTAGGCGTGTGGGGCGCATCCCGGTCGAGCTCCTGAGTAAGGTCTTGGCCTGCCCAATGCTCGTAATGGTTGCCGCGGCGCCATAGGCGGGAGCGTGTCACATCATAGATGAGCCCTCGGTAGGCTACCCATATTTCGTCCCGGTCCTGGCCGTTGCGCAGGGCCAGCTGGCCGCGCGTGTAGGCGGGTAGCTCGGCTTGGATGGTTCCTGGTTCCGTTGTCGGGGTCATATAGTGCTCAGTTCGACGGGTATGGGCAGGAGCATTGGCAGGCTACCATCAGCCGAGCAGGGCCTGCGTGAGAATCCAACGGTTGGGCAGGTCACCTTGGGAAGCATGGAAGTAGTCTTCATAGCTACACGGCACAATGCGCTTCACTTCCCCAGTCAGGTTCACTACTTCCATCCACCACCGCTCCGTCTGTTGCGACTTGTAAAATACAATACGGTCGGGCCCATCTTCCTTGTCTTCGTCTAAAGAAGCAAGCTCAGGAGGGCTGTGCAATCCGGCTGCATAACGGATGAAGTTGGGCCCTCGGAAATCGGTTTCGCGGCGCCGGTGGTAGTAGCCCTCCACAAAATACCAGAGCATAGTGGCCAGAACAGACGCCGCGAGGCCGTGCGTATCGTAGTCAGGCCGGTAGCCGTACAGGCCGAAGGAGCTGAGTTGGTCGTTGCAGCCGGCATACCAAGCCAACTTGGCGGCCTCTTCGTTGGTAAGCCCAAACGGGTTGGCCGGATAATAGCCTGGCGCGTCGTTCCAGCGCAGGGCCGCAATATCAAAGCTCACGAAATCGGCTTGGCGAAGCAGTGGTTCCGACTGCCGGATGTCGTCGCGGATCTGGCCCACGCGGAGGGTTTCAAAATGCAGCTTTTCCAACGCCGCTAGTACATCCGGCGCCACCAAGTATTGCTGGTGCGCCAACTGCGCGAAATTGAACAGGAAGCTAGGCTCATGCATAAGCATGCGCCGCAGATGGCTCTCTTCCGGCACGGCACAATCCTGCTCGGCCATATCTACTCGCGCATCTACGGCAGCAAAGCTAATAGGCCGGTCGAGCGTTTCGTAGGCCAGAAACTGCCCATAGTCTAAGTCATGGGAGCCGCCTAGCAGAATAGGTACTGTGTTATGCTCCAGCAATACGGCCACAATTTCGCGCAGACGCTGGTAGGTGTCATCGAGTGTAAGGCCGGGCCGCAGGTTGCCTAAGTCAACAATACGGGCCGGGCCGGTGCCTTTCTGCAGTTGGTAAAAGCGGCGGCGTACTTCATCGGCGCCTTGTAGAGCAGGCTGGCCTGCGGCGCTACCGCGCCATTCATCCAGCCCGATAAGCGCCATATCTGCCGCCCGCCAGTCAGGAAAAACATCCAGGAAAGCCGAAATATATGCTGCCAACGCAGTGGCACTGGCAGTAGCAGACGGTAGCTCTTCGTGGAGCGGATCAAAAAAAATGGCCAGATTCATCGGGCACAGAAGATGCGGACTCCGACAAAGCTACGCAAAAGCCTGCCACGGCCCTATTGGCTTTCTGCGGCAGATAGGAGCTTTCCCGCGAAAAAAGTAGTTATTTAAGCAGCGTTTCCCGTTCGGCTTAGGTAGTAAGGCTGGGCAGGAACGCAAAACTGACCTTCATTCGCCAGTCCCACCTTAGTGCCTTTTCACTCTATGGACATTCGCCGTACGTTCGATATTCTGCCCAATCTGCAGCAGAAGTACAACAAACCTGACTGCTTCGCGGCCAAAATCAACGGCCAGTACACGCCCATCAGCACCGATACGGTGGTAGAACAGGTGAATCTGGTGAGCCTCGGCCTGCGCAGCTTAGGCATCGGGAAAGATGACAAAGTCGCCATCATTTCTATGAACCGTCCCGAGTGGATGTTCGCCGATTTTGGTATTGCGCAGCTAGGTGCTACCAGCGTACCTATGTACCCAAGCATTACGGTAGAAGACTATAAATACATCTTCACCGATGCCGGAGTAAAAGCCGTTTTTGTGGCCGATACGAAGTTGCTGGACAAAGTGCGGGAGGCCACGCAGGGCTTGAACATTCCGCCTGACAATATTTTTACTTTTGACAAAGTACTAGGTGCCCGGCATTTCTCCGAACTGCTGGAACTGGGCAAAAAAGGGAATCCTGCAGATTTAGAGCCCATAAAAGCGGCCGTGCAGCCTGAAGATCTGCTGACGCTTATCTATACTTCCGGTACTACTGGCCAGCCGAAGGGCGTAATGCTAACGCATAACAACCTGCTCAGCAACTGCCGCAATTCCCAACGCTTCGTGCCCGTCACGAAGGACGATAAAGCCTTGAGTTTCCTGCCGCTCTGCCACATCTTCGAGCGGATGGTAACGCATCTGTACCTTATCAACGGCGTGAGCATCTACTACGCCGAGAGCATGGAAACCATTGCCGACAACCTGCGCGAGGTAAAACCCGAAATCTTTACCACTGTGCCGCGCCTGCTCGAAAAGGTCTACGACAAGATTGTAGCGAAAGGGCACACGCTGGAAGGCGTCAAGAAGAGCCTGTTTTTCTGGGCCCTGGATCTGGGCCTGAAGTACGACAACCAGAAAGACCACGGCTTCTTCTACAACACGCAGCTCAAGCTGGCCAATAAGCTCATCTTCAACAAGTGGCGCGAGGCCCTTGGCGGCAACCTGCGGTGTATTGTGAGTGGGGGCGGGGCCCTGCAGCCTCGCTTAGCCCGCGTGTTCTGGTCGGCCGGCATTCGGGTGATGGAAGGCTACGGGCTTACCGAAACCTCTCCCGTTATTGCAGTTGGCGGCTACGAGCCCGAAAACAACATGATTGGCACCGTGGGCCCTATCATCGACAACACCGAGGTGAAAATTGCTGCTGACGGCGAGATTCTAACCAAGTCGGAGTCGGTGATGAAAGGCTACTACAACAAGCCTGAGCTGACGGCCAAGGAATTCGACGAGGAAGGTTGGTTCCATACCGGCGACATCGGCGAGATGGTAGAAGGCAAATTCCTCAAAATCACCGACCGCAAGAAGGAGATGTTCAAGACCTCGGGCGGCAAATACATTGCCCCGCAGGTGCTGGAAGGCAAGCTGAAAGAGTCGCCGCTGGTAGAGCAGTGCATGGTGGTCGGCGACGGCCAGAAATTCCCGTCGGCCCTCGTCATTCCTTCCTTCGACGACCTCAAAGGCTGGTGCAAGCGCAACGGTGTGGACTGCAACTGCTCCAATGAGGAGTTAGTCAAAAACGAAAAGGTGGTGAAGATGTACGAAGACCTTGTGCACAAGTACAACGGTGGATTCGCACAATGGGAGCAGGTCAAGAAAATTGCCTTGCTGCCCCAGCTCTGGACCGTGGAAACCGGCGAAATGACGCCCACCATGAAGGTCAAGCGCAAAGCTATTACTGAGAATAATAAGGGGCTGATTGAAAGTCTGTACCAGCATGCTGTAAAGCCCTAATCCCAATTTGATTCTCTTGAAAAAAGGCCTGGCTACTCCACTGAGTTGCCAGGCCTTTTTTTGTTGATTGATTTGACTCAAGACGTATAGTGAGGCCGCTAGTCACTTGCAGCAATAGAAGCAAGTGGATGAGCAAAGGCACGTACAGGACAAAACTTTTTTGAGTAACTTAGTATGCAAGCATAACATATTTCTGTATGTTTACCGCACTTGCCGTACCTCCCCATGACTCCCGAAGAAACCGTCGATTATAACATCAAAGTTGCCTGGCACGCCATTTCGCGTATGTACAATACGCAGGCGGCCAAGCACGACATCACCACGAGCATTGGCTTTGTGTTGCTGAACATCGACCAGGAAAACGGCACGCCCGCTACGAAGATAGCACCGCTGCTAGGATTGGAAACACGTTCCTTGACGCGCATTCTGCGCTCTATGGAAGAAAAAGGCCTGATCTATAAACAGGCTGACACCCAGGACAAACGCTCGGTACGCATCTTCCTGACCGAGGAAGGCCTGCGTGGCAAGGAAATTTCCCGCCAAACGGTGCGCCACTTCAACCTGAAAGTGCGCGAGAAAATCCCGCAGAGTGAGTTGAATGTGTTCTTCAAGGTAGTAGCCCAGATTACGGGCATGATTGAGGGAAAAACCCTCTACGACGATTTCAAGCTGAAACCTCAGCGCTCCGAGTCGCCGGCGTAGCCGGGCGACCGGGGCTTTTTTTATAGGCTGGCTTCCCGCTTGAAAGGGAGCTTGTTTGTTCAGAAACTCGGCATGACGACTAGTTTCGGCCTTGGGCCGGTGACTGATAGCTGACAACCAACAACTTATTTCTTCCCACCTCATTCCTCCCCACGAATGAATCGTACCATCAAAAAAGTAGCCGTATTGGGCTCCGGGGTGATGGGCTCGCGCATTGCGTGCCACTTCGCCAACATCGGTGTGCAGGTACTGCTGCTCGACATTGCGCCCAAGGAGCTGCTGCCCGCTGAAGAGGCCAAAGGCCTGAAGCTGGACAACCCGGCCGTGAAGAACCGCATCGTGAACAGCTCGCTGCAGGCGGCCGTTGCGGCCAACCCCTCGCCGTTGTACCGCAAGCAGGACGTGAGCCGCATCAAGACCGGCAACTTTGACGATAACCTCAAGGACATTGCCGGCTGCGACTGGACGATTGAGGTGGTAGTAGAGCGTCTCGACATCAAAAAGAGCCTGTTTGAGCGCGTAGAGCAGTACCGCAAGCCCGGCACGCTCATCACGTCGAACACCTCGGGCATTCCGATTCACATGATGACGGAAGGCCGCTCTGACGACTTCCGCAAGCACTTCTGCGGCACGCACTTCTTCAACCCGCCCCGCTACCTGAAGCTGCTCGAAATCATCCCGACGCCGGAAACCGACAAGTCGGTGGTGGATTTCCTGATGCACTACGGCGACCTGTACTTGGGCAAAACCACAGTGCTGGCCAAAGACACGCCCGCTTTCATTGCCAACCGGGTGGGCGTTTTCGCCATCATGGACGTGGTGCAGGTGATGAGCGAGTTAGGCCTGACGGTGGAGGAAGTGGACAAGCTGACCGGGCCGGTTATCGGCCACGCCAAGTCGGCCACGTTCCGCACCTCTGATGTGGTAGGTCTGGATACGATGATCAACGTGGCCAACGGCCTCGCCCAGAACCTGCCCAACGACGAAGCCAAGCACGTGTTTCAGCTGCCCGACTTCATCAAGAAGATGGCCGAGAACAAATGGCTGGGCGACAAAACCGCCCAAGGCTTCTACAAGAAAGTGAAGGGCGCCGGCGGTAAGTCGGAAATTCAGGCCCTCGACCTGAATACGCTGGAATACAAGCCCAGTCAGAAGGTGAAGTTTGCCACTCTGGAAGCCACCAAGCCGATTGAAAAGCTGGCGGACCGCTTCAAGGTGCTGGCCGCCGGCAAAGACAAAGCCGGGGACTTCTACCGCAAGACCTTCGCCGGTCTGTTTGCCTACGTGAGCAACCGGATTCCGGAAATCACCGACTCGCTCTACAAGATTGACGACGCCCTGCGCGCCGGCTTCGGCTGGGACCTGGGCCCCTTCGAAACCTGGGATGCCTTGGGCGTGCAGAAGGGTCTGGAGCTGGCCAAGGTTGAAGGCAAAACCGTAGCGCCGTGGGTAGAGGAGATGGTAGCCGCCGGCCACACCGCCTTCTACAAAGTGAGCGAAGCGGGCGTGAAGCAGTTCTACGACATCGAGTCGAAGAGCTACCAGGCCATTCCGGGCATGGAGAACTTCATTATTCTGGATAACCTGCGCGCCACGGGCAAAGTGCTGTGGAAAAACGCTGGGGCCTCGGTACTCGACATGGGCGACGGGATTCTGAATGTGGAGTTCCACTCGAAGATGAACGCACTGGGTTCCGACGTCATCCAGGGCCTGCTGAAAGGCGTGGAGCTGGCCGAAAAGGACTTCCGCGGCCTCGTGGTGGGCAACGACGCGCCGAACTTCTCGGCTGGGGCCAACCTGGGCCTCGTGTACATGTTCGCGCTGGACCAGGAGTACGACGAGCTGAACCTGATGATTGCCCAGTTCCAGCAGGCTATGATGCGGATGCGCTACAGCAGCATTCCGGTGGTGGGCGCACCCCACGGCTTGGCCCTGGGCGGCGGCTGCGAGCTGAACCTGCACTGCGACCGGGTAGTTGCGGCGGCCGAAACCTACATGGGCCTTGTGGAATTCGGCGTGGGCCTGATTCCGGGCGGTGGCGGCACCAAGGAAATGACCTTGCGCACCGCCCTCAAATACGAGGAAGGTGAGCCGGAGTACAACCTGCTGCGCAACGCCTTCATGACGGTGAGCACCGCCAAAGTATCCACCTCGGCCCACGAAGCCTTCGACCTGGGCTTCCTGCGCCGCGGCGACGAAGTGGTGGTGAACTCCAACCGCGTACTGGCTCAGGCCAAAGCCGCCGCCATTGAGCTGGCCGAGGATGGCTACACCCAGCCGCTGCAGAAAACCAACATCAAGGTGCAGGGCAAAGGCGCTCTGGGCATGTTCCTGACCGGCGTACACGCCATGAAGGAAGGCCGCTACATCTCCGACCACGACGTGAAAATTGCCAACAAGTTGGCCTATATCATGTGCGGCGGCGACCTGAGCAGTCCCACCGAAGTATCGGAGCAGTACCTGCTGGACCTGGAGCGCGAAGCCTTCCTCAGCCTCACCGGCGAGCGGAAAACGCTGGAGCGTATTCAGTCGATTCTGACGACCGGCAAACCCTTGAGAAACTAGAGCTAAAAACTAGTTCCCCTCCTTGGAAAGGAGGGGCTAGGGGTGGTTGAATGACGTCAGAACAATACTAGAGCTAGTTCTAAAAACTGTTCTACCAGCCGTCAACCACCCCCAACCCCTCCTTTCCAAGGAGGGGAGGTAGCCTACCTCTACTTCCCCACCTTCTCTAAGACTTGAAACCATGAACGCATATATCGTAGCCGGTTACCGTACGGCCGTTGGCAAGGCCAACCGCGGCGGTTTCCGCTTCACCCGCCCCGATGACCTCGCCGCCGACGTCATCAAGCACTTGGTGGCCTCGGTGCCCCAGCTGGACCCCACCCGCATCGACGACGTGATTGTGGGCAACGCCGTACCCGAGGCCGAGCAGGGCCTGCAGATGGGCCGCCTGATTTCGCTGCTGGCTCTGCCGATGAATGTGTCGGGCCTCATCGTGAACCGCTACTGCGGCTCCGGCGTGGAAACCATTGCCATGGCCGCCGGTAAAATTGCCGCTGGTATGGCCGACTGCATCGTGGCCGGCGGTACCGAAAGCATGAGCCTAGTGCCCACCGTGGGCTGGAAAACCGTGCCCAACTACAACCTGGCCCAGAAGCACCCCGACTACTACCTCGGCATGGGCCTCACCGCCGAAGCCGTGGCCCAGGATTACGGCATCACCCGCGAAGACCAGGACCAGTTTGCTTACAACTCGCACCAGAAGGCCATCAAAGCCATTCAGGAAGGCAAGTTCAAGGACCAGATTGTGCCCGTAACCGTGGAGGAAACCTACCTCGACCAAGCCACCGGCAAAAAGAAAAACCGCTCGTTCGTAGTCGATACCGACGAAGGCCCCCGCGCCGATACTTCCCTGGAGGCCTTGGGCAAGCTGCGCCCCGTGTTTGCCGCCAACGGCTCGGTAACGGCCGGTAACTCCTCGCAGACTTCCGACGGTGCCGCTTTCGTCATCGTCATGTCGGAGCGCATGGTGAAGGAGCTGAATCTGGAGCCGATTGCCCGCATGGTGACCTACGCCACCGAAGGCATCGACCCGCGCATCATGGGCATGGGCCCCATCAAGGCCGTGCCGAAGGCACTGCGCCAGGCCGGTATGAAGCTTCAGGACATCGACCTGTTCGAGCTGAACGAGGCCTTCGCCTCCCAGAGCCTCGCAGTGATGCGCGAGCTGCACATGGACCAGAGCAAAGTGAACGTGAACGGCGGCGCCATTGCCCTTGGCCACCCGCTGGGCTGCTCCGGCGCTAAGCTCAGCATCCAGCTGTTCCACGAGCTGCGCGCCCGGGGCCAAAAGTACGGCATGGTAACCGCCTGCGTAGGGGGCGGCCAGGGCGTAGCCGGCATCTACGAGCTGCTGAAGTAGCACATGCTTTAGCTTAAAAGCACGTCATGCTGAACGCAGTGAAGCATCTCTACCGCACAAGTAATCAGTCTCGATTACCAGGCAACAAAGGTGCTTCACTGCTGCTCATCTTCACTTTTTTCTGGCTTACAGTTTCAGCAAACTACCAAGCTCAGGCGCAACGGTTCGATTTTTCCATGCGTGAAGCAGTAAAGGTTTCAACGCCTATTGTTGCCCAACTGTGTCACTATTTGGAGAAGCGGGATGGCGCGCCAATGACAATAGGAGGGGAATACTTATACGTTCCTGTTTTTAATGTTCTTAATCGTTCACAGAAACAGTTTACGGATGGTGTTTACATGTTCCTGTCAGGCTCTCATGATTCCGGCCAGCTCTTTATCAATCAAAAGGGCAAGGTCATTATCCTGAGGAATGGCTCAGTATCCGAAATACTGTCCGATTATGGTAGCTTCCTTAAGCAGTATTCATTGCCTGAGACCAAACAGCTGGCCTATTTATCGGCAATTGCGGCCTTCATGCAATACCAGTACAAAGACACACAGCAACTAATCAAAAGCGGTGGTTTGGAGCAGTTAAAAAACAAGCCATAGCTCGACTAGTAACAGCACATGCTTTAGCTTGTGCCGTGGGCGGCCCGAAGCCCAGCTTCGGACGGAAAACTCAGCCGCTCACGGCACAAGCCAAAGCTGCGTAGTTGGAACGGTGTAGAGACGCAATATTTTGCGTCTCGTCGTTGAACGGCTGGCACCGCCCATGCTAAACAACGTCAGCAAAAAGGAGACGCAAAATATTGCGTCTCTACACGTTCTGCCGAACCGCAAAAAGAAACCCCACATCAAACTGGGGTTTTCTTTTCGTGAACTAGTCGGCAAGCATAACAAATTTTTGTATCTTTCGGTACGACAAAACAACGGGGCTTACTTGCCGGTAAATAGTAGGTAAGCCGAGTAGTTTCTCTTCTTTTTGACTTCGAATTTTCCCACATCAACCCTCACCCGGTCATGGAAGTAACCAACCAACTTGTGAAAGGCGGCGAGTTTATCATCAAGGAAACCGACGCCCAGGACGTATTCACGCCCGCCGATTTTTCGGAGGAGCAGAACATGATGCACCAGACTGCTCTCGACTTCGTGGAGAAGGAGGTGCAGCCGTTGCTGGAGCGCCTCGATAACCACGAGGAAGGCCTCATGCGCGGCCTGATGGAAAAAGCCGGTCAACTGGGCCTGTTCGGCGTGAGCATTCCTGAGCAGTACGGCGGACTGGACATGGACTTCCCCACGTCGCTGCGCGTGACGGAGGGTGTGGGCGGTGGCCACTCGTTCCCGGTGGCCTTCGCGGCGCATACCGGCATTGCCATGCTGCCCATTCTGTACTTCGGCAACGACGAGCAGAAGGCCAAGTACCTGCCCGGCCTCACCAACGGCGAGTTGATGGGTGCCTACTGCCTCACCGAGCCTGGCTCCGGTTCCGACGCCTTGGGCGCCAAAACTAAAGCCATGCCCACCGAGGACGGTGAGCATTACGTGCTCAACGGCCAGAAAATGTGGATTACCAACGGCGGTTTCGCCGACGTATTCATCGTGTTTGCGCAGGTGGATGGTGACAAGTTCACCGGCTTCATTGTGGAGAAAAACACGCCCGGCCTGAGCCTCGGCAACGAGGAGCACAAGATGGGCATCAAGGGTTCCTCGACCCGCCAGGTGTTCCTGTCCGACGTGAAAGTGCCGAAATCGGCGGTGCTGGGCGAGATTGGCAAAGGCCACCTCATTGCTTTCAACATCCTGAACATCGGCCGCATCAAGCTGGCTGCCGCTTGCCTGGGTGCTACCAAAATGGCTGCCACGCTGAGTGTGAAGTATGCTAACGAGCGGGTGCAGTTCAAGCTGCCCATCAGCAAGTTCGGCGCTATCAAGTACAAGCTGGCCCAGCAGGCCGTGCGGATTTACGCCGTAGAATCGGCTATTTACCGCGCCGGCATGGACATCTTCCGCATGGAGCAGGAGCTGCTCAGCAAAGGCCAGAGCCACAACGAGGCCCTGCTGGGGGCTGCCCGCGAGTTTGCTGTGGAGTGCGCCATTCTGAAAGTGGAAGGCTCAGAAGTGCTCGACTACGTGGTGGATGAAGGCGTACAGATCTACGGTGGCTACGGCTTCTCGGCCGATTACCCCATGGACCGCGCCTACCGGGATTCGCGCATCAACCGCATCTTCGAGGGTACCAACGAAATCAACCGCATGCTGGCCGTCGACATGATCCTGAAGAAGGCCATGAAAGGCGAACTGGACCTGATGGGCCCCGCCCAGGCCGTG
This sequence comes from Hymenobacter sediminicola, assembly GCF_014250515.1. NCBI lineage: Bacteria > Pseudomonadati > Bacteroidota > Cytophagia > Cytophagales > Hymenobacteraceae > Hymenobacter > Hymenobacter sediminicola. The sequence continues at coordinate 4,019,247 of NZ_CP060202.1, read as the reverse complement.
CAGCAGGAGCTGATGGCCATTCCGGACTTCAATCTGGAAGAGGAAACCGGCCTGTTTGCTGCTGAGAAAAAGACCATTGCCAAGCTGAAGAAGGCCATCTTGATGGTAGCTGGTACGGCCGTGCAGAAGTACATGAACTCGCTCGCCAAAGAGCAGGAAGTACTGATGAACATTGCCGACATGGCCATCAAGGTGTACACCGCCGAAAGCACGTTGCTGCGCGTAGAGAAGGAAGCCGCCACCAAAGGCGAGGAGGCCGTTTCGACGCAAATCGATATTGCCCGCGTGTATCTCTACGACACGGTAGATCAGGTGAACAAGTTTGGCAAAGACGCCATCGGCACTATGACTGAGGGTGACGAGCAGCGCCTGCTGGCTATGGGCCTGAAGCGGTTCACCAAAGCCGACCTCTACAACGCCAAGGAGGCCCGTCGTCGCATTGCTGACCACCTCATTGCCGCCAACGAGTACACCTACTAAATCAGGGATTTAGCCGGATTCATCGGATTTGACGGATGTTGTAGACAGTGCTGGCAGGCGCTTTCTGCGGGTTGTGAAACCGATGAGAATCTGAGTAACAACAAGCCGCTCCCGGTTCGGGGGCGGCTTGTTGTGTTTTAGAGGTCAGGATGGTGTAGAGACGCGTATTCGCGTCTCGTCGTCCGCACCACACAGACCTTTGGCTATGGCGTGGGCTGTTAGAGTTATTCTGGCTGGTTGGGTAAACAACATCAGCAATGACGAGACGCGAATACGCGTCTCTACACCGTTAAATCAGGCTCAAAAACGAACCTTGGCACAACGCCAGCGGCCGGGCTGCCGTTTGCAAGGAGATACTCCCACCTTCATTCCATCCACTTATGGCCAACGAACAGGTACAGGGCAAAGACTTTTACGAGAGCGTGCTGCGGTTTTACGACCATGCGGCAAGCTTTTCCAAACTCGACCCCGGCATCATTGCCCAAATCCGGGCCTGCAACAGCATTTATAAGGTCAACTTCCCGGTGGAGGTAGACGGTCATGTGCAGGTGTTCGAAGGTATCCGGGTGCAGCACAGTCACCACAAGCTGCCCAGCAAAGGCGGCATCCGGTACAGCGTGTATGTAGACGAGGAGGAAGTAATGGCTCTGGCCACGCTCATGACCTTTAAGTGTGCGCTGGTGGACGTGCCGTTCGGTGGCGCGAAAGGTGGCGTGAAAATCAATCCGCGCACCACGCCCGTCAACGTGCTGGAGCGCGTAACGCGACGCTACGCCAGTGAGCTGATCAAGAAAAACCTGATCGGCCCGGGCATGGACGTGCCGGCCCCTGACTACGGTACCGGTAGCCGCGAAATGGCCTGGATTGCCGATACGTACATGACGTTCAAGTACGGCGACACCAACGCGCTGGGCTGTGTGACCGGCAAACCCGTCGGGCAGGGCGGTATCCGGGGGCGGACCGAGGCCACGGGACTGGGCGTGTTCTACGGCCTGCGGGAACTGCTGCTCGATGAGCCCATGCTGAAGAAAGCGGGCCTGAGTAGCGGTATTGCCGGCAAGCGCATTATTGTGCAGGGCCTGGGCAACGTGGGCTACTACGCGGCGCATTTCTGCCAGGAAGAAGGCGCCCTTATCACCGGCATTGCCGAGCGGGAAGGCGGCATCTACAACGAGAAAGGCCTCGACGTGGCAGCCGTGTTCAAGCACCGCCAGGAAACGGGCTCCGTGCTGGGCTTCGCCGGCGCAAAAGACATAGCTGAGTCGCTGGATTTGCTGGAATACGAGTGCGACGTACTGCTGCCCGCCGCGTTGGAAAACCAGATTCATGAGGGCAACGCAGCCAACATCAAGGCCAAAATTGTTGCGGAAGGAGCCAACGGTCCTACCACGCAGGGAGCCGAGAAAATCCTGCTGGAGAAAGGCATTATCATTCTGCCTGACTTATACCTCAACGCTGGCGGCGTGACAGTATCGTACTTCGAGTGGCTGAAAAACCTGTCGAACGTGCGGTTTGGCCGTATGGGCAAACGCGCTGAGGAGGCTGCTATGCGCCGCTTGGTTACCACCATTGAGCGCACCACCGGCAAAACCGTTACTCCCGAGGAGCGGCAACTCATCATCCACGGCGCCGACGAAATAGATCTTGTGCGTTCTGGCCTTGAGGACACGATGATTACCGCCTACCAGTCCATTCGTAAGGTAATGGATGACATACCAAGTATCACTGACCTACGCACAGCCGCTTTCTACAGCGCCATCGAGAAAATCGGCGTCAGCTACCAGTCCCTCGGCATCTTTCCATAAGCCAACCGCAATACAAACGAAAAAGCCGCCTCTGGGAACAGAGGCGGCTTTTTTACATCAGAAAGAATCCGTGGTTTACTTTACCACAATCTTGTTCAGCATGAGGGCCGCTGATTTCTTGCTGGGGCGGCTGACGCCGATGAGGGTTTTGGCATCAAGCCAGCCAGTGAAATCCTTCACATAGGAAGGGTTCTGGTCGGCGGCCACGTTCAGGCCCAAACCCTTTGGCTCCGAAATTACGCCTGTCTGCGCGTTTACCCGGCGCAGGTACAAATCGGACTTGTTTTTGAGTTTCTCCCAGGTTACAAACTGAATATCCTGCCCGAATACGGTGGCGCGGTAGCCGATACTGCTGAAGCCCTCAGTAGCAGGGGCTACTTGGTCTTTAGCAATTATGCTGTGCCAGCTAGGGGCCTGAAACTCATTGTATCCAAACAAATGCAGTTCGCGGGTATGGCCAGGCGAATCGTCTCCGCCTTCCTCATATTTCTTCTCTGCTACCACAACCAGCTGTTTCTCTTCCGAAATGAGTAAATCCGTGAGATACACGTCTTCTAGGCGCTTGGCATTGGTCGCGCTGGCCTTATTGGTTTCGGCTAGGTACTCAGGCGTGAAGCGAAACTCGGGCGCAAACTTCATATCCCCTTCCCCCGAGAAGTCAAACTTGACCACTTTCAGGCTGTAGTAAAGTCCGCTCTCCCGCTCGTTGCAAATGGCCGCGGCATACAGGGTATTGTCGGGCTGCAGCAGAAAGCGAGAGTCAAACACGTTGACGACTTTGCCGCCGAAAACACCGCCTACCGCTACCGACATTACTTTGATGTTGTTGGCTGTGTTGAGGTAGCGGCGTACTGTCAGCTTCTTCATCTCGTCGCTCACGAGCGTCACGTACTGCGTGCCGTCATTGCCGACGTGGATGGTAGTGGAAAAGAAAGCACCCTGGTCACTGAAGTCGTAGGCCCGGTCTTTCACCTTGGTTAGCTTTTCGTCATAAACACTGGCGCTGATGGACCGTATTTGCACGTCGCGGGTGAGGTAGCGCCAAGCTACCAGCTTGCTGCCATCGGGTGAAAAAGCGACGCCGGGGCGCCGGTCGCGGATGCCGGTATCTATCAGTTTCTTTAGCGGTGCCTTCTGTCCGTTGCTGAGGTCAATAGCCTGCGCCGACAGTGTCTGAGAAGCCCCGTTTTTCTGATGAATCACGACAACAGCCTGACTGTTGCTGCTGGCAAACCCGTCAATGGCCTGCTCAGCGGTGAGGGGCAAAGAGGCAGCCCATTGCAGCTTGAGGTCGGCGTCGTAGCGCTCCACAGCATATTCTGTAGCCGATTTGTGCGCCAGAATGAGGAAGCCTCCTTTAGCCAAAGGCAGCGTTTTGCGTGCTACACGCTGGTTGTAGCGGTCATCAGACTGCTCCGGAATGTAGCTGAAAGAGGCTGACTTTACTTTCTGAGCCCACACTACAGTGGGAGTAAACAGCAGGCCGCAAGCAAGGGAGCTGGCAGCTAGTAGATATTTAAAACGCACGAAGAAAGCAGGTTACGTGGAGTAATGGACAAAACCCAAAAAAATGTATTCTCCAAAGGTATCCAACTCCAAGCTCTTGCCGTACACGCCCCGCACCCGTTCAGGCAACCGGCCGTCGGGTAACGATTTGTTCATGCTTCCATAATGCTGAGAAGGTCACTTTTGCGCCTGCTCTCCGTTTACTTTGCAGGCGAAATATTAATTGCAGCCTGCATGGAAGGAGAATGAGAAGTGCTGATTATCTACTCTCTGAAAAATAAGTAGACGGCAATTTTCTTTCTCCAGAGCATTGAATGGGAGTTTTCATCCACTGTAGAGCTTACTGGTAATCAGAAAGCTACCAGCGGAGAAGAAATTTGGCCTTAACTTTGTTCCGCCGCGCTTTCGCTAGTCGGGGCAGCTACACACTCAATATGAAATCTTTACTTCGCTTCATTCTTCTCTTCGCTCTCATCATCATCGGTAAGGTAGCAAAAGAACCATCAAACCTGTCGGATATGGCAAAAGCCATGCGCTCAGTCCAGGTAACTCCAGTTCAGCCGGTGTCACTTCTGCAGCAGCTCACAGTCCAGTCCGACGCCCCGGCGGGGGATTCCCAGTGGCACACCATGGAGCCTGTCAGCCATTCAGCTACAAGCTTTCAATAGAATTTTCGGTAAGCGGCCGTTGAGGGTCGCTTTTTTTATGCCCAGCCCGCAACGATGCCAGCAGGCTAGCTGCTAGCTGATTCGGCTCCAGTTGACGGCTGTAGCAGGTAAACTCTCGATGTGCCGCCGGATGGGCTGATTGTCAGGCTTAGCCAGGGCGGGGTCGTCGTTGAGCAGAGCCTGAGCCGCTGCCCGGCTTTCGGCCAGAATGCGGCCATCTTTGGCCAGGTCGGCTATCAGCAGGTCCAGCACGCCGCTTTGCTGGGTGCCCATCAGGTCGCCGGGCCCCCGCAGCTTCAGGTCGATATCGGCAATTTCAAATCCATTGTTGGTGCGCACCATCGTTTCGATGCGCGTACGGGAGTCTTTGCTGAGCTTGTAGCCACTCATCAGAATGCAGTAGCTCTGCTCAGCGCCCCGGCCCACGCGGCCACGCAGCTGGTGCAGCTGCGATAGGCCAAACCGTTCAGTGCTTTCAATCACCATTACAGAAGCATTGGGCACGTTCACGCCTACCTCAATGACGGTGGTAGCCACCATAATCTGGGTTTTGCGCTCCACGAAGCGCTGCATCTCAGCATCCTTCTCGGCCGCCGACATGCGCCCATGCACGATGCTGATCTGGAACTCCGGAAAGGCGCGCGCAATGCTTTCGTAGCCGTCCATGAGGTCCTTGTAATCGGCCATGGCTTCGCTCTCCTCAATCAGCGGGTAGACGATGTATACCTGCCGGCCCAGGTTGATCTGGTCGCGCAGGAAGCCGAACACTTTCAGGCGGTTTGAGTCGAAGCGGTGCACCGTGACGATAGGCTTGCGGCCAGCCGGTAGCTCATCAATTACAGACACGTCTAGGTCGCCGTAGAGCGTCATGGCCAGCGTGCGCGGAATGGGTGTCGCCGTCATCACCAGCACATGGGGTATCACATGCGGGTTCTTCTGCCAGAGCTTGGAGCGTTGTGCTACACCAAACCGGTGCTGCTCGTCCATGATGGTGAGGCCCAGGTTGCGGAACTGCACTACATCTTCGAGCAACGCGTGCGTGCCAACCAACATGTGCATTTCACCAGAACGCAACTGCTCGTGTAGCACGCGCCGCTCGGCCGTGCGGGTGCTGCCGGTCAGCTTCCCGATGTTGAGACCCAGCAGGTCGGCGTACTGCTTCAGGCCTACATAGTGCTGGTCAGCCAGAATTTCAGTGGGCGCCATCAGGCAGCTTTGTGCGCCGTTATCAGCTGCCATTAGCATGCTGATGAAGGCCACAATAGTTTTGCCCGAGCCCACGTCGCCTTGCAACAGCCGGTTCATTTGCTTGCCGGAGCAGAAGTCTTTGTAGATATCGTGGATGACGCGCTTCTGAGCCCCGGTCAGGTCAAAAGGCATCACCTCTTTGTAGAAATGCACCAGGGACGGCACTTCCCGGAATATTTGTCCGGCCAATTCTACTTTGCGCTGGTCGCGCTGGCGCAGCAGCTTAAGCTGCACGTAGAACAGTTCCTCAAACTTGAGCCGAAACCGTGCCGCCTGCAGCAATTCGGTGCTCTGCGGAAAGTGAATCTGCTGGTAGGCAGTGGCCTTGTCCATCAGCCCATACTGCCGCACCAAGTCTTCCGAAAGCGTTTCGTGCACCTGCGGCAGCGCAAGCTTCAGCAGATCGAAGACCATGCGCGCAATAGCCTTGCTATCCACGCGGTGGTAGTTCTTGAGCTTCTCGGTGGTGTTGTAAACAGGTTGCAGGTAGCTCTGGCCTGGTTTTGCTTCGGTTACTTCTTCCAGTTCTGGGTGTGCCATCTGGGGCCGCCCATTGAACATGGTAGGCTTGCCAAAAACGATGTATTCCTGGTGGTTTTTGATGATTTTCTCCAGGTAGTTCACTCCCTTGAACCACACCAGCTCCAGTTCACCGCTGGCATCCGCTATTTTGGCCACCATGCGCTTCTTGGGGCCTTCTCCTACTACTTCACGGTTGCGCAGAATGCCTTTCACCTGCACGTAAGGTAAGTCGTCGTGCAGGTCGCAGATGTTGTAAAATTGCGTGCGGTCGAGGTAGCGGAACGGATACCGCTGGATCAAATCACCGTAGGTGAATAGGTTCAACTCTTTTTGCAGCAGTTGAGCCCGCTGCAGCCCCACCCCGCGCAGGTATTCAATCTTGGTCTGAAAGAAATTACTCATCTAATAGCTGTTAGCTATTGGCTGTTAGCCAGGAACCGAGCAGATAGCCAACAGCAACTAGCAGTCAGCTATCAGCTCTGGTTACTGGTATTTTAGCGTGTTCAGCAGCTGCACAATGTCCTTTTTCACGTAGTCAATCACCGGCGCCAACGAGTCGTTGGCAGTAGCCGTACGGAAGTAGAGGGCTCCGCGGAAGAAGTGTTTTGTACTGTCGGTGGTATAAAACTGAAACTGACTGGGAACTTCCCCCTGCAACTCAAATACGGCTATCCGCATGCCGTTGGGCGTTTTCAGGATGTTTTCATCAATGGCGGTAGCCTTGATTTCGTGCTTGCTGGTAAGCTTGCGCGCATCCTCTAGCAGCTTGGTATAGAGCTGCGGTTTGCCGGCAATGTTTGCATACGTAATCTGCACATTAGCCTGCAGCTTTGGATAATACACGTTGATCCAGTGCGGCTGCGCCAGATAAGACGAGTCGCGCAGCACCTTGGCATAGCGCGAATACTGGAACGTGTAGGGGTGGCCTGGCGCCAGCGGCTGGTAGGCATGCGGCGGCAGGTCAATACGGTTGTAGCCTTTCGGTTTGGGCGTATAGTCACCCTCAGAGCCGGAAGAAGTGCAAGCCGTGGCAAGCAGTCCTAAGACTGAAAGCACACAAGAGAATCGGAAAGCAGGCATTGGCAGCAATGCAGAAGTACAACTCAAAGGTAACGCGAAACCAAACGTGAAAATGCTGGATATTTTCCGGCCGTCGCCACAGGTTTCGGCAACCGTTGCAACGCAAAAAGCCCTGGCTGCGTGCCAGGGCTTTTTGTAGGAGTAGCCAGATTAGAAGGGCAGTTGGTCCAGTTCTGGCTCCTGTCGGAACGTTTGAGGCGCCTCTGCCGCAGCTTCCTGCTGGCTGTTGTGGCCATCAGTAGCGTGCGGCCGGCCGCCCAGCATGGTTATTTCGTCGGCAATGATTTCGGTGATATAGCGGGTCTGGTTGTCCTTATCTTGGTATTGGCGCGTCCGGATTTTGCCTTCTACATATACCTGTTGGCCCTTTTTGAGGTATTTCTCCGCCATTTCAGCCAAACCCCGCCAAGCGGCGATGTTATGCCATTCGGTCCGCTCAATGCGGGTGCCTTGCTTGTCGCGGTAATACTCGTTGGTAGCCAGCGTAAAGTTTGCTACACTGCTACCGCCTTCGAGGTGGCGCACCTCTGGGTCTTTGCCCAGATTCCCTACCAAAATTACTTTGTTGATGCCTGCCATCAGTAGAATATTATAATGTGAGAAAAGGTAAGAGAGACACTTTATCTTACTTTAAAGATATTAAAACTCAGAAGCAATTCCAAATAAATTAGCTGGTTATTTAATCGAATTGCTAATATAGTTAGCAATTAAAATGGGTTTGGGCAACTCTTCTATTTCTGAGCTACTGAAAGCGGCTAGCCCCGTTGATTGCAGGCTAGAAGCAGGCAGCGGCTCCTGCAGCCATACAACATGGAATTTGGCTTCTACTTTTTGATGACTCAGGACGTGACGCATAGCCTGAACCGGCTCTTCTACCTGCTGTAGATCTAGCTGGCCGCCTACTGCCTCGACGGCCGCCACTAGTGCTACCGCCGCTAGCTCTCCGGACTCTGTTTCCTGCAGGTGAAAGTCGTAGAGTCCTTCCCAGATGTCTTTAGGGCCCCGCTTGCGCATGTATATCGTGTCGGCATGGCGTAGCACCAGATAGTGAAAGAAGCGGGTGCGGGCGGCTTTGGCTTTACTCTTTACCGGAAGCTCACTGACCATGCCATGCTGAAACGCGTAACAATGGCTCTGCAATGGGCAAAATAGGCAGTCAGGTTTTAGGGGTGTGCACTGAATAGCACCAAACTCCATAATGGCCTGGTTGAATTCTGCTGGCTGGTCCGCCGGAATGAGAGTATCAGCCAACTGCTGAAATACTTTGCGGTTAGCCGGCGCGGCAATGTCTTGCGTAAGGCCAAATACGCGAGCCAGCACCCGGAACACATTGCCATCCAGCACCGCTACCTGCTCATTGAAGGCGAAGGAAGCAATAGCCGCCGCCGTGTATTGGCCGACCCCCCGTAGCTGTAGCAAGCCTGCATAAGAAGTCGGAAACTGACTATCGTATTCGCGCACTACCTGCTGAGCCGTGTGGTGCATGTTCCGGGCGCGGCTGTAGTATCCCAAGCCCTGCCAGTGGCGCAGCACTTCGTCTTCAGGAGCCGCAGCCAAGTGCTGCACCGTTGGATAGGAGTTGATAAAGGTGAAATAATAGGGAAGACCCTGCTTCACGCGTGTTTGTTGTAGGATCACCTCCGACAGCCAGATAGCATATGGGTCTCGGGTATGGCGCCAAGGCAGGTCGCGGCGATGCCGCGGGTACCATTCCAAGAGAGTCTTAGCAAAAAAGGGGTGCGTAACAGAAGAGAGTAGATGATTCAAGTGTTTGAAAAAGAATAAGTTGTATGGTTTTTAGAAGCCCGTTTCTATTGCTGTGAAAACTATTGCAAAACCAAAAAAGGGGGCTACCTTTGTGGCCCCAATTCGCAAGCGAACAGCTTACCGGGCAAGGGCTTACGTCTTGAATTGGACTTTTTGCCCAGCACTCATTTTTCACCCCATAGTACCTACCAGCGTGACTAAAGCAGAAGTAATCGCCGAAATTGCCGACAAGACTGGCATTGAGAAAGCAGACGTTTCGGCTACCGTGGAAGCCTTCTTCAAAGTCGTGAAGGATTCGATGGCCGAAGGCAACAACATCTACGTACGCGGCTTCGGCAGCTTCGTAAACAAAAAACGTGCGAAGAAAGTCGCTCGCAACATCTCGAAAAATACGTCAATCATCATTGACGAGCATTTTATTCCGAGCTTCAAGCCGTCGAAAACGTTCATCGGTAAGATCAAGAACAGCAAGAAAATCAAGGAACTAGCTAACGCCTAAGCCTCTGGCTCAGGCATAACGCACTGCTGGCGGCGCCGCTGGGCATCCTGCTTATGGAAGCCCGGCGGCCTGCTTTTTTCGGATGGCTACACGCACCAACTCACATCAGCTGATTCTGCTTGCCGTCGCTCTGGCGTTGGTAGCTGGGCTGTTTCTGCTGCCCAAGGTGATTGTCAAGCCCAAGGAAGGCAAAGGCGACTTGGCGCAGAGTGCTGCCCGCACTGCTAACCGCGACAATGGCGCGGCGGCCCCTTCTACCACCGAACTAGACGAGCACGGCCACCCGGCCGGCAGCCACGACGAGCCCGGTGCCACACCGGAGCAGCCGCACATGGTGGTAGCGCCGGCGCAACGCCGCGAAATCAACGGTTTGCTGGCGAAGTACTCGGCTGAAAAAGACCCAATTTCCAAGCTTCGGGTAGCCTCGGACTTGGCAATCAAGTATAAGGCAGTGGAGAAGTTCGACAGCGCCGGGTATTACTTGGAGCAACTGGCGCAGGCCCGCCCCGGCGAACAGGCCTGGAAACGGGCAGCTGATGCGTACTTCGAAGCATTCAGCTTCGCAACTACACAGGAGCGCCAGAAGCAGCTAGGAGCCAAGTGCCAAGAGCTCTATGGGAAAGTGTTGAAAAACAACCCGGAGAACTTGGATGCCAAAACCAACCTGGGTATGGCCTTCATGGCTGGCGAAAATCCGGTGCAGGGTGTGGTGCTGCTACGCGAAGTATTGGCCATTGATCCGCAGAACGAAAAGGCCATTTATAACCTTGGTCTGCTCTCGATGCAGAGCAATCAATACGAGAAAGCAGTAGAGCGTTTTCGGGAGCTAACGAAGGTAAATCCTGAAAACGTCAACGGACAGTTTTATCTTGGCGTCGCTTTAGCTCAGACTGGAGCGAAAGAAGATGCCCGGAAAGCTTTCCAGAAAGCCAAAAGCCTGAGCACTGATCCTGGCCTGACGGCCTCGGTTGACGAGCAGCTTCAGAAATTGAATTAAGTACCTTTTCTACTAACCCTTAACCTCATCAAACATGCCCTGCGGAAAAAAAAGAAAGCGTCATAAGATTGCTACCCACAAACGGAAGAAGCGCCTGCGCAAAAACCGTCACAAGAAGAAGTAATCCCTTGCGGGGTCTGCTGGCGGGGCTTGTCGGCTAAACGCAAGTCACCGTCTATCTCTCATCTTGTATCCCCGAGAGTGGCCACTAGTTCGCTTTCCCCGAGGCTTGCAAGGGAAGCCGGTACCTACGCGTACCGGCTTCCCTTTGCCGGTTTCGGGGGCGAGCTGTGGCTCTCGGGATTACCTAACAACCCAATCCATTGAGTAACGAATTAATCATTAATTCTACTCAGGAAGGAGAACGGATTGCCCTGCTACAGGACAAGCGGCTCATCGAATATCATTTCGACCGCAACGACACCAATTACTCGGTGGGCGACATCTTCCTGGGCACGGTCAAGAAAGTTATGCCCGGTCTGAACGCTGCGTTCATTGACATCGGGTACGAAAAAGATGCGTTTCTGCACTACGGCGACCTAGGCGAGCAATTTCCCTCGCTTAGCAAGTGGGTGCGGGGCGTACAGTCGCAGAAAACAGCGGTAGCTGCCCTCAAATCCTTTGGCTTGGAAAAGCCACTGGATAAAGTAGGCAAGATTGCCGACACGCTAAAGAAGAGCCAGCAAGTGCTGGTTCAGATAGTAAAAGAGCCGATTTCGACCAAGGGGCCGCGTTTGTCCACCGACATTTCGATGGCTGGCCGGTATTTGGTACTGGTACCGTTTTCAAACACCATCAGTGTTTCGAAGAAGATTGTCAGCAAGACGGAGCGGGAGCGGCTCAAGCGGCTCATTGCTTCCATCAAGCCCGACAATTTTGGCGTCATTATCCGGACGGTAGCCGAGGGCCGTGAGGTAGCGGAGCTCGACCGGGACATGCAAAGCATGGTGGGCAAGTGGGAGCAACTCTTCCAGGCGTTGCGCATCGCCAAGGAGCGCGACAAGGTGCTGGGAGAGTTGGGACGCACAAGCTCTATGCTGCGCGATATGCTCAACGAGTCGTTTGACGCTATTACGGTAGATACAACGGCCCGCTACGACGAAATTCGGGGCTATCTGGAGCAGATTGCGCCTGATAAACTGGGCTTGCTGAAGCACTACACCGGCAAGGTGAAGGTGTTTGAGCATCTCGGGATTGAAAAGCAGCTGAAAACGCTGTTTGGCAAAACCGTGACGGTGCCTGGCGGCGGCTACCTGGTGATTGAGCATACCGAAGCCCTGCACGTCATCGACGTCAACTCCGGGAACAAGAGCAACCAGGAAAGCGACCAGGAAGCTACAGCACTGATGGTGAACATGCTGGCCGCCAAAGAGGTGGCCCGCCAGCTTCGGCTGCGCGACATGGGCGGTATCATCGTCGTCGACTTCATCGATATGAAGTCGGGGGAAAGCCGCAAGAAGGTGGAGGATGTTGTGTATCAGATCATGAAGCACGACAAAGCCCGCTTCACCATTCTGCCCATCACCAAGTTCGGATTGCTGCAGATTACGCGGCAACGCGTACGTCCAGCCGAAAAAATCGTGACTGGCGAGGTATGCCCCACCTGCGGTGGAACCGGCAAAATCTCGGCTTCGATCCAGGTAACTGACGAAATCGACAACAGCATCGAGGATTTGCTGGTGACGCAAAACCAGTCGGGTATTACGCTGCATGTGCATCCGTTCCTGCACGCGTACTACACCAAAGGGCTGGTAAGCCGGCAGATGAAGTGGTACCTCAAGTACTACAAGTGGATTAAAGTCACGAAGGATACCAGCCTAGGTCTGACGGACTACCGCATCGAGGATGAGCATGGTGAGGAAATCGAACTGCACTCAGCCGCTGCGGCCATGGCCCGCTTGCAGGACCGCGAAATTGAGATTGAAATCACCGACTAAACAAGCGTAGTTGTCTGCGACAACTCCTCCTGAAAGAAGAAAAGCCCGTTCTGCATGCTGCAGAACGGGCTTTTTCGTTGCTGATGGATGGCTAAAACTTGAGCCCTAGATCCAATCTAAATTCGTTGTTTTTGAGCGAGACATCCGAGAAGTCCCGCTCATCCTCGAAGTACTTTTCGATGTTGAGCAGGCCCCGGTGGTAGCTGACTCCGGCAAACACTTTCGTGCTTTGGCCAACCTGATACTCTACGCCTGTGCCCAACAGCACCGCTGCATCCGGGATAATGGCGTGGTCAGAAGCTTTGCTTTCGAGGTTATTCTTACCGGGGTCGGAATAGCGCTTGTTGCCGTTTATTTTGCCGGCAATGGCTGCATTCAGGGAGCCGCCCAACTGGAAATAGAGCTTGGTGTCGGTGGCAATATCGTTGGTAAAGAGCTTCACCGTAACCGGAACTTCGATGTACTGCAGGCCCAGCTTCTGCTCGTAGCGCAGGTTGGTGGCTGGGTCGTAATAGCTGAATTTGCCGCCTTTGCCCGTGAGCATTACCCCGGTGCTGAAGGCATAGTTCTGCCCGAAAAAGTAGTCTACAACAAGACCGCCGCCGATAGTAAGCTTGCTGCCTTCGCTCTGGAAGCCCAAGGCACTGGGAGACTCGGTACGCAGACTGGTAACGGAAGGCGAGAGTTTCAGCCCGATTTCAACCTGGGCCGAAGCCGTAGCAGCCGATGCTCCAACAAGGAGGGCAGCGAGAATCATTTTTTTCATGGCAGAAGTAGGCTAGAGTGGGCGTTAGATACGAAGCTACGTCGTCCGGCGTTTGGTTTTGGCTATTTTCGCCTCAAAGATAGAAGCGTGCCTCACTTTCCCTTAGCTATGCGCCCCGTTCTACCCGTTGTGCTCAGTTTCTGTACCGCCTTATTGGCTGCCTGCGGACAAAACGAAAAATCCTGTGCGCCGGACCCGGCGGTGGCTAATGTATCGGCCCCGGTACAGTTGGAGCGGCTGGAAAAGCCGTTTTTTCAGATCAGAACGGACGGGGATGCAAAGCGTTTTTTGGTGGAACATCCGCTGTTCGCCAACCAATTTCTGCAGCGCCGGCAGTTTCCTTCCGACGGTATGCTGGCGGCGACCCTTACGCGCCTGGCTACCAACCCCGGCCTGCAGCAGCTCGGCCGCCAAACCGACAGTATATTTCAGGACTCTGAAATGCTGAAAAACGGTCTGGAGGGCATGTTCAAGCATATTCGATATAATTTCCCCGATTTCCGGGTACCGCCGGTTAAGACGTTTGTATCGGGCCTGAGTCAGGATATGTTTGTGAACGACAGCCTGATGGTGCTGGGGCTGGACTTCTTCGTGGGTGACAAAGCAAAGTACCGCCCTAATGTGCCCGAGTATATTCTACGCCGCTACCGCCCAGAGTACGTGCTGCCAACCGCCGCGCTGGCCATCAGCAGCAAGTACAACAAGAAGGAGCTAACCAACCAGACTATGTTGGGCGAAATGGTGCAGTATGGCAAGTCGCTCTACTTTGCAGAACGGGTGCTGCCCTGCACCGCCGATTCGCTACTGATAGGCTACACCGATAAGGAACTTCAGGGAGTGTACTTCAACGAAGGCAAGATCTGGGCGCACTTCTTGGACAAGAAGCTCCTTTACAATACAGCTCCGTTCACGGTGCAGAAATATGTGGGCGAACGGCCCAATATCCCGGAAATCGACAAAACGTGCCCCGGCCGGATTGGAGCTTGGGTAGGCTGGCAGATTGTGCGCAAGTACATGGCTGAACATCCTAACGTGACGCTGGCCCAGCTCATGGCCGACAAGAACCCGCAGCATATCCTGACGGAGTCGCACTACCGGCCGCGTCCACGCCGGGCCGAACGGTAAAGGGAAGGCTGCATAAAGCGCTAAGAAGCCGGTTCTGCAAGAGTTCAGTAGCTGCGCAGCATCGACTTACACGGCATCATTCGTAACTGTTACAACGTGCACATAGCCGTTTTCAGCCAGTATCACACCAATCCGGATTGCCCGGCCACCAGCCGGCACTATTCGCTGTTGGCGCACTTGGCCCGCACACATCGTATCACGCTAATTACGACGCGCACATGGGAGCGGCAACGGCTTACGCAGCAGTTTCCGTGGTTGCCAGAAGGGGTAGAGATGCGGGCTGCTGAAGTGCCGTATGAAAACCGGATGGGAGTTGCGCGGCGCGGCCTGGCGTTCGGGCAATATGCGGCTTACGCGGTGCAGGAAGGTCTGCGAATTGATAAGCCCGATGTCATCTGGGGTATCAGCACGCCCCTGACAGCGGCCTGGGCTGCGGCGCGGGTAGCACGCTGGCGAAAGGTGCCTTGGGTATTCGAAGTGCAGGATCTGTGGCCTTCGTTTCCTATTGCCATGGGCGCTATACCGAACCGCTGGGCGCAGCGGCGCTTGTTTGCGCTAGAAAAAAGCCTGTACAGGAGCGCTCAGCATATTATGGCACTTTCGCCGGACATGACGCGCTACGTGGAAACCGTTTTGGGAGCCCCAAGTGCAGAAGCTCCATTGGCACTGCCTTCCAAGGTTACTACGGTGCTCAATGGCACCGACCTGGATTTGGCCACCAGCGCAACTGATGTAGCTTTGGAGGCTTTGCGGCGCGAGCAGGGTTTGGAAGGACGCCGTATAGTGCTTTATGCTGGTACACTGGGCCGCGCCAACGATATTCCGACGCTGCTGGCAGCAGCAGAGCTATTGGCCACTCAGGTGCCTAACCTGACGTGGCTTTTTCTGGGGCTCGGGTTCGATGAGCCACGAGTACGGGAAGCCGCTGCCCGCTGTTCGGCTATACGGTTGGTACTACCACAGCCCAGGCACGCTGTATTTAGCTGGTTTCGGCTGGCGGAAGTGTCGGTGGTATCGTTCCTAGGAATGTCCGTGCTGGACACAAATTCGCCGGCGAAATTCTACGACAGCCTCGCCGTCGGCACACCCGTCATCGTGACAAATAATGGCTGGACACGAGACTTGGTGGAAACATACGGCTGTGGCTGGTACTCGCCTCCCAGCGACGCTGCGGCGTTGAGCGCACTGCTCGCTAAGCTGCTTGCTGCGCCTGCACAATTAGAAGCCGCTGGTAAAGCCGGACGTGAAGTAGCTATAAGTGCCTTTGACCGCGAGCAGATGGCGGTATCGGTACAGAAGATACTCGAACAAGCTTGCTAGTCCTTGATGTTTGTGCTTAAGAAGGCCATTTATATACTAAGTTGTACTAGGTGCCTGTTTATTTTCTGCATTAAGGCTTGCTGAAGCAGGTTTTGCATTCGGGGTGATTTGTTTGGCAACTACCTCAGCGTAGTATTTGCACCACTCAGTGAGTGGACAAATGGCGCATTTGGGTTGGCGAGCTACACAAATGTAGCGGCCATGTAAAATCAGCCAGTGGTGCGCTTTCGGAATAAGATCCTGCGGGATATGCTGCACCAATTCCTTTTCAACAGCCAATGGCGTAGTAGCCGTACGGGCCACCAGTCCTAACCGGTGCGAAACCCGAAACACGTGCGTATCCACGGCCATAGCGGGCTGATTATAAATCACCGAAACAACTACGTTGGCCGTCTTGCGCCCTACGCCAGGTAGCCGTTGCAGTTCCTCGATGCTGCTAGGTACTTCGCCGCCAAAATCAGCCAAGAGCATGCGTCCAAGCCCAGCTAGGTGCTTGGCTTTATTATTAGGGTAGGAAACGCTGCGAATGAACGGGAAAATGTCGTCGGCTGTGGCTGCAGCCAGTTGCTCAGGCGTCGGGAATTGCTCCAGGAGGGCAGGCATTACTTGATTTACGCGCTTATCCGTACACTGCGCGCTTAGTACTACCGCCACAATCAGTTCGTAGGGGTTGCGGTAATGCAACTCCGTTTCCGGCTGCGGGAAATTGGTCGTGAAATATTCCAGAAAGCGACGGTAACGCTCGGACTTCCGCATAAAGCAATGGCAAAAGAATACGCACAAATATCCCCTAAAAACAGCATCCTGCCTAAGCTGTGCGTGAAACAGCCTAGGCAGGATGACGAAAAGGGGAGAGAAGTTCCTACGCCGAGCGTAGAAACGTGCGGGAGTACTGCAGAATAGCCTCGGTGCTGCGCTGGCCAGGTTTGTGGCGCAGGCTGTCGAGGGTGCGTTGGGCTAGCAGCAGGTCGGCGCAGGTGGCCGCCAGTTCGGCGTCGTGCTGCAAGGCTTGCTCTATCTCTTGCTGCTCATTAGCTGGCAATTCGTTGTATACGTACCGGAGCAGTTTCTCGTGGGTAAAGGTTTTGATCATAGAAAACGGGCTGTGCGGCCATTTTTTTCCGCAGGTTAATCAGTGCGTAGCGCATCCGCCCCAAGGCGGTGTTGATGCTTACCCCCGTTGCATCAGCAATTTCCTGAAAGCTCATGTCGCCGTAATGGCGCATCACGAGTACTTCCTTTTGTGCTGCAGGCAGGTCCTGTATTAACTCCCGAAGCCGGGCATAGGTTTCCTCCCGCGTAAGAGCCGCCTCCACTCCCTCTTCGGCGTGCGAGAGTGAATTGAAGGCATGACTGGCTGTGTCAAGATTAAGTAGGGGGCTACGCTTCTCCCGACGGAAAAAATCAATGGCCAGATTGTGGGCAATACGGCAGATCCAAGAGGAGAATTTGCCCTCCTCATTGTAGCGGCCACCTTTCATGGTGTGAATCGCCTTTATGAATGTGTCCTGCAGCAGGTCTTCGGCCACGTCTTCATCGCGCACAATCAACATGATTGTCGTGAAAACACGGGCCTTGTGCCGTTCGAGCAAATGCGCGAAGGCCTCTTCATTGCCAGCAATGTAAAGGGATATAAGAGCGGAGTCGCTCGGCTGCATGGTTTCCATAAAGAACTACAGGTTAAGAAACGTAGAGCTTTATGCCATATTGTGCAGTTACCGTGAAAAAACTCGAGATGAGCGAATGATGAAGAACCTCTTGAACCAAATGTATGTAACTGCCGGACTAATCACAATGCCTAGAATGCCCAAAGCGAAATTTTTTTCTGGTTTTTCAAAACCTTTTCATAGAACATTGACAATTAGATGTTTTCTATTGTAAGCTCCGCTAGTTTTTTTGATAAGTACTTGATTCAGGGGTAGAAAAAATAGCATGGGTGCTAGTGCTATACACTCTCATGCTGGTGCCGCCGCGCCAGCCAAGCAGAGGCTAGTCCTTCATCCGTAAAAAGCCGGGCATGGCAATGGGCATTTGCCACCAGCGGTGCACCGCTCTCCTGGTCAATGACGGCCAAGTGAACCGGCGAGACAAGAAAGGCTAGATAGATCCGGCCGCCCAAGCGAGGGGCCAGCTGTGGCAAAAATATTTCCAGTACCCAATGGGTGTCGTCTTCAGTGCTGGTGCCACGGCGGCGCAAATCAAGCAGCCAGAAGCGGCAGCGGTGGGGTGCTGCCATTGCCAGGAGCGCCTCGTAGCTCTGTTGCAGCTCAAGTGAAGAAATAGGGCGCAGCCAGCGGGCTAGCAGCACGCGGAGGTCTTCCCGGAAAGTGAGTTCCGCAAAATCGGCGACCTGAACGGATTGGGGCATAATGGTGGGGAAGTCGGCCGGAAATAATAGAGGGCCGGTTTCAATCAATTTTACGAAGAAGCAGCCGGCAAACAAGAGCAGCGCCGCAGAAATACGGGGCTTGCCGATGCGTAGCCTCTACCTTTGCCGCTTCTTCGCCTGTGACACACTTCTATGCCCGATTCTTCTATTCCGCGCCACGACTCGTATGCCGCACTACGTCTACCGGACTTTCGTCGTCTGATTTCGGCGCGGATATTCCTGACTATTGCTACGCGTATTCAGGGCTTGGTCGTCAGCTGGCAGATATTCAAGCTGACCAATGATCCGCTGGCTCTGGGCCTGATTGGGTTGGCGGAGGCCATTCCTAGTATCACAGTGTCGCTGTATGCCGGGCATGTTGCCGATTCGGTGCGGCGCAAGAACATTATTGTGGCTGCGGTAGGAGTGCTGGTGCTCTGTGCAGCCGCGCTATGGTTCTTTGCTTCGCCGGCCGGCATTGGGCTGCTGGCAAAAGAGTCGTTTTATACGCTGCCACTCTACAGCGTAATATTTTTGAGTGGCATTGCGCGCGGCTTTCTGGGGCCGGCGCTATTCTCATTTATGCCGCAGTTGCTGCCCTCCCGCGACAAACTAGCCAATGCCGTGACCTGGAACAGCACAACGTACCAGGCTGCCTCCGTCATGGGGCCGGCCATTGGGGGCTACCTGATTGCGCACTTGGGCGTGGCTGCTTCTTATACGGTGGCTTCGGTGCTGCTGGGCCTGGCACTACTGCAGTTCCTGCAGATTGCGTCACGGCCGCTGCCGCCGCTGGAGGGAGAGAAGCTGGGCCTGAAAGACAGTGTGCTGAGTGGGCTGCAGTTTATCTTTCAGAACCAGCTCGTGTTGGCCGCCTTGTCGCTCGACCTATTTGCGGTGCTATTTGGGGGAGCTGTGGCGCTGCTGCCGGTGTTTGCAGTGGATATTCTGAAAGTAGGGGCCGCCGGGCTAGGGCATCTGGAATCGGCTCCCGCAGTGGGTTCGGTCCTGATGGCAGTGTTTCTGACCTACTTTCCGCTTAAGCGCCACGCGGGCCGCAAATTGCTGTGGGCAGTAGCAGGCTTCGGGGTAGCCACTATTCTGTTTGCTCTGTCTACCAACTTTTGGCTTTCGCTTTTCCTGCTCTTTATGACGGGAGTCTTCGATTCGGTTTCCGTTATCGTGCGCTCCACACTGCTGCACACCTATACGCCGGAGTACATGAAAGGCCGGGTTTCAGCCGTGAACAACATCTTCATTGGCTCCAGCAACGAAATCGGCTCGTTCGAGTCGGGAGCAGCGGCGCGGTTGTTGGGCGTGGTGCGTTCCGTCGTGTTTGGCGGAGGCATGACCATTCTGGTAGTGGGCATCACGGCCTGGCGCGCCGACAAATTGCGCCGGCTTGATATGACTCCAGAGAAGGTGAAAGCCTAGCAGCGTAAGCGCAGTAAGCGCTAGAGTGCAAACAAAAGCGGCCTGCCCAGCATTGTGCTGAGTAGGCCACTTTTGTTTTGTGGTCAGTTAGCGCTTGGTGTGGCTGGCTATCCAGTTACCAATGAGTTGCAGTGCTGCGGGGGAAATGGTTTCATCCAGCTGGCCGTACTCCGATGGCAACCCCGTTGTAGCAGTCTGCAGCAGGTGATTTAGCCCATCAAGCTGCTGAATAGTCACGTCGCGGTTGCCGCCCGCTTTCAGGCCTTTCTCAATGGCGGGCAAGTTCAGGTCAGCGGCAACCTGCAAATCTTTGCTGCCATTGAGGGCCAATACCGGCGCTTTCACCCTCGCCAGTTCGGGCTGTGGATTGAGAGTTAGGAAATGCCGATACCAAGGGGCCGTCATTTGGGTTGCCATGGCTGTGAGGGCTGATTCCGTAACGCCGGGGCTGGCCTGTTTCAGCAAAGGCACCACCTTGGATATAGCAGGCGGGTTGTCGAGAGTAGTGGTGATAATCTGTAGAACCTGCTGCTGGGTGCGGCGCAACTGCTGCAGATGGGCAGTGTCGAGGCCAGCCGTGCGCAATAGGTCAGCCTGTTGGCGAATCAGCAGTTCGGTGCCGCTCACGCCCACGCCGGCCAGCGACACAATGAAGGCGGGCGGCGCGGGCTGAGCACCTGCCAGCAACGCAATAGTCCCTCCCTCACTGTGCCCAATCATGCCCACCCGCTTCGGCTGAATACCTGGCTGGGTACGCAGGAACTGCAGTGCTGCCTGCGCATCGGTCAGGAAGTCGGCGGTGGTAGCCGTTGCGTACGTGCCGCCTGATTTGCCCACGCCCCGGTCGTCGTAGCGCAGCACGGCAACGCCCCGGCGCGTCAGGTAGTCAGCCAGTACTAGGAACGGGCGGTGGCCCATGAGAGCCTCATCCCGGTCCTGCGGCCCCGACCCTGATACCAGTACCACTGCCGGAAAAGGACCTTTGCCAGCGGGCAGCGTGAGCGTGCCGGTCAGTTGCTGGTTGCTTCGTGGGTTCTGAAAACTAACTTCCTGCTCGCGGTAAGGGAGTGGCGGAGTCGGGTCCTGCGGGCGCTTGGGTGGGGGCGGTGGGGCGGGCAGGCCCCGGGTCAGCGTCAGATTCCATTTTTCCCCGTTCTGCTTCCAAAGGCCTTTGAGTTGCTGGCCATCGACAGAAAGCTTAGCGGCGTAGCGCAGCCCCAGAAAATCGGAAAGCAGCACCAAACTGTCTCCCTGCATTTCTGCACCGGAGAAGGCCATATCGGTTACTTTTTGCTGCGGAACGCTCAGCGCAGCAATACGTGGCCCATTCGGCGGTTCGCTGATGTTGATAATGAGCTGTGCCGGATTTGGCGTTTCCAGGATACCATTCCAAGGACCCGCCACCGACTTTGAGCCTTGGGCGGTAGCACCAAAGCTGCCACTCAGGAGCAGTGCGCAAAGCAAAGCCTGTACTCCTGAAAAAATACGTTTCATCTGCTCGGAATAAAAGGTCGGCAATCAGAAACGCAAGTATACGGCAACCTGTGGAGTCTGCAGGCTAGCGGCTGGCTTGCTGTTGCGCGGCAGCCCGAGGCTTCCGAGGGGCCTTGGCCGGCTTGGCTGGTGCCGCACGCTTCACTGTGACGGGTAGCGCATTGGGCTGGGTAGTGCGTTTGGCAATCCATTCGCGCATAACATCCAGCGCCTTCGGCGAGAAGGTAGGCTGTTGTTCTCCGTTCACAATAGCCCATTCTTCCATTTTGGGCTGTAGCCAGTGGTTCACGCCGGTTAGGCGGCGGGTCGTAACGTCGCGGTTGGAACGCAGGCCTTTGCGCAGCATGGCAAGGTTGTTTGTGGCTTCCACCTGCAGGTCATCGGCCCCGTTAATGGCCAGCACCGGACACTTCACATCCGGTAGCTTACGCATAGGCTCAAAATCGATGAAGTAGCGCGACCAAGGCGAAGTGAGCTGTACAGCGCGGGCCCGCGCCATGTGCGGGTCGAGGTCGGTATTGCTCATGCGAAGCGTAGCCGCCACTTTGCCGCGTGCCTGTGCATCGTTGGGAGTTTGCCGGATAATATCAATCATATCGGCGTGCAACTCCATAGAAGCCTTCACCTGTGCCGGGCTGGCGCCGATAAGACGCATAATTTCCAACTGCTGCCGGGTAAGAACGTGGCGACCTGGCAAGCCATAGCCGGCCATCGATATGACAAAGGCCGGTTTGGCGGGGCCAGCATCGGCGGCGGCCAGCAGGGCTACGTTGGCACCTTCGCCGTGCCCAATGAACCCGATTTCCTGCGGATTAATGAGCTCACGGCCGCGCAAAAAGGCCATTGCAGCCTGCGCATCGCCTACCAAATCCTGTGTGGTAGCTGTGAGATAAATGCCCTGCGACTTGCCGGTGCCCCGGTCGTCGAAGCGCAGCACGGCAATGCCACGGCGCGTCAGGTAGTCGCCTAGGATACTGAACATGCGGTATTCCTGCTCGCCGGCGTCACGGTCCTGCGGCCCAGAGTCGGAAACCAGCACAACGGCCGGGAAAGGCCCCGGACCGGCCGGCACCGTGAGCATGCCGCTCAAACGCAGCCGGGCAGTGGGATTGGTGAAGCTGATTTCGTCTTCACGATAAGGAGGGGTGAGGCGAACTTTCCCGGCGGCCATTTCCGAGGACTTGGCCCGTTGCAACTGCAGAGGGCCACTCAGGCCGGGCTGCTTCCAGTTGCCGGAAAGCAGGGCTCCATTGTTCTGAATCTTGCCAACGAAGCTGCTGCCCGCCTGCTCGATTTCCAGGCTAAGCTCATTGCCTTTCACCGTCACTTCCACCGGCATGCGGTAGATACGCTGCTGCGGCACATCAAGGGCCGCGTAGTAGCCACCGTTGGTGAGCGGAATGATGGTTATGATCAGCTCAAGCTGGCCACCCGGTACTTTCAATGGGCCACGCCACTGGCCGTTCAGGACTGGACCATCGGCGGCAAAAACCTGAGTAGTGAAAAGGAATGCACAAAACAGGAAAAGAGCGTATAAACTTTTCTTCATAAAGTTACAAACAGAAGGCCTTTCAGATTGCCTGTATACGGGGAAGGCACGGAAAGTATCAAAATCAAAGGTACTTCAATCAATTATTTTTTGCCCAGGTTTAACTTGGCGAATACACAGGATGACAGGGATGCTAAGTAGTGTCAAACAGGGCTGGCCTCCTGTTTGGCTAGTCGATGACGTCTGTGGACTATCAAGCTAAGATTGGCGAGGCATTCGAGCCAGAATTTCTTTCTGCATCACTGGCGTTACTGCTCCGCTTTTCTGGGCCAGCGGCTTTTCCGTTATAAAATCAGTGCCTGACCGACGAGCGGCTGCAAAGGCTACATCTTGGCTTTGACAAAGTGCCACAGGGCAGATTTCCGGAACCTTATCCGGCTAACTGGCTTATACCTCACCTCGCAGGCTGGCAACGGAGCCAAATACTGCAGTAGACAGACGTTATGGAGTACACAGAGCTAGGAAATTCCGGGGTGCATGTTTCACGCATTGCTTTTGGCAGCTGGGCTGCCGGTGGCTGGATGTGGGGCGGTACCGAGCAAAATGATGCCGTAGGAGCTATTCGTGCTTCCTTTGAGTTGGGTGTGACCAGCATTGACACCGCCCCGATTTACGGACAGGGCCTGAGTGAGCAGATTGTGGGCGAAGCCATCAAAGGGCTGCCTCGCGACAAGGTACAGCTGCTGACAAAGTTTGGAATGCGCTGGGATGTGGCAAAAGGTGACTTCGCCATGAAAACCAAGAACAACGACGGCCAGGATATCGACGTGTATAAGTACGCCGCGCCCGAAAGCATCATCAAGGAGTGCGAAGACAGCCTGAGCCGCCTAGGCACCGACTACATTGACCTATACCAGATTCATTGGCCCGACAAAACCACGCCCATCCACGAAACCATGGAGGCCGTACTTCGGCTGGTGGAGCAAGGCAAAGTCCGCGCTGTGGGTGTAAGCAACTATTCGGTGGAGCAGATGCAGGAAGCAGAAAAGGTGCTGCCGCTGGCTTCCAACCAAGTGCCCTATAGCATGGTGCGGCGTGATATTGAAAAGGACTTGGTGCCATACACCCTGGCGCATCACAAGGCCATCTTGGCGTACAGCCCGATGCAGCTAGGCCTGCTTACCGGCAAGATTAAGCCAGGGCAGGTGTTTGAAGAAAGTGACTTACGTGCCAAGCATCCGCTTTTTGCCTCTGAAAACGTGGCGCGTGTAAATGCGTTTCTGAGCAAAATCCGGCCAATGGCAGAGAGCAAAAATGCCACTCTTGGCCAGTTGGTGCTGCGCTGGACTCTGGCGCAGCCAGGTATTTCGGTGGTGCTGGCAGGAGCCCGCAACCCAGAGCAAGCTGTGCAGAACGCGCGTGCCATTGACGTACAACTATCCCCACAGGAAGTAGAGTTCATTAGCCAGCAGCTGGAGCAAATGCCGCAACCAGCTTAACATACCATGTGCTTTTACCGCACAGAAAACGGCCGCCTCATTGCTGAAGCGGCCGTTTTCTGTGCGGTAAGGTATTGTCTAGCAATTGCCATCAATGTCGCAGGCAGCGCCTTCGGTACCGGTAAGTTGTACGGGCTGGGGCCGCGCCTCTTCCCAGACCCGAGCCAGCACTTCCGCAAACATTTCGGCGGGCTGGGCCCCAGAAACTGCGTACTTATCATCGAAGACGAAATAAGGTACACCCCGCACGCCAATCTGCCGGGCCTGGTATTCGTCGTGACGGACTTCCTGCGCAAATGCATCGGCGGCCAGTACCTTTTCCGCTTGGTCGTTGGGGATACCTAACTCCTGCGCTAGGCGGATGAGGGTGGCCACCTCGTTGATGTCCTGACCTTCTTCTAGATAGGCTTTGAACAGACGCTCCTTGGCGGCATCCTGTAGGCCATGTTGTGCCGCCAAGTGTACCAACTGGTGTGCCCGGAAAGTATTGGCCGGTACGGCATGGTCGAAGTCGAAGGCTAGGCCTTCTTCAGCGGCCATTTGGGTCATGTTAGCACTCATCTGCCGGGCCCAGTCTTCTGTTTTACCATACTTGCTTGCAAGACGCTTGTACTGGTTTTCGCCCGGCATTGGGTTCGCCTCCGGATCCAGCTCGAAGCTGCGCCATTTGATTTCGATGGCGTCGGAGTGCGGAAAACTGGCCAAGGCTTTCTCGAGGCGTCGCTTGCCGATGTAGCAGAACGGGCAAACAATATCTGACCAGATTTCTATGGGTATCTTTTTCATGAGTAGAGTCGGTAGAAGCGGAGCAACTTGCTCCGGCGCCTACAACTATTAGCCTAGTGCCTCGGTTTCGTCGGACGCAAAATTGCCGGGACCCGGATATTCCGGAACCGGCAGGAGTGGTACTGGTACTGAGTTCTGTTATCGTGCTACAATCAGCTTCTGCCCGGGCTTCACTTCATCCGAAGTCAGGTTGTTGAGGCGTCGCAATTGTTCCACGGTTACGCCCTGGTAGCGGCGCGAGATATTATAGAGCGTATCGCCCTTCTGTACCATGTGCACTTTATTGTCGGCCATTCGTGCTGCTTGGGCTGACTTGGCCGCTACGGTTGCACTGGCTTTTTCAGAAGGACGGGGCTTTCTGGCTGGCACTATTACCGCTTCAGCTTCTTCATTCGCCGGCGCCCGCAGCACGAGCTTCTGCCCAGGTACTACTTTCTCCGAACTCAACTCGTTCCAGGCCATGAGCTGAGTTGCCGTCAGGCCGCGCTTCTCGGCAATCTTCGCCAGATTGTCGCCGCGCCGAACCAGGTAGAAAGCCGGCAGGCTGTCGTCGGAAGTTGTTAGCGTGGCGGCAGTGGCGGCAGTGGCCGCTACTTCCTCGCTAATAGCTTGCGGGTTGCCACTCAGGACAGCACTCTTGACGGGTTCTGCCGCTGCCACTACTTCTTCTATTGTAGATAAAATAGCTTGTTTTTCTGGCTGAAAAATAGAGGCAGTTTTTGCTGACGCTATAGGGAGCCGAGCAGGATTACTCAGCTTACGTGCCGTAGCAGTAGTGGGCGCTGCGGCCGGCATGGCTACAGGCACAAATACCACCAGCTGTTTGCCCGGAACCAACGGCCGGCCTTGGCGCAGAGCGTTCCAGCGGGCCAACTGGGCAGTACTAACATCATAACGCCCGGCAACGGCAGCGGCCGTTTCGCCTCGCCGTACGGTGTGGCGTACGCGCCGGAATCGTGGGCCAGGAGTGGCATCTTCTTCACGTGGCGTGCCACTGGCTGCCATGGTGCGCACCGGAAATGCTTCGACACCCTGCAGGCGGGCCATAATCGGGGCCAGTGGAGTGGGTATATCCGTGCGAGGACGGCAGTAGTCAAACAGAGTGCCCCGGTCTACCATGGCGAGCTGTGGGCGGGCCGTGGCAGGTACCTGCACGGCGTAGCTCCGGTAGCCTTCCGGCAACCAGCTACGTTTCAACTCAGGGTTGTAGCGTAATAGCGCTGAGGAATCGGCGAAGCCGCACGCCTGGCTAAGCCGATGCAGGTCGAGGGCCCGGCCGCCTACCTGCAGCGTATCCATAGCTTCGGCGTATCGGTAGTTCAGGTCTGGTGAGTGCAGTTTGTGGGCCTGCGCGTACTTCATCGAGTACATAATGGCCGTGAAAGTGGGCACGTAGTTGCGCGTTTCTTTCGGCAGGTGTGGATATAGGTCCCAGAACGTTTTTTTGCCAGTACGCCGCATAGCCCGCTGCATGCTGCCCGCTCCCCAGTTATACGCCGCCAGCACCAGCTCCCAGTCGTGGAAAACGCCGTAGAGGTAACGCAGGTGCTTGCAGGCAGCTTCTGTTGCCTTCTCCGGGTTCATCCGCTCGTCTACCCACTCGTCGCGGCGTAGGCGCAGGTCGCCGGCTGTGGGCCCCATAAACTGCCACAGACCGGTAGCTCCCACGTGCGACTTAGCCGTTGGAATCAAGGCCGATTCTACAACCGCAAGGTATTTGAGGTCTACAGGCAGGTTGTATTTGGCGAGGTATTTCTCAAACAGCGGGAAATACAGATTCTCTCGCTCCAGTACCCTTTGCATGTACTTCCGGTTGCGCTCCGTAAAATACAGCACAAACGGCATAACAGCCGGATTGAAGGCGTGCGGGGCATCGGTTTCGAAGCAATTGATACGGTCGCCTACTAAGTCGCGTAGCTCCGGTGGAGTCTGCATCCAGACCAGCTTCGCCGAATCCAGCAGCACAGGGGCCGCCACCAGCGAGTCGGGCAGCAGTTGCAGATCCACTACCTGTGTGGTATCGTCAGAACCGATAGGGCGGGGGGATTCTGGCAGCCTTTCGGGCAGAGTCTGGGCCAACACTGCCGGCACAAGAGTGGCGCCCAGCAAGCCGCTGCTTACTACAACACGGAGCAATTTTTTCTTCATTTCCTTGTCCGGGGTATCGTGTTATAAAACGAAAGGCCCTGATTCAAATCGGGTTAAATATACTCAGCGCAAGTACAACTGCAAGGTAAAAAGCCAAAACGACGAGTGGCAGGCACCACTCGTCGTTTTGGCTTTTATGCTAAAAACAGCCTGTTTATGCCGGAGTCAAGGTTTCCGTAAGGGATTTGGCGAAGGCCAGAAGATGTTCTTCGCGGAACGCGCCACTTATAACCTGCAGCCCAATTGGCAACCCTTCCGAGTCATTGCCCGCGGGTACCGACACGGCCGGTACGCCAGCTAGTGATGCCTGCACCGTAAATATATCGGCCAGATACATGGCCAGGGTGTCTTTGTTCACCTCCCCAATACGGAAGGCCGTGGTAGGCGCGGTTGGCAACACCAAGAAATCGTACTGGCGAAGTAATTCGTCAGTTTTGTCCTTGATGAGTCGGCGTACCTGCTGCGCTTTGGTGTAGTATGCGTCGTAATAGTCAGCCGAAAGCACAAAGGTGCCTAGCAGAATACGGCGTTGCACTTCCGGGCCAAATCCTTGTGAGCGAGTCTTTTTGTAGAGCGAAGCTAGGTCAGTAGCATCCGGAGCCCGGTAGCCATACTTCACCCCATCAAAGCGACTCAGGTTGGAGCTGGCTTCGGCGGTGGTCAGGATGTAATAGGTAGGCACCATGTAGTCGAGGTAGGGAAAATCCACCGCGTCTACCACATGGCCTTGGCCACGTAGCTCTTCCAGCTTGTGCTCCAGTGCTTCTTTTATCTCTGGATTGAGGCCGGGGCGTTCTACTGCATCACGGATATAGCCGATGCGGTAGTGTGGTGCCGGTTCCAGTAGTTGGCTGTAAGAGGGTACATCACGCTGGCTGGCAGTGCTATCGAAGTTATCGGCACCGGCCATTACTTCCAGTAGCAGCGCCGCATCATCTACAGAGCGGGTGAGCGTACCAATCTGGTCAAACGACGAGGCGTAGGCAACCAGACCATAGCGAGAAATACGCGAGTATGTAGGCTTAAAGCCGACAATGCCGCAGAAAGCCGCTGGCTGACGCACCGACCCACCTGTGTCCGAACCGATAGAAGCCAAGCACATATCGGCTTGTACCGCTACAGCCGAGCCTCCTGAAGAACCACCCGAAACCCGCTTTTCGTCCAAGGCATTGCGTACCGGCCCGAAATAAGACGTCTCGTTGGAAGCGCCCATTGCAAACTCGTCGCAGTTCTGGCGGCCGATGAAGATGGCATCCTCATCCAGTAGCCTTTGCACCGCCGAAGCAGTGTATAACGACTTAAAGCCGTCCAGGATGTGGCTGCTGCTTTGTAAGGCGTGGTCTTTGTAGGCAAGCACATCCTTCAGCCCGATAACCATACCAGCCAGCTTGCCGGCCGTACCGGCCGCCAGTTTAGCATCTATGGCATCAGCCTGGGCACGTGCTTCATCGGGCCATACTTCCAGAAAAGCATTGAGGCGGCCATTCTGCCGCTCAATGTTGTCCAGATAATACTCCACGAGCTGACGGCAGGTCGTGGTGCCTGCCGTCAGCTCGTGGCGAACTTCCGTGAGAGAATGAAAGCGTCTCAAATCGAATAAATCAGTTAGGACATTTGGTCAAGACGGGGACGCTCAGCTGCAGGAGCTACTGGCGGCGTAATACCACCATCCATGGGAGGAGCTACCGGCGGAACGTAGGCAGTGCCGGGCGAAACCGGAGCGGCGTCAGAAGGCGTGTAAGCGTCATCGGGCAGAGGCTGAGGTGCCACCTCCGGAGCCGGTGCTACGTAGTTCTGGTTGAACTGCTGCTGGTAGGGCTGTTGGGGCTGGCCGGCGTTTTCAAATTCGCTGCGGATTTCACGAGAAGCATCTTTGAACTCCCGGATGCCTTTGCCGAGGCCACGAGCCAACTCAGGAATCTTGTTGGCTCCAAAGAAGATAAGAATGACGACCAGGATGAGCATCAGCTCACTACCCCCAATGTCGCCAATAAAAAGAAGTGGCGTTTGCATGGTGTGGGTGCGTTGTTAGCGAGGCTGGTTGGAGTCGTTAGGATTCACCGGACGGTCACGAAACTCTGGCTTTTCCTCCTTTGAGGCGTCCTTGAACTCGCGGATGCCCTGGCCCATTCCCCGGAACAGTTCTGGAATACGTTTGGCACCAAACAGCAGAATAATAGCAACTACAATCAGCAGAATCTCGGTCGTACCGAAATTGCCGATCAGGAAAAGCGAGGAAAGTAACATACTGGAGGAGGGCATGAGCCCGATTGGGAGTTGAAAGCCTAGTGTACGCATACGCACATACAATAGGATTGGTAAAGGTACCTCATAATTTTAAAAAAAGTGCCCGTTACACCGAGGAAGACTTTCCCAGCGGCTCAGGGCAAACGAATACAACTCCTATCTTTATAGGCAAATGCTCGTCGGGAAAATTGGCTGGTTCAACAGAATAGAGCAGCTGTCTGGCGTGTAAAAAAGCAAGTTGATCGTTTAGTTGTTTCCTTTTCTGCCGGAGCGGTGTACCTGCCGTTTAGCGTTTGAATCCCGCTCATTTCTCTGCTTTATGCCGAAGTCGACATCCGTTAAAGTATCATCGGAAATAGAAACCAGTATTGGCTTTCCAAAACACGCCCTTCATTCTAAAGAAGCTGATCGGCTGGAAGCACTGCGTAACTACCAGGTTCTGGATACGCCGTCTGAGGCCGCCTTCGACAATCTGGTGCGGCTAGCCTCCTACATCTGTGGTACGCCGATGTCGATGATGTCTTTCATTGATGACAAGCGGCAATGGATTAAGGCCTGCAACGTGGAATTCGATGTCAAAGAAGTAGACCGAAATTTTACGTTCTGCCAGTACGCGCTGCAGATTGATGATGTGTTTGAGGTGCCGGATGCGCAAAAGGATCCGCTCTTTCAGCATTATCCGTCAGTAGTGAATGACCCGAACGTGCGTTTCTATGCCGGCGCAGCCCTGATTACGCCGGACGGTCAGGCGTTGGGCACGATTTGCACGATTGATACCGAGCCCCGCCAGCTTACGGCCCAGCAACGTGATGCGCTACGCATTCTGGCCAAAGAAGCGGTAACCCATCTAGAGTTGCGGCGCGCCCGTTTGCAGCTGGAGCAGGAAAGCCAAAAACTAGACGGACTGATCCGGATGGCCAATGATGCGGCACAGTCGATGTTTATGGGAAGCCGCAACGAGATATTTGTGAAGCAGGAGCACCGCCTGATTCGGGTGCATACAGAAGATATCCGATACGTAGAGGCCCTCGGTGACTATGTAAACATCTATACCTCGCGGGAGCGGTATACGGTGTACAGCACAATGAAAGAACTAGAAACAAAGCTGCCAGCCCGCGAATTTGCCCGTATTCACCGGAAGTATATCGTCTGTCTGGACCGGATTATGGCCATCGAAGGCGACTCGGTGCAGGTGGACGTGGGCCGGCCGCAGGACCGTCAGTCTCCCACGCTTATTCCTATCGGCAACTCCTACAAATCCATTCTGCTGAGCCGGCTAAACCTGATCTAATGTTGGTTGCAAAACTGACAGAAGGAAAGCGTACTGTTCAGCGTGAAAAATCAGGCTTTCACCGAATTTTCCTGCCATCTGGCTAGGCAACATGCTATATTTCGGCATGTTATCGGTGGGCGCCTGTTTTGCTGTAGGCCAGCTTTGGCTGGTTCGGTACACAGGAGATGCTGATAGCTAAGTTTGTTTTCATAGCTCAGAAAGACACCGTACCGTGTGCGGTGTTTTTTTATGCGGCAACGGCACGCTAGTGGCGTCCCAGCCAGTTTTCAGGGTTGAGGTTGGAGCTGTTGCGCCACACCTGAAACTGCACCTCGGAAGTGCCTTCGGAAGAGGTATACACGGTTCCAATCTGCTGGCGCATCTTCACCGTTTGGCCTTCGCTCACGCTCACACTCCGCAGCTTGGCGTATACCGTGAAATACTCGCCGTGCTGAATCATGACGATGTTGTTCATGCCAGGTACGCTGGCTACGGTCAACACTTTGCCATCGAAAATAGAGCGTACTGCCTCACCAGAGCCGGTCTGAATATCGATGCCACGATTCTCTACCACCACATTCTTGAGTACCGGATGATTGTGGCGGCCAAAGCGCTGCGAGATAAAGCCTTTGGCAACTGGCCAAAGCAGACTGCCACGGTTATCAGCAAAGGATGAGGAAAGCACTGCCGTTTCCGGAGTTAGAGTAACCCGGTCGGTGCGGACGGGCTCTGCCGGTTCCGCGGGTTCAGAGTAAGTGCGCGCAGGAGCTTCTGTGGAAGTACGGCCGGGCGTGGAAGCGGCAGCCCGCTCGGCCCGCTCGCGGGCAGCCGCGCGTGCTGCTGCTTTGGCGGCTGCCACCCGGGCGGCACGCGCAATTTCTTCTCGCACCCGGTCCGCAATCAGGTTGTCGAGCCGGCTGATGGCGCGCTGGCGGTCGGCCAGTTCCTGCCGTAGCCCCTGTTCCTGTTTGCTGAGCTTGGTTACGACTTGGTCCTGCTGGGTTTTGAGCGTTACCAGGTTGTTCTTCTCGGCTACCTGCGTGTTCAGCAGCTGGCCTTGTTGCTCCTGTTTCACTTTCAGGCCGTTGAGCTGCTGGCTCAGGCGCTGTTGGGTGCCTGCAATCTGCGCAGCTTGGGCTTGGCGCACTTCTGAGTATTGCCGGATGTAGCGCAGGCGCAACATAAACTGGTTGAACGACTCAGCCGCAAACAGAAACATGATGCGGTTGTAGCTGTTGGCCGTTTTGGAACCGGCGTAGATAAGCCGACCATACTCAGCTTTCAGCTGCTCCAGGTTCTGCTTGGTTTTCTGTACCTGCGTTTCGGTTTGCTGCACATCGGTTTTGATGTAGTACAGCTCCGAGGAAATATTGCGGATAACGCCCTGCTGTACAGTCAGCTTTTCCTTCAGCGCGTTTAGCTGGCCCAAAGAGGCCTCTTTCTGGCGTTGGGTCTGCTCCAGAATACGGCTGGTTTCACGAATTCGGCGCAGTGTGGCCTGCCGCTCCCGCTCAAGCTGGGCCTTCGTTTTTTTGGTAGTCGTAGTTCTTCGGGTAGTCTGGGCACGCTGCGCCAGCAGCACGCTGCTCAGGCTGAGTGCTCCCAGCTGGCTACACAGCAAGACAATTGCCAGCCAGCGCTTACTTCTTCCGGGCATAGCCTTTTGGAATGGAGAACGGGAATTGCAGGCGCTCCTTGTCTACATCAACGGTACGGTAGCTGAGCGTAGCAGTGGTGGGTTTGTTCTGGCCCTGCTGAATCTGCAAAAGCGTATTGTAGGCGAAAGACTGCGGCGCCCGTTCCAGCACCCGGAAATCGGTGTAGTCCACGGTCACCTTGTTCTGAGTAGCCGGATCTTCTACCGTAAGCTGCTGCACGCGGGCCTTTCCCAACTCGATGAGCTGCTGCACAAGCAGGCCTACCTGCTCATAATTGACCCGCTGCATCGAGTTTTCCGTGGCCACTTTGGGTTCGGTGGCTGGGTCGAGAGGAGGGAGGTAGTTGCCAAGAAGCAGCGCCTGTAGCATGTCGAAGTTGACGGGCACATTCAAGCGCTTGCTCAGGTAGGCATAGTCACCGGCGTAATATTCGCGGTGCAGCTTGTCAAGCACCTGCACTGAGTCGCGGGTGATATAAGCACGTACGCCCTCTAAGCCAATTAGTGAAGCCGAAATCCAGATGACACTGTCTTTGCGGATACGAACATTGATGTTGGCTGCCTGCTGGTTGCCTTGGTAATCGAACTGCGCTTTGCCTTTCGCCGATAGGAAGCGGAACTCCACATTGGTAGCGCGCACGGCTTCCGGAACAGGCCGCTTGGTGGTCGCCCCCGATTTGGTAGGAACCGCTTTCCGGGTGCAGCTGCCCAGCAGGATGATGGCCAGAAGCAGGCTCAGCGCAATGTGTTTACTCATATAGTTTCTTGTCTTTGATTTTGCGGTCAATCAGGCTTGATGCACCGCCTATCTTTTTCGCCCGCAGCCATTCGGCGTGGGCTTTATCCTTGTCGCCCAGCTGGAACAGCACGTCGCCGTAGTGCTCAATTACCGTGGCATCTTTGCTGGTAAGTAGTGCCTTTTCCAGATACTGCTTGGCGCCGGCATAGTCCTTCTGCTTATACAGCACCCAAGCGTAAGTGTCCAGATACGTATCATTATCGGGG
Source organism: Hymenobacter sediminicola (assembly GCF_014250515.1). NCBI lineage: Bacteria > Pseudomonadati > Bacteroidota > Cytophagia > Cytophagales > Hymenobacteraceae > Hymenobacter > Hymenobacter sediminicola. The sequence goes on along the minus strand of NZ_CP060202.1, from coordinate 3,986,127 downwards.
AACTGCTTCACCAGCTTGCCCGACATTTCTTTGGCGCGGTCTAGCTTCTCGCCCCGCACCGACAGAAAGTAGCTGTAGTTGTTGAGAGCCTGTGCGTTGTTGGCATCAAATGTCAGCGCTGCCTCATAGGCCGCATCCGACTTGGCATACTCCTTCAACTCGTGGTAGGCATCACCAAGCTGAGTGTCAAACTGGGCTAGCAGCTCGGGGTTGTCGGTGGCCAGCTTGCGGCCATATTCCAGCGCTTTCACGCCTTTGGCGGGCTGCTTGTTCAGCACGTAGGCTACCCCATTATAAAACCAAAGCGGTGCCTGGTTCGGAAACAGCTCCAGCGCGCGGTCCGTGTGTCGCAGCAGCGAATCAGTCTGGCTCAGCTCCGCGTCAATCAAGACTACCTGCTGCCAGATCTGGTAGCGGGAGTTGTCGAGCTTAATGGCCTGCAAATAGGTGTTGCGGGCATCCTCCTTATGGTTGGTCAGGGTTTGAATGTCGCCGGCCACGGAGTAGGCTTTGGCTTCTTTCGGGTGCACCCGCACCGTGATGGCGGCTAGGTCTAGGGCTGTTTTCTCAATCTTGGGATTGGGCAGCTGCTTAATGAAATCCACCAGCACACGCACCTTGTCATCAATATCGAGGCCCGGGCTTTCGAAGGCCAGCTTAATCTGCTTCTCCGACTCAGCGGCGTTGCCCTGCTGCCGGTACACATCGGCCAGAATCATGCGGGCCTGTGGGCTTTCGGGGTCTTGGCGGAGGGCCTGTTCGGCTACCCGCACAGCATCAGGCAGGCGGTTGTTGGCAGCATACATTTCGGCCTGTGCCAGCACGTAGCGTATTTCGTCGGGGTTGGCCTTGATCAACGCTTCGCCTTCCAGCAGCGCCTTGTCGAGGTTGTTCTGCTTGAGGTAAATCTGCTGTTTCTTGAACGATACCTCATCCAGCGGGCCAAACTGCTTCTCAGCGCGTTCCAGCGTGGCCAGCGCCTCGTTCAGCTTGCCCTGGGCCAGATACAGATCTGCCAGATTAAAAAGGTAGTAGCCGGAATCCGGCACATCCTGAATCAACTGGGTATATACTTTGGCAGCTTGGTCATACTGCTTCTGCGAAGCGTAGGTCTGGGCCAGCAGCAGGTAATAATAGGCGTTTTTGGGGTCGAGCTTGACAGCCGATTGCGCGAAGTTGCTGGCGTCTTTCAGGTTGCCGCTAAGCAGGTTGGTTTCGGCAATTTTATAGCTGATGGCCGCATTGCCGGGATTGAGGGCATACGCCTTCAGCAGCCGCTCCAGCGCCTTGTTGTAGTCCTCCAGAATCACATACTTCACTCCCTCCACGAAGAAGGCTTCACTGGCCTCACGGTCCTTTTCAGTGAGCTGGCGCTGGCTGCTGACGGCATCCAACTCGGCCCGACGGGCCAGTTCCTTGCGTTCTTTGCGGCTCAGCTTGCGGGGCTTGGCCTCTGCCTTCGGAGTGGCCGTAGTACCAGACTGGCTTTGCTGTGCCCTTCCCGGTTCGGGCAGGTACAGCAAAGCCAGCAGGAGGAATAGGGAAGGAAAAACGCGACGCATGAAGACAGGAGCGCGGAGCAGATCCGCCAGTCAGAAGAAACGGAAGAAGGTCAAGATACCCAAAACGGCGGAATGGCCCCGCGCTTCTGCGTAACGTAAGCGGCTACTAAATTATCATACGCGCAGCGTATTGTAGTCGCCCAAGCTCAGGTCGTCGGGGGTGCTGGCCACGGTGGCAAAGTTGCCAATCATGGAATTGGTGACATTGGCGTGAAGCACCGTGGCCGATTGCTGCACGATGGAATTCGTAATAACAGACCCACGCACGTTGGTTTGGTTGCCCAGCGAAACGTGTGGGCCTACTACCGAATCCGTGATAATTACGCCTTCGCCCACATACACTGGCGGAATCAGAACGGAGTTGGTCACCTTGGCTGAGTCAGCTACCAGGTTTTCACCACGCTCCTGCAGGTACTCCAGGTAGCGTTGGTTGGTGAAAACGGTAGCGTCCTTATTGCCGCAGTCAAGCCATTCCGTAACGCGGCCGGGCACGAACGTAGTGCCCTTGTTTTTCATGTTTTCGAGGGCATTGGTGAGCTGGTACTCGCCTTTGTCCTTGATGTCATTGTCGAGCAGGTACTGCAACTCGCTACGCAAATACTCGCCGTCCTGGAAATAGTAGATACCAATGATGGCCAGGTCCGAGACAAACTCCTGAGGCTTTTCGACGAAGTCTGTAATCTGGCCCTGCTCATTCAGCTTGACCACGCCAAAGGGTTTCGGGTCGTCTACTTTCTGCACCCAGATGGTGCCGGGCACGCTGGAATCAAGCGTGAAATCTGCCTTGAAAAGCGTGTCGGCGAAGGCTACTACCACGGGACCAGTCAGGGCGCTTTGAGCACATAGAATAGCGTGTGCCGTGCCCAGCGGCTCGTCCTGGTAATGAATCGTGCCCTTGGCGCCTACTGACTCTGCAATCTTCACAAGGCTTTTCTCCACCTCTGCTCCAAAGCGGCCAATAATGAAAGCTACTTCCTGCACCGGCTCGCCGCATACTTTGGCAATATCCTCCACCAGACGCTGCACAATGGGTTTGCCAGCAATGGGAATGAGTGGTTTCGGAACAGTGAGGGTGTGCGGGCGCATACGCTTGCCCATGCCTGCCATCGGGACAATGATTCTCATCGGGTAAGTTGGTTATGAGGAGTTTGGATGGTGAATTGTAAAAATATCTATTGAATCTTCTGTAGCAGAGCCGCTAACAGCACGTCAGCTTCTCTCTTCTCGACTCAATTGGCTACTGCACGCCTGTGCTGCCATAGCCGCCCGCGCCGCGTTGCGTTTCGCTCAGCACCTCGGCCGGCTGCCACGAAACGACTTCGTGCCGGGCCACAACCAGCTGGGCAATACGCTCGCCATCCTGTATCACGAACTCCGTGTCGGAAAGGTTTACCAGCAGCACCTTCAGTTCGCCACGATAGTCAGCATCAATGGTACCCGGACTGTTCACGATACCGATTCCGTGCTTGTAGGCAAGGCCGCTGCGAGGCCGCACCTGCACCTCATAGCCCACCGGAATTTCCATAAACAGACCAGTTGGAACCAGGGCGCGCTGCAGGGGCTTCAACGTAATAGGCGCCTCCAGGTTGGCACGTACATCAAGGCCAGCGGCATGGGCTGTCTGGTACTCAGGCAGCGGATGGTGGGAACGGTTGATAACGGGAATCTGCATAAGACAAAGGTAGTTTTTGATTACTCGTTTTAGCGGTCCAGTCGATTCAGACAGACTCACGCGAGGTAATTGGTCGTGCGGAGGAGGAAAGCACCCGCGGCTAGCGCCGGGCTAGCACACGCTGCGGCTTCTCGACGGCCACCATCAGCCCCAGGAACCCGGCGCATAGCAGCCCGTGCCACGCCTGTCGGAGCCAGTAGCTTTCCACCGAAACCAGCCAGCCCAGGGCCACTACACCAGTGGCCACCAGCAGCCAGCCCAGCAGCCTCGCTACCGGGTACGGCACGGGAAAATGCCGTTCGCCCAGCCACCAGCAGATGGCTGCCATCATAAAGTAGCAGGCCAGCGTAGCCAGGGCCGAACCCATATAGCCCAGCACCGGAATCAGCAGAAAGTTCAGTGCAATGGTCAGTACTGCGCCGGCGGCCCCTATGTAGGTGCCGTAGTAGGTCTTGTCTGTGAGCTTGAACCATACGGACAGGTTCCAATACACCCCCAGAAACAGATTGGCCAGCAACAGCACCGGTACGACTGCTATACCCTCGCGGTATTCGGCACGCTTAAGAAATAGCTCCGCAAATACCTCCAGATTCACGCTGATGAGCACAAAAATCAGGGCACAGCACAATGTGAACCACTTCAGTACCTGCGCGAAAGTGGCCGGCGAATTCTTCTCGGTGCTTTGGGCAAAGAAGAACGGCTCGGCGGCGTAGCGGAACGCCTGAATCACGAGGCTCATAAAGATGCTAAGCTTGTAGCAAGCTCCATAAATGCCTACGGCCGTCAGGCTGCTCTTGCCTGGGTAGAAGCCTTCCGGCAGCCAGGTCGGCAGCAGAATCCGGTCCAGTGTCTCGTTGACCATGCCGGCCAGGCCCATCAGCATGATGGGGTAGGCGTAGGTGAGCAATGGGCGCAAAGGCTCCAGGCTCAGGCGGAACCGGAAAGCGGCCAATTCGCGGCCTAGCAGCAGCAGCGTGAAGGCACTAGCTGCCAAGTTGGCCAAGAACACGTAGCCGACGCCTATGGTGGGGTCGTAGAGGCGTGCTACCACCGGCTGTAGGTCAGTCAGGTATTTGCCAGCCAGCACATCGGGGCACACTACAATAAAAAACAGGTTCAGCCCTACGTTCAGCAGGATATTGGCCATGCGAATGGCGGCAAACTTGCGGGCCTTGTTTTCCAACCGAAGGCGGGCAAACGGAATAGCCGCCACCGCATCGAGGCCCAAAATTAGGGCCAGCCACACGGCATACCGCTCGTGGCCGGGCGGCAACCCCAGCAGTTGCAGCAGTGGGCCAGCTTGCCACGCCAGCAGCCCAGCAAGCACCACGCTGCTAACCAATAATAGGCTAAGCACTCTGTCATAGAGAAGCTGCCGGTCGGCACCAGCCCGGTTGGCGAAGCGGAAAAACGTCGTTTCCAGACCGTACGTGAATACCACGTTCAGGAAAGATACGTAGGCGTAGAGTCCGGTCACAATGCCGTATTCGGCTGCCGCAAAGCGGGCCGTGTACACGGGTACCAGCAAATAGGTGAGCACCCGGCCCACAATACTGCTGATACCGTACACGGCGGTCTGCGAGGCAAGCTTCTTCGCTACGCTCATTTAATATGGTACTGATGACGATTGTGCAGCGGCATAACCGGAGTATCTCGCCAAAGCAAAGTGCCTGTTCTAACCCAACAAAGGGCTTTGCCAAACTGCTGCATGGGCGTTGTTGCTTCGGTCTTTACTAGTTGCCGGTAAATGCCGCCGGGCGCTTTTCCAGAAATGCCTGAGTGCCTTCTTTGAAATCATCGGAGGCAAAACACTGCCCGAAGGCATTAGCTTCTACCTGGTAGCCGTGGCGCTCATCTGCATAGTAGGCATTCACGCTGTCGATGACCAGCCCAACGGCCAGAGGCGCTTTGGTTAGAATGCGGCCCAGCAAAGCTCGGGTAAAGTCCATCAGCTCAGCGGCCGGCACCACATGGTTCGCCAAGCCGAGACGCAGGGCTTCATCAGCTTTTATCATGTCGGCGGTCAGCATCAATTCCAGTGCTTTTCCTTTGCCTACCAGCTGCGTAAGGCGCTGCGTACCACCATAGCCCGGAATCAGGCCCAGGTTCACCTCTGGCTGGCCAAAACGGGCCGTATCAGCAGCAATACGCATATGGCAAGCCATAGCCAACTCGCAGCCTCCGCCCAATGCAAAGCCATTAACGGCCGCAATAACCGGTTTCGGGCTTTCCTCAATAGCGCAGAATACTTCCTGGCCTGATTCTGACGCTCGGCGCGCCAACGACTCACTCTCAACAGCCGCTAGTTCGGCAATATCTGCTCCGGCCACAAATGCCTTTTCTCCGCTCCCGGTCAGAATAATGCCGCGCACGGCGGTATCATCGAGGGCCAACTGCATTGCCGTGCCGATTTCCTTAATCGTGGCAGCATTCAGTGCATTCAGCTTGGAAGGGCGGTTCAGCGTGATGGTCAGGATGCCGGATGCAGCATCAAGGTCATACAGCAGATTGTCGAAAGTGGCCATGCAGAAGGAAGAAATAGATCAGCGGATGAGCAAAGATAGCGCAAAACGCCAGCCCTCATGCCCGCGGCCACACCGGCTATAGAGCTAGGGAGTGCTGGTAGAAAAAGGGCAGAAAAGGCTCTTACTATTTTGTTACTGCTGAACTAACCCGGACAGTAGAAGGAATTAAAAAGATATTATATTGCCCGAGTTCTATTCTCTCTTCCACCAAAACCCTTCACGTATATGGGATTCGTTTCTGAGTTTAAAGAGTTCATTTCCAAAGGGAACGTACTGGATCTGGCCGTAGGTGTTATCATCGGTGGGGCTTTTGGCAACATCGTCAAATCATTGACCGACGATATTCTGATGCCTGTGCTGAGCCTGCTCACCGGCGGAATGGATTTCAAAGATTGGTTCCTTGCGCTCGATGGCTCGACCTACAAAACGCTGGAGGAAGCGAAGAAAGCCGGGGCTGCCACCGTCAACTACGGACTGTTTCTGAACGCTGTTATTGCTTTCATACTGATGGCGTTTGCCATCTTCTGGATTGTGAAGCTAGCAAACCGCTTTAAGAAGCCACAGGAAGTAATTGTTGCTGATCCGGGCCCAACTAAAGACCAGGTGCTGCTCATGGAAATCCGGGATGCGCTGCGCACCCGCAGCTAATACACCAGTTTCGATTGCCGCTTATAAAAGCCGGCCTTTTCTCTGCTGACTAGCGGGGCAGAGGCCGGCTTTTTGGCTTTCATTCACTTTCTCAGCCTACGATATGAAAACTGTTTCCCATTTCTTCGGCCGACGTTCCCTGTTGGCTGCCTTATGTGTATGGTTGCCTGTGGCCTTGGCTTACGGTCAGGATCCGATTCCGAACCGGGTACCGGCTCCGCAAGCCGCGTACAAGATATCTGCTGAAGTTGACACAGCCCAAGGGTGGCGGCGAGGCGGAGCCGGTACGCTTAATTTCAGCCAGGTAAGCCTAAGCAACTGGGCGCCAGGCGGGCAAAGCTCTTTGTCGTTGTTGGGTCTGGGCAACATCTATGCGCATTACCGCGAAGACAAGCACTCCGTGGACTTAGCCGGCAACCTGATTTACGGCCTGCTGAAAGCCGGCAAATCGAGAGTGCGCAAGAACGATGACCGCCTGGAACTGAATGCACGCTATGCCCGCAATTTCGCTCCCAAATGGTCTTATGCCGGCCAGCTAAACCTCAAAACCCAACTGACCCCTACCAACGATATCGTCAGGACGGATTCACTGCTGTCGAAGTTCTTTGCGCCCGCCTACATCTTGGCTTCTCTGGGCTTTGAGTACAAGCCCAATGATGACTTTTCACTGTTTCTTTCTCCCGTAACAGGTAAGTTCACAGTAGTCGCCGATCAGGCGCTGGCCGATGCCGGTGCTTTTGGCGTGCGAGCAGCCCGTCTTGGCTCCGACGGCCGGCCTGTAGCTGGTACCGGCGAAAGGCTGCGCGAGGAGTTAGGCGCTTACATCAATGCCCGCTACCGCCGGCCGCTGCTGCCTAACATTACCTACCAGACCCGGCTGGAGTTGTTCAGCAACTACGCCCACAATCCACAGAACGTGGATGTGAACTGGGAAAACCTGCTGGATTTCAAGGTCAATAAGTTCTTCAGTGCCAGCGTGGCTACTACCCTCGTATACGATGATGATATTCTGGTGCCTCTAAACGTGGACGAGCAGAACGGAGATCCTACAGCCCGCGGCAGACGCATACAGTTCAAGGAAACACTAGGTATCGGACTGACTTACAAGTTTTAAAGATTTTGAACTAACTTGGGGACCCACCCGTTGCCGCGCCATAGGTCCAAAGCCACCCCCTTTGCTTTCCTTGGTCGGTACTCAATGCTTTTCCACCCGCTTCAGCGCATGAAAAAACTGATTGCAACCACCTTGTTGGCCTCTGCTGGCCTGCTCAGTAAGCCCGCTCACGCTCAGGCTCCTCGTCCTACGTCTGAAGACCAGGTGCGGCAGGCCAACGAGCAGGGCCTACGCAAAAGTAAGCGCAAGGCTTCTTCCGCCGATATTGCCAACATGCAGCGGCGCATGAACATGAATCCCGAGGATGCCAAGCGCGACCAGCAAATTGAACTGCTGGAGGCACGTGCAGGTGGTTCGGCCAATACTAGCTTCGGACGGTCTTCGGGTCCGGCGCGGCAGTACGAGAAAGGTTCTGGTGGATTTACGGTGCGCAAATTTAAGGCAGGCAAGCATACTCGTAATGCCATGATGAAGAAGGGGGAAGGGCGTGCTGCTCCTGGCATCGACCCTAAGGGCAAGCCGTTGAATCACAAAAAGAAGAAGCGGTTCTTGCCTTTCTAAAGGCACAAGAATCCTGTAAGATGTAAAAGAAAAAAAGCCCCGGCGCATCGCTCCGGGGCTTTTCGCATCTTCAGCGGTTTCGAGGCCACCGTTCGCCCTCGATGCTGCTAAAGAAGAACTGAGTTGCGGTAGTGCTGCATGGCTGGCAGCATAATAGGTGTGGTATTAGGATAGTTGACGCTTGGCTGGGTCCCAGCCGGGCCCGGGAAGAGCCATTGACGGCTCTGAAGTAGCTAGTGTAGAGAGGCCAGTTGAGATAGTGCAGAGGGAGAGGTAGCAGACCGGAGCTGGCATATAGCAGTAGCAGGAAGCAGGGCGTTTACTCAAGGGGGAACAAGGGCGGCTCATAGCGAAGGGGTTAGAACGTTACCGATGAGTGAGGCAGACTTGTAGGCGCCTCGCGCTACAGCTTAGCCAGCGCATTCAGGTCGATGTCGCGGGCCACCTGCTTCACGAAGTCGGTGTCATTCTGCCCATCCGACTCAACTGCCACGAAGAATCTGTCGCCGACTCCTAAGGCTACGCTGGCTTTGTGCTCTTTCTTCTGCAGCGTTTCCCAGCCCTTCACATTGGCTATACCCAGGTCGCAGCCCCGCATCAGTTCTTCATCATTCTCCTGCGAAAAGCCTGCTGACATCATAGCTGTAGCGCCAGCGTAGAGGGCATTTGCCCCATTGTAGTCTATCAATTGCACCTTTAAGTGCTGGTCACCTTTCTTGTACGTCTGCTCACAGCTGGAATAGCTGATACCACTCATGTTCACAGACTCCCCTTTGGGTTCACCTACCGGCATGAAACCGGCAATGCTGCCCGGCAGATACCGCTGCAAGTCCTTGTAGTTGAGGGAAGCTGTGTCGCCCCGTTCGGTCCGGACTGCCCGGTTCTTCTCGGCTGCCGCTAGTGCGGCTCCCATATTCTTCGCAGCCCGGGCACTTGTAGCTACGGCAGTGTAGGTACTGCGGGCCTCATCCAACTGTCCGCAGGAAGCAAGCAGAAATATTTCTGTGAGGATCAGAAGAGTTGCGAAGTTGTTCATAGCAGTAGGGAAAAGGAGCGGAGCGGAGTGTGCTAGAACTTGGCTGAGAGTCCTAGTTTCAGGTAACTCATGTCATAGCCTAGTTCAGCAAAGGCCCCGATGTTGTCGGTGAAGAAATAGCGCCCACCCAGAAAGATTCCTGAGGTCAGGTAGGTGCCACCATAGGAGCCTCCTAAGTCAGTGTCGTTGTAATTGTTGGAGTAGTTCTCGATACGGGCACCCAAGCTGATGCCTGCGTAGGTATCCAGTTTTGGGTTAGTCGTGAAATTGTAGTGGTATGCTCCCCGTACGGTCACGATGAAGTTTTTCCAGGATGCCTCGTACGTATCACCAGCTGCACTCCAGTCGTAGTTATATCCTTTGTAGCCAATCAGGCCGCCCACGCTTATCACGCCGGGGCCAATTCCGTCCACAATACCTTTTTCTACTGAAAGGCTCAACGCTGGCGTTGCTTTAAGGGCGCCGCCATACCCGAATCCATAGCCGTAGCCATGGCCAATTCCGACGCCCAGATTAGCAACCACAGTGCCTTTCGCGAAAGAAACCGCACCTCCCGGCAATACTACCTTGCTATCTGTAGCCTCAGCAGGAGCCGCCGGCAGCGGAGCTGCTGGAGTAGTAGCAGTAGTCTGAGAAGTAGGCTTGGCAATAGCTGGTTTAGCAGTGACAGTCGTACGGGTAGCTGAAGCGGGCCGTGCAGCCGGGCGTGGTGCCGTGGTTGTTTTAGTGGCCGGTGTAGTCTTCTGAGTTGTGGTAGTCTTGGTAGTCGTTTTCACCAATGTAGTGCGAGCAGCAGGCTTTGTTTGGGCTGCTGCAATGCTGCTGGTAAAGGCTGCCACTGCCAAGAGTGAAATATGGGTTGCTTTCATATAAGCGGTTGAATGAAAGTGTTGTAATTCAATCCAATCATGAACTGATACAAAACTATCTTTCTACCATGCCGAGGTCAATAGCATAATGATGTGACAACCACCCACAAACGACAACGCCCCCTACTGCCGGAGCAGTAGGGGGCGTTGCAGCTAGTAGAACGGGTTACGCTTAGAGCGTCCGTTTCACTTCCTGTTCTTCGAAGCCCTCAATGTTGTCGCCTTCGCGCAGATCATTGAAGCCTTTAATCGAGATACCGCACTCGTAGCCTTGGCGTACTTCCGACACATCGTCTTTGTAGCGCTTGAGGTCCTGAATGTCGCCGGCGTACACCACAATACCGTCGCGCACGAGGCGCACTTTGGTTTTGCGGGTGAAAGTACCGTCCGTCACCATACAGCCACCGATGGTACCTACTTTGGTGATGTTGAATACTTGGCGAACCTCGGCGTTGGCTACCACTACTTCCTTCACCGTTGGGGCCAGCATGCCTTCCATGGCATCCTTCACCTCATTGATGGCATTGTAGATGATAGAGTAGAGGCGGATATCAATCTGCTCCTGCTCGGCCAGCTTACGGGCGCTCTGCGAGGGACGTACCTGGAAGCCGATGATGATGGCATCCGAAGCGGAGGCCAGCAATACGTCTGATTCCGAAATGGCACCCACGCTCTTGCTGAGAATATTCACGGCCACTTCCGGCGTGCTCAGTTTCAGCAAGGAGTCGGCCAGTGCTTCCACCGAGCCATCCACGTCGCCTTTCACGATGACGTTAAGTTCCTTGAACGAACCGATAGCCAGACGACGACCAATTTCGTCCAGCGTGATGTGCTTCTTAGTGCGCATGCTCTGCTCACGGGCCAGCTGCTGACGCTGCGTGGCCAGTTCGCGGGCTTCGCGCTCCGACTCCATCACCTGAATTTTGTCGCCAGCCTGCGGAGCACCGGTCAGACCCAGTACCTGCACCGGAGTGGAGGGGCCAGCCTGCTTCATCTTCTTGCCGCGGTGGTCCGTCATGGCCTTCACGCGGCCATAGTGCGGACCCGCCAGCACGATGTCGCCCACTTTCATGGTGCCCGTCTGTACCAGAATGGTGGTCACGTAGCCACGGCCTTTGTCCAGCGAGGCTTCGATAACGCTACCAATGGCGTTGCGGTCTGGGTTGGCTTTCAGCTCCAGAATCTCGGCTTCCAGCAGGACTTTCTCCAGCAGGTCGTCGATGCCCAGGCCGGTTTTAGCCGAAACTTCCTGGCTCTGGTATTTACCGCCCCATTCTTCCACCAAGATGTTAATCACCGACAGTTCCTCGCGAACTTTATCGGGGTTAGCACCAGGCTTGTCAATTTTGTTGAGGGCAATTACAATCGGAACACCAGCTGCCTGTGCGTGGTTGATGGCTTCCTTCGTCTGCGGCATCACCGAGTCGTCGGCCGCTACCACAATGATGGCAATATCCGTCACCTTGGCACCACGGGCACGCATGGCCGTAAAGGCTTCGTGACCCGGCGTATCCAAGAAGGTTACGCGCTTGCCCGATTTGGTCATCACGTCATAGGCACCAATGTGCTGCGTGATACCGCCGGCTTCGCCTTTGGCTACCGTAGCGCTACGGATGTAGTCAAGCAACGACGTTTTACCGTGGTCAACGTGACCCATGATGGTTACCACAGGAGCGCGCGGCTGCAGTTCTTCCTCGCTGTCGGTGATTTCGATGACTGTATCCTCTTCCTCAGCGGACAGGAATTCCACATCGTAGCCAAACTCGTCAGCAATGACAGTAATGGCTTCGGCATCGAGGCGCTGGTTGATGGACACGAACATGCCCATGTTCAGGCAGACCTTGATAATCTCGTTCACCGAAACGTCCATCAGCGACGCCAAATCGTTGGCGGAGATAAACTCGGTTACTTTGAGGGTTTTGGCGTCCAGCTCGTTCTGAGCGCGCTGGGCTTCACGGTCCTCAGCTACACCTGCCCGCTTGTCGCGGCGGTACTTAGCGCGGTTGTTATTGTTGCCACCACGGCCGCCGCTGAGCTTCGCCAGCGTGGCCTTGATCTGCTCCTGAATCTGCTTGTCGTTCTGCTCAGGAGTGAGCGGAACAGTAGGTTGCGTGCGCTGACCTGGACCGCCGGGACGCTGGCCAGGACCACCAGGACGCTGGCCGGGACCACCTGGACGCTGGTTAGCTGGAGTAACCGGACGGTTGCCCTGATAGCCGCCGCCCTGGCCCTGCTGGGTACCTTGGTTGGCTGAGCCCGGCTGCGTAGCGCCTCCTGGGCCAGGCAAACGCTGCCGCTTCTTTTTGTCGGCTGCCAGGCCGCTTTTGCGCACATCGGAGGAAGCAACGGGGCGCGCCCCACGGCCTCCACGCCGCGACGAATCCATTGGCAGCTCAATCTTGCCTAGTACCGTCAAGCCTTTCAGCTGATCGGCTTTCGCTACGATAGTGCCGGCTTCTTCGCCCGCAGCATCGGCAGTAGGCGCCGCAGATGTAGATTCCACAGATGGCACTGCTGACACTGGAGCAGCTTCCGGAGCGGGGGTTGGCTTCTCAGCTACTGGTGCAGGGGTAGGTACAACCGGAGCCGGTTTGGGCTCTGGCGCTACAGCTACAGGAGCAACCGGAGCCGTTGGTGCCGGAGTAACAACGGGGGCCGGAGCAGCCTCTGGTACTGGAGCCGGCGCAGGTTTCACTTCTGCTACTGGAACAGGAGCAGGCTTGGGCGCCTGTTCTGCTACCGGAATAGGAGCGGGGGCTGCCACTGGAGCCGCTTTGGGAGGCACCGGGCGTCCTTTGGCATCAAGCTCAATCTTGCCCAGCACCTTAAGGCCTGGAGCTTTAGGTGCTTCAGGGACGGGTGCAGGGGCTGGAGTTGGAGCTGCCTGGGCAACTGGTGCTGGCACTGGGGCCGGTGCTTCAACTGGTTTAGGGGCCGGCGCTTTTGGGGCTGCAGGCTCTGCCGGACGGGCATGCGAAGAAGCCTCCAGCTCGCTCTGGCGCTTGGCCTGGCTGAGCTTGGCGGCTTCTAGCTTGTCTTGAGCCGAGGACGCAAATTCCTTGTCCAACAACGCTACCTGCTCAGAAGTCAGCTTGGTTGTAGGCTTGTTTTCTACCGGAAATCCCTTTTTCGTCAGGGTTTCCACAATAGTGTTCATCCCAACGTTCAGGTCTTTGGCTGCCTGACTAAGCCGTTTGGTTGCTGCTTCCGCCATTCTATGCTCGCGAACGATACTCTTATCTTGGTGCAAAGGTACTATTTTAAATGGAGCCAGCCGGTGTTAAATCAAGCCGGCTGGCTCGATCTAACGCCTTTGCCGGGCCGAAGCCCGCGCGCTCATTGCGCGTTGTCGCTGGCAGTGGAGGTTTCTGCTTCGTCGGTGCTCTCTTCTTCGCCTTCAAATTCGTTGCGGATGATGCGGAAAACATCTTCTACAGTTTCTTCTTCCAGCTCCGTACGGCGCACAATATCTTCTTTGCTCACAGCCAATACGGACCGACCCGTATCGAGGCCGATTTTCTTGAGCTCGTCAATAATCCAAGACTCCATCTCATCCGAGAATTCGTCGAGGGCAATATCTTCTTCGTAGTCGCCGGCGTCCCGGAATACGTCGATTTCCATACCGACGAGGCGGCTAGCCAGCTTGATGTTGGCACCGCCCCGGCCGATAGCCAGCGAGACTTGATCTGGCTTCAAGAACACCGAAACCCGACCAGTTTGTTCGTTTATCTTCATCGACGTGAGCTTGGCCGGCGACAGAGCCCGCGCAATGTAAAGCTCCAGATTGTCGGTGTAGTTAATCACGTCGATGTTTTCGTTCTCCAACTCACGCACAACGGCGTGGATACGGGAGCCCTTCATGCCAACGCAGGCACCTACCGGGTCAATCCGGTCATCGTAGCTTTCTACGGCTACTTTGGCCCGCTCACCTGGCTCGCGCACAATATTCTTGATGGTAATCAGGCCATCGTAAATCTCGGGCACTTCCTGCTCGAACAGACGCTCCAAGAAAGCTGGTGCAGCCCGCGAAAGGATGATTTTAGGCGTCCCGTTAATGATTTCCACCTTGTGGACTACTGCCCGCACGGAGTCGCCTTTGCGGTAGCGGTCCTTCGGAATCTGCTCTCCTTTGGGTAGCACCAGTTCATTCTCGTCTTTATCGAGAATGAGAGCCTCACGGCTCCACACTTGGTACACTTCGCCGGCAATGATTTCGCCTACCTGATCTTTATACGTCTGGTAGAGGTGGTCACGCTCCAGATCTTTCACACGCTGAATCAGCGTCTGGCGGGCCATCAGCACGGCCCGGCGACCAAAATCCTCCAGCTTTACTTCTTCCGTTACCTGTTCGCCTACCTCAAAGTCGGGCTCGATCTTCTGTGCTTCGGCCAGCGGAATTTTATCATGGTCCCAGATATCTTCCGAATTGTCATCCACGATTTCGCGGTTGCGGTAGATTTCCAGGTCGCCCTTGTCCACGTTCAGGATGACGTCAAAGTTGGCGTCATCGGTGTACTTTTTGCGAATCATCGTGCGAAATACATCTTCCAGGATGCTCATCATCGTGGGGCGGTCGATGTTTTTGCTCCGGGCGAATTCGGCAAACGATTCAATCAGGACGTTGCTGTTCATCTGATTTAAACTGTTAGTTATTGGGTGTTACTGGTCGGGAACGGCGGGTGAATGTGGGAGTCAGACTGCCAAGGCAGAAATGCTCAACACTAACCAACAATTTCTAACGAGCAATCATTCTATTTAAAGGAAATGACGATTCGAGCCTCCTGAATGTCGGTAAACGGCACCAGAACGGCAGGGAGCGTCTTTTTTTTGTTCTTATCCTTCACTACTTCGGCCAGTTGGATGCCCTCGGCTTCGGTGGCTTCCAGCGTGCCGGTTTTCTCGGTACCGTCCTGCAGCTTCAGGCTGAAGGTGCGGCCCACATGCCGGGTATACTGGCGCAGGTCGGTAAGAGGCTGGTCGGCACCGGGTGAAGTGACTTCTAGCGAGTATGTGGCATCTTCACCATAGTGCTCATCAATGCGCCGGGCCAGCCGGCGGCTCACCTGCGCACACTCATCAATGCCCAGGCCCTGCTCACTGTCGAGGGTGACGGTGATTTTGGGCCGGATGGCATCAGATACGCTCAGGTCTACGACAAACAAATCGAAGCCGGCAAGGCTATCCTGAAGCATCTCCGCAATGAGGTTTTGATCGAAATTCATCTGGACTTGAACCGGGTGATAAAAGAAAGAGGGGACGCTACGTCCCCTCTTCACAATCAGAATACTGCGCAAATATACGGCAAGAAACCGCCGAAAGCAAGCGCCAGCCTTCTGCTGGGCCTTTAGTACCTACCGGGTTATCTCAACCCAGCCTTTGGCACGGCGATTATCCGTGTCGCGCAGCAAGTAGTAGTAGATGCCGTTGGGAAGGCCCTGGCCGCCCCAGTTATTATGATACTCTTTGGTTTCGAATACCATGGTGCCCCAGCGGTTGAACACTTGCAGGCGGGTTGGCTTGCAGCTAAAGCGTGGCTTGAAAGAATCGTTGAGCGAGTCGCCGTTGGGGGTGATGATGTTGGGGACTAGTATGTCGCCTACCACCACCGGAGCGAAGGCCGTTTCTACTACACAGCCGGCATAGCGGGCCACCAGCCGCACATTATAAGTGCCGCTGTTCTCATACAAGTGAGATGGACTGATTTCGGTAGAGTGCGGCGAACCGTCGCCAAAATCCCAGTCGTAGCTGCCGCCAGGCAAGATGGGCTCGAACTGGCAGGTAAAAGGGGCGAGTCCGGTATAACGTGGCGAGGCCGCGCATTCCGGCAGGTTCAACGATACATTGGCAGCGGAAGTAGGAGCTAGCAACACGGTGCGCGTATCTGAGTTGGTGCAGCTGTTGGATGTATAGTTGTAGGTGAGGGAAAAAATACCACCCCGGTTGTTGGTATTGGGTGGGGTGAAAAGCCCACTTGGGGTGACCCCGGTGCCGCTCCACGTGCCGCCGGCCGGAGTCATCCCACGCAGTTGAAACGGATTAGTTTGGTCGGCGCAAAGCGTGGTGTCAGGGCCGGCCTGTACCTGCGGCAGTTGGCTGACGACTACCGTTTGTGTGCCTACGCCGCAGCCTAATGTGTCAGAAACTAAGTAGACGAGCGTGTGGGTGCCAATGCCGGCGGTGGCAGGATTGAAAACATTGCCCGATATACCAGGGCCGCTGAATGTGCCGCCGGCCGGAGTTGCTACCATGTTCACGCTGCCCGACGTAACGCACTTAGGTGGAACAGGGGTAATAGCAACGGGCCGCTCCGGTGTAACCGTGATTTTCAGCGGACGGGTGCTGACGCAGGTACCGGTAGACGCCACCGAGTAAGTGAGAATGTTGACCCCAAGGCGGGCTGGAACCGGCGTGAACTGGTAGCCGCCGCCCGGAATGGCCGTAACGCCGGGCCCGGTCCAGGTGCCCCCAGCAGGTGAACCTGTCAAGGCCAGTGGAGCACTATTGACGCACACGTAACGGCTCGGGCCCGGGTCTGCCACAATAATGCCGAAGTCGATTTTAAACGCGGCGTTGTTGCAGTTGTTGGCGCGGTTGGTAGCCGAATAGGTATTGGCGCCCGGTGGTATTGGGAAGGCAGATGTGCCGCCGCAGCCGCCGCACACTGCCTGATAGATGACGCCTTTCTTGTCGAAGCGCGACGTGCCACCGTCCACATGCTCGCCCCGGCCGCCCTGCTCACCGTAGAACGTGGCGTACTCCAAGGCCGTCATGCCGGGCCGAAACTGCGCCAGATAGAAGTCAGAGCCGTCGGTGTTGCCCTGAATGGCGTTGGCCGTAACGGGAAGCCCCAGCGTGGAACTGAAATTCCGCGGAATGGTAGGATCATCAACTCCCGGATCATTCACTCTGCCGCCCCAGCCGCTGATGTAGATACGCTCACAGTCATCGACGAGGAAAGCAGAGAGGGAAATGTCAGGAAAAAGGGTGCTGCCGCTGCCGAAACGGGTACTGTAGAGCGTGTTGCTGAGAGCCGGGTCGAGCTTCTGAATGAATTGCCGGCCATTCGGTGCTCCGTATAAGCCCGGGCTGATAGGAATATTGCCCTGCGTCTGGCCCAGCAGATACACGTTGCTAGCCGCGTCTAGCTGCACGAAGAAAGCCTGATCATAGGCAGTGGTGCCGATGTACGAGGACTGTAGCACAGAGGAGCCAGTGCTGCTCAAATGTGTGATAAAACCATCTAATATGCCCCTGAATGTGGGCTGTGCAGTGCCAGTAGTGGTTGGAAAATTGGTGCTCAGTGTGCCACCAGCTACATATACGCCGTGCGTGGCATCTACTTGCAGCGAGTAAGCTGCATCAGAATTGGCCCCGCCCAGATAGGTAGACCAGAGCAGGCTGCGCACGTCCGCCGAGAGTTTCAGTACTACCGCATCAAAGGAGCCGCCCTGGAAGCTGGTGCGGTAGCCGTTGGGAGTAGGGAAGTTGGGGCTGCTGGTAACCGAGGCCACATATATGTTGCCGTCGCCATCTGTCGTGACATCTCCCCGAAACTGGTCGCCGTAGTTGACGACGGGCGAGCCAGGCAATCCGTCGACGGTGCCGCCAGCCGTAAAAACCGAAACCACTCCATCGGTGCCGGAGCCGCCCACATAAGTGCTCCCAAGTAGAGTAGTACCGTTGGCCGAGAGTTTGGCAATGAACAAGTCCGCTCCGTTGTGATATTTGAGCGGCTCATAATCATTATCGGGATTGATTTGCGGTCCGCCATTGTGAGTAATATCGTATGCGCCGGCAGTCACAGGAAAGTTGTTGGAGCCAGTAGAGCCCAATATTACCAACTCGCCCTGCGGATTAACAACCATGCTATGCGGTACCTCTGCGCTGTTGCCACCCACATAGGTGGCATATAGGCGGGCAGCAGAGCCACTCACAGCCGTGTTGTACTTAATGATGCCTACATCGGTACCCCCGCTGAAGGTAGTGCGGAATGCACCGGGCGAAATAGGGAAGCCACTATCGAAGACGGCACCGCCTGAATACATGTTGCCCTGCGCGTCGTAGGTGGCCGTAAATCCCCAGTTATCAGCCTGAGAGCCTGTGAAGGAGGAAAAAATAACTGTGGGGTCGATGGTAAGGGCCCGGCGCCGGTCATACTTGCCCAGCCGGAAGCTGATGGTATTGCCCTGCAACTCGAAAGCGCACGGCACAGCCACCCGCTGGCCATTTATTTCCTGCCAAGCCTTAGGCGCCTGCTCCGTCACATCCCCTACGGAAGTCTGTGCCAGCAGGCTACCATCCGATGTAAGGCTGAGCTTGTCCAGGCCCGTATAGCGCATTCTAATGACGGCTGGCTTGCCGCCAGGTGCTACTTCAAAGTCGTATTCGAGCTTCTGCGCAGCATTTTCATACAAGACCGCCTCAATGCCCGGATACAGATTCGTGTAGCGGAGGCGCCGGAAGCCGCGGGCGTTGCTGGCCCACCGCTTAGGGTCTTTTCCCCGGAAATAGTTGTAAGGAGCCGGGGTACCTTGTTCGCCGGCCATAGTCGGGGCGGGGTTGGCACCTTCAAACGTGACGGTATAAGCATGGCCGCGTAACTCGTCAGGATTGGACGGCTTGGGAGCCACGCCTGCTTCGTTTTTGCCAGCATGGTGCCCCAGCGCTTTCGGGTCGAGGAAACTGTAGGTGAAGCCAGTTGGAGTCAGGAACAGGCGGCCACTAGGCAACGCGGCTGCGTAGCGCGCCGGACCATCCCACTGGCCTTTGTTTTCGACGAACTCCAACGATGCTGTTTCGGGGGCCACAGCACCAGGTTTTATAGGGTTGGCTAGACCGTATGAAATGGGAATTGCGGCCAGCAGAAAACCGGCGCAAAAGAAGCGTACAGTAGAAAGAAGCATAAATAAATTGTAAAGCAGAGAAGCTAAAAGTACAACGAAAACAGGTCTTGATTCGTGCGCAATAATCGGGCCCTGCGCCTAGCCGGCTTCCGCTTACCTTTGTAGCATCACTGCCGGCCTATGGGCCGGGCTGCTTCTGCCGTGCGTCGTTCGTTTGCTTTCACCTGTACCCTGCTCATTATTGGCTGGCTCCTTGTCGCCATTGCCTGCGTGCAGGTGCCTGCCTATACTTTCTGGCCTGCCGCCTTTGGGGCCCTCACACTACCTATAGCCCTCGGCCTGAATCTGTTGGCTGTGTTCTACTGGCTGCTGCGCAATTGGCGGGTGGCAGCGCTGCCGTTGCTGGTAGCGGTGCTCACGTGGCCGCATTTCCAGCGCGGGCTGGCGGTGCATCCGTTGCGTATTGCCCCGCTGCCTTCCGCCGAGGCCGACAGCACGACCGGGCCGCGCGTTCGGGTGCTCAGCTCCAACGTGCGCATCTTCAACGTGTATCCGCAGCTACGCGACAAGGAATTGGCGTCCTCCAAAAAGATGATTCAGTGGCTCGCCGACAGCCCTGCCGAAGTGCTTTGCCTGCAAGAGTTCTACAACGAGCCGCGTACTTCCACCAGCAAAGAGAAGAACGTGTTCAATTCTGTGGAGCGCATTGGGGAGCAGAGCGGGCGGCAAAGCTTCCTTTCCAAAACGCTTACCAATGGGGCAGGCTCTGAATTTGGCATGGCCATTTTCTCGCGCTATCCTATTGTGCACCGAGGCACCGTGAGCTTTGGCAAGCTCACCCAGAACCACGCCATGTGGGCCGACCTGCATCTGCCCACCGGCGATACTATCCGGGTGTTCAACTTCCATCTGCAAAGTATGAGCATGGATGAGCAGGACATCGTGGACAGCTACTCCAGCAAGTCGGGGCTGAAAAAGAAGGGACTGGGCCTGATGCGCCGCTTTAAGCGCGGTATGATAGCCCGCAGCTGGCAGATGGATACCCTTATCCGCCGCTTCGAGGCCAGCCCATACCCGCTGCTGCTCTGCGCCGACCTAAATGACCTGCCCTACAGCTATAGCTACGATCAGCTCGCCGACCGTTTCCAGAACGCCTGGGCCAGTGTCGGCAATGGCGTCGGCAGCACCTACAACGGCCGCCTGCCTTTTGTGCGCATCGACAACCAGTTTGCCGGGCCTCAGTGGCAGGTAGACGACTTCTGGGTGCACTACGAAATTCCCTACTCCGACCACTTTCCCACCTTGGCTACATATCGGCTGATTCGGAAAGCAAAAGTCGATAAGTAGCGCGCCTTCGGCCCTTCCAAGTGGTGCTGACGGTACAGCAGACCAGCTAACGGCACTGGACGCTACATCTGCAAGCAGGCTCGACACGGAATGGAATACTGTGGCGAGCGAAGCGGCGTATCCTTATCATCTGCTCCTTATTCTTCATGCTTCTATTTGATACCTTTGCGGCCATGCAGCACCCTCTTTCGCTTTACAATACGCTTACCCGCCGCAAAGCTCCCTTCGAACCCCTACACGCACCTTTCGTGGGCGTTTATCTCTGCGGACCGACTGTGTACAGCGAGGCTCATGTAGGCAATGCCCGCGGCCCGGTAGTGTTCGATGTGCTGACGCGCTACCTGCGCTACCTCGGCTATACCGTCCGCTACGTGCGCAACATCACCGACGTCGGCCACCTTGAAGGCGATGCCGATGAGGGGGAGGACAAAATCAGCAAACGCGCCAAAGCGCAGAAACTGGAACCCATGCAGGTGGCCGAACAATTTGCCAACCTCTACCAGGGCCACATGGAGGCCCTAGGCTGCCTGCCGCCCGATATTACGCCTAGGGCCAGCGGCCATATCATCGAGCAGATTGAGATGATTCAGCAGATCATCAGCAACGGCTTTGGCTATGAGGCCAATGGGTCGGTGTATTTTGATGTGCCGGCCTACAATGCCGCTGGGCGCGGCTACGGTAAGCTCTCTAACCGCGTGGTAGAAGAGCTATTGGCTGGCTCCCGCGACAACCTAGCCGGGCAGGACGAAAAGCGCAGCCCGCTGGATTTCGCCCTCTGGAAAAAAGCTGATGAGCGCCACCTCATGCGCTGGAACTCACCGTGGAGCGACGGGTTTCCGGGCTGGCATCTGGAGTGCTCGGCCATGAGCCGCAAGTACCTCGGCGCCGAGTTCGACATTCATGGCGGCGGCCTCGACCTCATGTTTCCGCACCACGAGTGCGAAATAGCCCAAAGCCAGGCCTGCGACCACCCCACCAACGAGGCGCAGGTGTGGATGCACAACAACATGATAACGGTGAACGGGGCCAAGATGAGCAAGTCGCTCGGCAACTTCATTACCATTAGTCAGCTGTTCGACGGCACCAATACCACGCTGGCGCAGGCATACTCGCCCATGACGGCCCGCTTCTTCCTGTTGCAGGCGCACTACCGCAGCACCGTAGACATCACCGACGAAGGCCTGCAGGCGGCCCGCAAAGGCTACCGCAAGCTGATGAACGGCCTGCGCCTGCTGGACAAGCTACGCGAAGCCAGTCTCTCTTCGGAAGTAATAAAAGCACGCACGGTGGCTCCGGTAGCCGAAGGGAAGACCCCTGATACCATGGCCGGTGACGACGAACTGCGCAAGCTGGTAGCCGACTGCTTTGTGGGCCTGAACGACGACTTGAACACGGCC
Organism: Hymenobacter sediminicola; assembly: GCF_014250515.1. NCBI lineage: Bacteria > Pseudomonadati > Bacteroidota > Cytophagia > Cytophagales > Hymenobacteraceae > Hymenobacter > Hymenobacter sediminicola. The sequence continues at coordinate 3,964,553 of NZ_CP060202.1, read as the reverse complement.
CGCGCCATTGCCAGCCTGTTTAATCTGCTGCGCAAGCTCAACGGATTCTATGCCAACCCGGCCACGCTGGCTACGGTGAGTGCTGCCGCCGTGCAGGAAGCCACGGAAGCCTACCGCGCGTTGGTGCAGGATGTACTGGGCCTCGTGGATGAGCCCCGCGCCAGCGCCGAGGACCTGCTCAGCCTTACGCTGGAGTTCTACCAGGAAGCCAAAGCCACCAAAGCCTACGACAAAGTAGACCAGATTCGGGCCGCCCTCAAGGCGCAGGGCATTGTGGTGAAGGATACCAAAGCCGGCATCGACTGGGCCTACAGCGAAGAGTAATTTCCTGTCCTGCGAAGCTTGTCGAAGCCCCTCCACCGCTTCGTTGCAGTAAAGGGGCTTCGGCAAGCTTTGCAGGACGTTCTTTAGCCTTACTTATACAATGAAACTCTTCCGTCTCGCGCCTCTGGCCCTGGCCGCTCTGCTGGTGCTCACCGGCTGCCCCGACAAGAAAACCACCACCGAAACAGAAACGCCGGCCAAGCTACCGGTGGCGCCCGTTTTCAACCCCGATTCGGCGTACGCCTTCGTGGCAAAGCAGGTGGCATTTGGGCCGCGCGTGCCTAATACGGCAGCGCACGTCAAGACCGGTGACTGGATTATCAACAGGTTCAAAGCCTACGGACTGACGGTGCGTGAGCAGCCGTTTGAGGCTATGGCGTTTGATGGCAAGATGCTGAAGTCGCGCAACATCATCGCGCAGTTCCAGCCCCAGGCTGCCCGCCGCGTCACCATTTTCGCGCATTGGGACACGCGCCCGTTTGCCGACAAGGATGAAAAGAACAAAAATGCGCCCCTGGACGGTGCTTCCGATGGCGCCAGCGGTGTAGGTATTGCGTTGGAAATGGCCCGGATTCTGGCCGCTCAGCCCGATAGCCTCACACCGGCCGTCGGCGTCGACTTCATCCTGTTCGACTCGGAGGACTATGGTTATGATTCGAGCACCCAGGGCGAGCTGAAAAACCAACTGGCTGGTCTGGAATCGTCGGGTGGCTCCAGCTGGTGCCTAGGCTCGCAGTATTGGGCCAAGAACATGCTGCCCGCCAACTATAAGCCCGAATATGGCATTCTGCTGGATATGGTAGGCGCCAAAAACGGAAAATTCAGCCGTGAAGACCTCTCGCGCCAGAGTGCCCGCGACGTGGTAGATAAGGTCTGGAACATTGCCGCCCAGATCGGCTACTCCGATTACTTCCTGTTCCAGGATTCGCCGGGCATTACCGATGACCACGTCTTCACGAACCAGGCTGGCATACGCACCATCGACATCATCGACCACCTGCCCGTCGGCGACGACTACTTTCCGGCCTACCACCACACCACCCAGGACAACATGAGCGTCATCGACAAACGCACGCTAAAGGCAGTAGGACAAACGGTGCTTCAGACGATTTACGGCGAGTAAGCACCGGGTATCAAAGCACTGAAAAGCCTCGGCTGCGTATGTTGCCGGGGCTTTTTTAATAAAACTATTATCCTCCCCTTTATACCTCACCCAATATGCTTTTGAAGCGAATATGGCTAGCCATTGTGTACCTGCTTCTGCCCGTAGGAGTTATGGCGCAATCTGCTCCGAGGATTGCCGTAGTGGATGGGTTTCTGCAAAAAGTGAGCGTGGCTTCCTATGCTGGCCTGCCCTACCGCGTATCAGCGCGCATCAAGGTAGCATCAGACTCTTCCGGCAAAGCGGATGCGTGGTTAGCGGCTTCAGTGATGAAAACGAAGCACCGCAGTGGTTCCTTCTCATATCTGCCTCAAAAAGCAGTTGCCAACGAGTGGCGCACCTATACCATCACGGGTACTCTCGATAAGGAAGCGGATACGCTCACTGTTTTCGCCGGTTACTACCTGAATGGACGCTTCGGGTTCGATGACTTTCGGCTGGAAGTAGCGCGCCGCCGAGGCCAGTGGGAGCAGGTGCCGCTACGGAATAGCAGTTTTGAGGAAGCTGCTCCTATCTCCGGAGCGGGACTGCCAGCGGGCTGGCAACATAACTGGCCTGTGTTGGGCTTTACTCGGCAGCTAGCCACGGACAGCACCGACAACCGGTTTCTACAGATAGAAGGGCGCGGTATTGTGCACTATGGCCACAACCCGCAGGCTGGACGCTACGCTACCGTGAATGGGGCCCGGCTATACTACGAAATCTATGGCGCGGGAGAGCCGCTTTTGCTGCTCCATGGCAACGGCGAGTCGATTGGTAGCTTCCAGAGCCAGATCGGGGCATTGGCGCAGGAATATCAGGTCATTGCCGTGGATACACGTGACCAGGGCCAGTCGGGCAGCACGAAAGGCTCGCTTACCTACGACCTGTTTGCCGACGATATGCACGCATTGCTCGACACGCTTCACATTCCGGCCGCGCACATCGTTGGCTGGAGCGACGGGGGCAATACTGGCCTGAGTATGGCGCTGCGCTATCCGCAGCAGGTGCGCACGCTCGTCACGATGGGCGCCAACCTGTATTCCGATACTACGGCCGTGGTTGCGTCCATGCTGCGCCAAGTGCGGCAAGACCGGCTATTACTCACGCTATTAGGACCATTCAAAAAGGAGTGGCACCTGGGCCATCGGCTGACTACTATGCTCCTGAAATACCCGCAGATGACTCCCAAGCAGTTGCAAGCAATTACGGCCCCGGTGCTGGTAGTAGCCGGCGAAAAGGATATCATCAAAGAAGCCCATACCCGCCTGATTGCTCAACATATTCCGCAGGGGCAGGTGATTATCCTGCCCAACCTGACGCATTACGCGCCCCAGGAAAACGGCCCTCTTTTCAACGAAACCGTGCTCGGTTTCCTGCGTCAGCAGCGGACACGCAACTAAGCTTGGCCTGTCGCTCAGTCTTCTAGCAACTTGTAGTAGATGACCGTTGGCTCCAGTGCGCCGTTGCCTACACGGGCAAACTGTGGAATAGCGCCAACGGCCACGTAGCCCAGGCTTTGGTACAGAAGCTCGGATGGCTCGCCTTGTAGTGTGTCCAGTACCAAGGTGCTGCGCTGGTGCTGGCGGGCCTGCTCTTCGAGGGCCTGCATCAGCTGGCGGCCCAGACCCTGGCGCCGCGCCCGGGAGTGTACCAGCAGCTTCATGACTTCGGCACGGTGGCGGCCGTTGGGCTTCTCTACCAAGTCGAGCTGTACGGAGCCTATCACCTGGGTTTCATCGGTGGCCAGCAACAGAATGCGGTGGTCGGCCTGCACCGCATCCAGCACATCCTGCCAGAAATGTGTGGCTTCGGCAGCAGCCAGCGGTGGCAGAAACCCCACGGAAGCGCCGTTGTCCACGGAATCCTGCAGCAGACCAATCAGCTCCAGCAAGAAAGGCAGGGCTTCGGGCGTCTGCACCCGTCGAATCGAAATAGCCATCGGAAGTGAGTTTAGAGGTACTCTAGTTGCGTTCCGTCCGGGCTCACCGTCAGGCGGGCCTTGCGGCCGCAGATAAGGGCCATGTTGTGGGGCTCGTGACCTACCGGGAAGCCATGCGCCACCGGAAAGCGGTATTTGTCGGCGTAGTGCTGAATGATTTCGTTGGGTGTTTGGCCGTAGGGCACGGTGTTGTCTTGCGGGTTGGTGAAATGCCCTACTATAAGGCCAGCCAGGTCGCGCAGCTTATTGGTGCGGTCCAGGTGCACCATCATTCGGTCGATGGCATACAGGTACTCATCAATGTCCTCCAGAAACAGAATGCGCCCGGCCGTAGAAACGTCTGATTGCGTGCCGGTGAGCGTCTGGAGCAGGCTGAGGTTGCCGCCGACCAGTTCACCGGTGGCCGTGCCCAAGCGGTTGAGCGGGTGTGCGGACACTGCATAGCGTACGGTTTCTCCAAATAGTGCCCGGCGCAGGCTTTCGAGCGAGTCTTCGCCTCCTGCTTGGTCAAACAGCAGCGGCATCACGCCATGAATGCTCTGGTGCCCTAGCCGCAATAGATGGCAGTTGAGCGTAGTAATGTCGGAGAAGCCGGCTATCCATTTGGGGTTGTCGGCGAAGCGCGAAAAGTCAATCTGGTCGATGATGCGGGTGGTGCCGTAGCCGCCGCGTGCACTCAAAATAGCGCGTATATCCGGATTGTCGAGCTGCTGCTGGAAGTCGCGGCGGCGCATGTCGTCCTCACCGCCAAACTGGTGGTGGCGGATATTGGTACTGTCGCCGAGCACAACACGTAGACCCCAGCTTTCGAGCACGGCCACGGCAGCAGCCAGTTCTTCGTGCGAAGCGGAGCGGGCAGGACAAACAATGGCCACTTGGTCGCCGGAGCGGAGGGGAGCGGGGGCAGTAGCGGGCATAACAGAAACAGGTAGTGTACGAGCTGTAAACTTACGGAACCCTGCCTCGCATTTCCACGTCCTGAGAAGGTACACCTTCTCATAAAGCTAGCCGTCAGTCATGAAGAAACTCCTACTCGTGCTACTTGCTTGGCTGGGCCTGCAGGTAGCCGCTTCGGCCCAGATTGATACGACTGGCGGGCGCTACTATCAGCCACTATTCTCGAACGTAACGGTCACGAGCGGCGTGGTGTATGGTTCCGCCATCAACTTTCTGGGAGCAGTGCAGCCGCTGGCCATGGACATTTACCAGCCCACCGGCGACACCGTGAGCCGCCGGCCGGTCATCATTTTTGCCCACCAAGGTGGTTTCGTAACCGGCAGCCGCACCGATGCCTACATGGTGAAGGTGTGCACCCAATTTGCCCGCCTCGGCTACGTCACGGCCAGCATCGACTACCGGCTGCTGTTTTTGCCCTTTGATACCGTCAATATTGCCAAAGCTTCCATTCGGGGAATGCAGGACATGCGCGCTGCCGTACGCTTTTTCCGACAGGATGCGGCCACCACGCGGCTCTACCGGGCAAACCCGCGCTACATCGTGGTAGGCGGTTCCTCCGCTGGCGGCTTCTGCGCTCTGCAGGTCGGCTACCTAGATAAAGCTTCGGAGGTACCGGGCTACGTGGGACTTGCCAGTTTGGGCGGCATTGAGGGGCAGAGTGGTAACCCAGGCTACAGCAGCGCTGTGCTGGCTGTGCTCAACCTGAGCGGTGCCACCGAAAGCACCAGCTACATCGAGCCCGGCAACCCACCACTCTGCAGCGTACACGGCACCGCCGACAATGTGGTGCCATACTTCAAAGGGCGCGTAGGCTCCTCGCTGCCGCCCAAATACGTAGTGGGCAGTGGCCTGCTGAACCCGCGCGCTACGGCTGTAGGAGTGCCCAACACCCTACGTACCCTGCGCGGAGCCGGCCATATTCCTTTCGAAAGCACCAGCGCCAATGGACTGGCGTACGCCGATACTACATTTCGCACTATCCGGGACTTTCTGCGCCCCTTGCTGCGGCAGCCAGGCACAGTCCTGAGCACCGCATCGGGAAGCAGGTCAGCCGGCCAAGCACCCAGCGCGTACCCAGTACCAGCCTCCAACGAAATTCGACTGGCGGTGCCGCGCGGTACAGTCTTCAGGCCACAGGAAGTAGAGCTACTGGATGCTACCGGCCGAGTGGTACGCCGCTTCCGCTGGGAAGAAGCTAACCAGTTGCTGTTGAGGGAAGGACTGAAAGCCGGAACGTATCTGCTGCGCGGCGAACAACTACCCACTGTCCGGCTGCTGTTCGAATAGCTGAATAAGACGTTTTCATGCAAAAAGCAGCGGCGCGAAACTCCCACTATCGGAGTTTTGCGCCGCTGCTGGCGTTTGGTTGCATAGCGTCAGGGGAGAAGATTAGGCGGCAGAGGCAGCCAGCACTTCCTGCGTTTCGGCGCTGACGGCCCGCAGCGGCCCCGTGCGCAGCAGATACACGCCGTATTTGCGCAGCGTGTCACGGTGCCGGATAAGATGTGCCAGGGCTACGTACCCAACTACATAGCCATCCTCATCTGCTTCCTCCAGAATTTCGCTGAAATCAAGCAGGTCGATAATCCGTTCTTCCTTAGTGCGAAGGTAGATTTCCAGCTCTAAGTCAGACAACAGGTCCGCATCGGAAAAACAGGAGAAACCAGCGGCGAAGTCATTCTCGAACACCTCTGTTTCGGCGCTAAGAGAAGGAGTAAAACTGACCAGTTGAGGAAGAGACAGTTGCACTATCTGACCGTTGGGGAGGCGCTGCAGACTGCTTACCAAGCTGATGGTTTGGCCAAAGCTGGCTGCAAAAGCCTTGTCAATAGCAGCTGCAGGTTGCTCCTCGAAGCGAAAAGTATAGTCTGGTTGAGTTAAACCGTCCGATAACCCGGTAAACGGCACAGAATCAATGAACATAGGTCTGGACGTAAAATCGTTCGAGTACATGTGTGATTTGAGCGGTTTCAATCAGGAATCCGTCATGGCCGAAGGGCGAGTCCATCTCGGCGTACATGGCCCCCTGGATGTAGCGTGCCAGTAACTGCTGCTCGGCAGGCGGAAATAGCACATCCGACGTAATACCAATCACCAGTGTACGGGCCCGAATCCGCTCCAGCGCCGCCCGAATGCCGCTTCGGCCGCGCCCTACATGGTGCGTGTCCATTGTCCGGGAAAGGGCCACGTAGGAGTGGGCGTTGAAGCGGGCCACCAGCTTGTCGCCCTGGTAGCGCTGGTAGGAACTGGCCCTATAGTCGTCCAGCGCTTCCTCGTTGGGCTCGGTCTGGCTCCGCTGGTAAGCGTCATAGCTGCGGTAGCTAAGCAGGGCCACCGCCCTAGCTGCCCGCAGGCCAGCGGCGCCCCCATCGGGAGCAGTGGTAGAGTAACTTGGGTCGGCGAGAATAGCCAGCCGCTGCGCTTCATTGAACGCAATGCCCCAAGCCGAATGACGCGCATTGGTGGCCAGTAGCACTAGATTTTCAAACAAGGCCGGCCGCTGCACCGCCCATTCCACCGCTTGCTGCCCGCCCAATGAGCCACCAATTAGGGTATGAATTTGGTGCAGGGCCAGATGCTCCCGTAGCGCCTCATGCACCGCCACCAGGTCGCGGACGGTGAGAAGCGGAAACTCCTGATAAGCCGCCAGACCGGTTGTTTCGTCCACGGAAAGCGGACCGGTGCTGCCATAGCAAGAGCCCACCACATTGGCGCAGACAATAAACCAGTCCGCAGGGTCGAAATAGCAGCTTGCTCCGAACAGGCCGGGCCACCAGTCCAGCACGTTGGCGTTGGCGGTCAGGGCGTGGCATACCCATACCACGTTGTCGCGGGTGGGCTTGAGGTGGCCGTAGGTCTGGTATGCTACTTCCACCTGCGGCAGCACGGCGCCACTTTCCAGCCGTAAAGCACGGGGCAGCCGGAAGAAGTGCGGTTCGTCGCTCATAACTCGTCAAATGAAATTGAAACGGATACCCATTTCGGAATGCAGCTGAAGCCATGCTTCAGAATGCCTTTTATTAGTATAGCCCGCAGGCTGAGCCAGCTTCTGCCAGCTCAGCCCCGGCTATGGGCGGACAAGTAGGGCTACTTCCCTCTCTCACAAAAAAAGCAGCTTCTTGCCCGCGTACCGCTAGTCTGGAGGTGAAGCCGGCCGCCCTCTCAAAACGGCCGGACTTTACCCCTCTCTCTAGACCTCCAGCGTAGCGGCATGTTCGGGTTGCGGCTCCGGCAGCAGCGTGCTGTCCGAAGTCTGGGTTTTCTGCGGTACGGCATTGCGCACCGCCTCAAACGCCTGCGCCAGATCAGCGCGAATATCTTCGAAGTGCTCAATGCCCACCGACAAACGCAGCAACGTTGGCGTAACGCCGGCGGCGCGCTGCTCGGCTTCGGAAAGCTGCTGGTGCGTAGTAGCTGAGGGCTGGATGATGAGCGTTTTGGCGTCGCCGACGTTGGCCAAGTGGCTCACCAGTTTCAGGTTGTCGATAAATTGAGTCGCCGTATCCTTGCTGCCTCTGATGGCGAAGGTGAGCACCCCGCCAGCACCGCGGGTCAGGTATTTCTGAGCTAGCCCGTAATAGGGGCTGCTTTTCAGACCCGGATAGTTCACCGCTTCCACTTGCGGATGCTGTTCCAGCCACGTCGCGATGCGCAGCGTGTTTTCCACAGTGCGCTCCACGCGTAGGCTCAGCGTTTCGAGGCCTTGCAATAACAGGAAAGAGTTGAATGGGCTTTGTGAAGGCCCAAAATCGCGCAGCCCTTCTACCCGGGCCCGGATAATAAAGGCAATGTTGCCGAATGGCCCGCCTTTGCCAAATACCTCATTGAATACCAGCCCGTGGTAGCCCTCACTCGGCTCCGTAAACTGCGGAAACTTGCCGTTGCCGAAATCATAGGTGCCACCATCCACAATCACGCCCCCGATGCTGGTGCCGTGTCCGCCAATCCATTTCGTGGCCGATTCTACCACGATGTGCGCGCCGTGCTCCAGGGGCCGGAACAAGTAGCCGCCCGCCCCAAACGTATTATCGACGATTAGTGGCAGGTCGTGCTTCTTGGCAATGGCCGCAATCCGCTCGAAGTCCGGCACGCTGAAGCTGGGGTTGCCGATGGTCTCGAGGTAGAGTGCCTTGGTGTTCTCATCAATCAGTGCCTCAAACTTTTCTGGCCGGTCGCCATCAGCGAAGCGAACCTCAATGCCCAGCCGTTTGAAGGCCACTTTAAATTGGTTGTAGGTGCCACCATACAGATGCGTGGTACTCACAAAATTGTCGCCAGCCTGCAGAATGTTGTTGAGGGCAATGAACTGCGCGGCCTGCCCCGATGCTACAGCCAACGCCGCTACGCCGCCTTCCAACGCCGCAATACGCTGCTCAAACACATCGGTAGTCGGGTTCATCAAACGGGTGTAGATGTTGCCGAACTCCTTCAGCGCAAACAGGTTGGCGCCGTGCTCTGCATTCTTGAACACGTAGGAAGTAGTTTGGTGAATAGGCACTGCGCGGGACCCGGTTACGGGGTCGGGCTGCTGGCCGGCGTGGAGTTGGAGCGTCTCGAAATGAAGGGCTGGAGTAGACATAGTAGTCTTTGATTTTAAGAAAGAAGCAGGAGGAAAAGCGAAGTGAAATACGCTGAAACGGCTACTGTAATGCGCACAGGGGCCACAGCCTCAGTATCGGCTGACGATGCAGCACGGCAAACAGTAAACTGTGGGAGGGTCCGCCAACGGCCGCCACGGGAATGCCGGGCATAGGCGTTGGGGAAGGCAGGAGCGCTGGCTAACCGGAAATCAGGCTAGCAACAACACGCGCCGCAACAGCGCTTTCGCAGTCTAGAAGTAGAAGCCGCAATGGCAGGCTCAGAAACGCGGAAACCCAGCGGCGAGGCGGTATGCCAAGAGGCAACCGGGGCGGCAGGGTACGGCAGAACGAAAGCGAGGGTGTTTTCCATGGCACTCGAGTTATATGCCCCGTCGGCAAAAGCCGGTCGGGCAGGAATTGGCACCTTTCGCGCGGTCGAAGGTTGCCAGCGGGTCAGGGAGCCTGTTCTCTCGCCGCTTCTGTATAAATCCTATGAAAACTGCCCCGCCGCGAGCGGGGGAGTACCGAGTTGGTGTTGCAAAGGTATACGCGCAAATTTGATATCCGCAATAGCTGCGAAAAATATTTTACGTGTCAGCACAGATTGCTAGCAGTATTTATAAAATGCTATTAACATATTATAAATCAAAGTAATATGATTTTTAGATGCATGGTGATCTACGCTCAGGCTAACCACAGGCATCCAAACCAGGTGGCAGAACTATACTGATAGTGCCCGGATCAGTAGGGGTAAAACAAGTGTCTTCGGCCAATTAGAGCAATAAAAAAGCCACTCAGATTTGAGTGGCTTTTATAACTTTTCCTGTGTGGGGAAATCTATAATTTAGGCATCGTAAGCACTTGGCCTACCTCAATGTGGTCGGGATTAGAACCGATGATGCCTTTGTTGGCATCGTAGATCTGGTGCCATTTGGCAGCATCTCCGTAATGGTTTTTGGCAATTTTCGACAGCGAATCACCGCTTACTACGGTGTAGGTTTCACCTTGCTCAGCATTCGCGTTGGCATTGCCGAAAAAATCGGTACCACCTCCGGCAGCGGGCTTGTTAGCGGGCTCAACGGGCTTTTTTTCGCCTTCATTCGAGAGAAAATCAAACAGTCCCATAGTCGTGCGTTGGTTTTGGATGAGAGGGAGAAAGATTGACGAGAAACACAACGGTTGCTGGTCAGGGCTTTTTACGCCAAGGCCAACAATAAGTTATGAGCATCCGTGCGTCATATTCAGGCTTTGAAGTATTGAACAACTTGCGGGTTGCTGCCGTAAGAAGCCCAACAACTGCTACAATGCCAGCCAGTGCTTGGCGCGTGCATCAAGAGCAGTACTCATCTCCCAACCAACCATCAAGAAACGTATGAAAACCCTCTCCCATCCGTTCCGCTACCTGGCCAGCCTGCTCGTGCTGGTTTCGCTCTTCACGGCTTCCTGTGGAAGCAAAGAAGGGAAAGTAGAAGGAGTAAATATGCTGTACGGTACTACCAGCAAAGTATGGAAGACCGATAAGGAACTGGATGCTACCGGCGACAAAGTGAAGCAGACCGACGCGCAGGAAGACGAGCGGATTACTTTCTTCGCTAACGGCCAGTACAACATGACCTCACCTGCCGGAGCTGTTAACGGCAAGTATGATTTCGACCAAGCTGGTAAGAAAATCACCATGACTCCCGATGGCGCTGCCCAAAGCAACACCTTCGACGTCGTGACGCTGACTGATGACAAGCTGACGCTGAAAAGCGGTGCCGGAGCTGAACTGCGTTTAGAGAAGGAATAGCGCTGCTCCAGAAACAGTCTGAAAACAGAAGAAAGCCCTTTCACGCAATGTGAAAGGGCTTTCTTCTGTTTGATAGTAGTGGCTATATCGTCTAGGATGACATGACCTTCTCCGCTTCTGGTTTGCCGAAAATACGCGTAATCCAGCGTGGAAGGAAGATGGCACCCAGCACGAGGTAGAGGTAGTAAGTGACAATGCGGTAGAGCAATACCATGAAGTTCGTCATGGTGGGAGTGCCGATGAACTTGCCGAAGAATGTGGGGAAGGCGCCTTCCGCAATGCCTGCGCCACCCGGCGTAATGGCAATCAGCAGAATAACTTTGTAAGTAAGATTCCGCCCAAAAATCAGCCAGAACTCCGGCCATGACACATCAATAAATGCCGCAATCAGGCAGCCGATAACTAAGTAGCGCGCCGTCCAGACGAAGGCGGTGCTGAGCGAGGCTCGCAGCCAATAGGCTAGGCCATTGCCACGCAGCTGCACCGATGCCAGAATCAGTTCGTTGCCGAGTTTGTACGCTTTGCCGCGCCACCGCCGCAGCCCCCGCATAGAAAACAGGCGGATCAGTAGCCGTTTCACAGACCGGGGATTGATGAAAATAGCGTACAGCATCAGCCCTGCATACACCGTCACGAATACGTAGCTCAGGATAAAGCCAATACGCAGCGTAGCAATCAGGCCGCCCTGCAGCGCCTCATGCGGATACAATGCGTCGCCTCCAATGAGCACTACCAGCGGCACCGCCAGCACATAGTACAGGTTGTCGAGCATGGCCGTAGCCATTATGTAGGCCACCGATTTGCCCAGTGGAATACCTTCTTTGTGCAGCAGTACTGGCGCTACAGCCGTTCCACCCACCGCCGAAGGCAGCACACACGACGAAAACTCCCAAAGCATAATGACGTCCAGCGAAGCCCGCCAGCTCAGCACTTTCTCCGTCAGATACCGAATTCGGTACACATAGCCGGCATCGCGGGCTACTAGTACCACCAGCATCAAAAGCAGCCACAGGGGCTTGGCATTGGCGAGCGGAGCCAGGTCGCCGGGCTTGTAGCTACGCCAGAACATAAACCCCACCACGCTCAACCCAATCAGAACCGGCAGAATGATGCGCGAAGGCCGAAGCCGGTCGAGTAGTTGCTGGTCCTGAGCTTGTTCGTCGACGGGGGCGGGCTGGGGCATGAGCAGGAGGCAGGTGAGGAGACAAAGGTACATTTTCTGGCAGGGCAGAACAGCACGTGCATAGTTTACACAGCCATTACACAGGCTTGGAAATACTTATAGAGCCGTAAAAATTTCTGTTTATACGTTGCCATTGCCTACCTTCTACGCATCAATAAGCAGCATAAAAATGCCGTAGTTCTATGGCCCTCACGTTCCAACCGACAGGCAGGAAAAATCGTACCTTTGCTCTATAGCGCGCGTACTTTCCCAGCAGAGTCCTAACCTTTTGGGCTACTCGCCTGTTGCCCCGCTACTTATTCCCACTTGCCTCCTTCCATTTTATGATCGTCGAACCCGGTGAATTGCTGGCAGCTATAAACTCACCTGCCGACCTGAAAAAGCTCAGCCAGGACCAACTGGTGCAGGTAAGCCAGGAGCTTCGTCAGTTCATTATTGATTCGGTTTCGATCTACGGAGGCCATTTCGGCGCCTCGCTGGGCGTAGTAGAGCTGACCGTTGCATTGCATTATGTCTTCAATACGCCCTACGACCAGCTGGTGTGGGATGTGGGCCACCAAGCCTACGGTCATAAAATCCTTACGGGCCGCCGCGACCGGTTCCCGACGAACCGCCGCTACCACGGCATGTCGGGCTTTCCCAAGCGTAGCGAAAGTGAGTACGATGCCTTTGGCGTTGGCCATAGCTCTACCAGCATTGGAGCAGCGCTGGGCATGGCCGTTGCTTCTGACTACAAGAAGGAATTCGACCGCCAGCATATTGCTGTGATTGGTGACGGTGCTATGACGGCCGGAATGGCGTTTGAGGCGCTAAACCACGCTGGAGTGGAGAAGTCCAACCTGCTGGTGATTCTCAACGACAACTGCATGAGTATCGACCCCAATGTGGGCGCACTCAAGGAATACCTCACCGATATTACGACCTCCCGCACCTACAACAAGGTGCGCGACGAACTGTGGAATGTACTGGGCAAGCTTAGTAAGTTTGGCCCCAATCCTCAGCAGATTGCCCGCAAAGTAGAGTCGGCTATGAAGGCGACCCTGCTCAAGCAGAGCAACCTGTTTGAGGCACTGAACTTCCGCTATTTTGGCCCCGTGGATGGCCATGATGTCCAGCACCTCGCTACTATCCTCAATGACCTGAAAAGCATTCCGGGCCCCAAAATCCTGCACTGCGTGACGGTGAAGGGCAAAGGCTACGCGCTGGCTGAAAAGGATCAGACGCTCTGGCATGCCCCTGGTTTGTTCGATAAGGTGACAGGTGAAATCCATACCAAAACCTACGAGAAACCCCAGCCACCCAAATACCAGGACGTGTTCGGGCACACCATCGTGGAGCTGGCCGAGCAGAACGACAAAGTCATGGGCGTGACGCCGGCTATGCCCTCGGGCTGCTCGCTCAACATCATGATGAAGGCCATGCCCGACCGTGCCTTCGATGTGGGCATTGCCGAGCAGCACGCCGTTACCTTCTCGGCTGGCCTCGCCACACAGGGTTTGGTACCGTTTTGCAATATCTATTCCTCGTTCATGCAGCGTGCCTACGACCAGGTGCTGCACGATGTAGCGTTGCAGAACCTGCACGTAGTGTTCTGCCTCGACCGTGCTGGTTTCGCTGGTGCCGACGGCCCCACCCACCACGGCTGCTACGACCTGGCCTACATGCGCTGCATCCCCAATATGGTGGTGTCGGCCCCGATGAACGAGGAGGAGCTGCGCAACCTGATGTACACGGCTACCTTGCCCGAAAACGCCGGTCCGTTCAGCATCCGCTACCCACGTGGTGAAGGTGTGATGCCGGAATGGCGCAAACCGCTGAAAAAAATTACTGTGGGCACGGGCCGCGTAGTACGCGAAGGTGAAGGCGTGGCCGTGCTCAGTATCGGTCACATCGGCAACTACGCTGTAAAAGCTACTGATAAACTGCGAGCCGAAGGCCTCAATCCGGGCCACTACGACATGCGCTTCTGCAAGCCCCTGGACGAGGAAATGCTCCATAATATTGCCCGCCAGTACAAGGCTATTGTGACCGTAGAAGACGGCTGCCTGCAGGGGGGCTTCGGCGCGGCAGTACTGGAGTTTCTTGCCGACCATGGCTATGCTGTTCCGGTGCGCCGCCTAGGCATCCCGGACCGCATTGTGGAGCACGGCACCCAGGACGAGCTCTACAAAGAGTGCGGCTTCGACGCTGACGGTATTGCCGCCGCCCTGCGCGAAATGGCCGGAAAGGTAGTTGCTCAGGCTCCGGTAGAAACGGTGCTGTTATAGTAAAACCAAACTTATTATATGTTTTCGTGAAGCCGGAGCAGTAGTTCCGGCTTTGCTGTTCCTACATATTGGTCATGATCCATAAGAAAATATTTATTCATGTATGTACATTGATTGAAATAATGTTGCTACATTTGACATAGATTTAGTGCTGTCGAAAGCAGACTGAGTCTATTGAATTGTCTCCAACATCAACCACTTACCATCATGGCTACTACCTCCTGGGTACTTGACCCCACGCACTCCGAAGTACAGTTCAAAGTGAAGCACTTGGTTATCTCGACGGTAACGGGCTCATTCAAGCAGTTTGAAGGCACCGCTACTACCGAAGGTGACTCGTTTGAAAATGCTCAAGTGCGCTTCTCGGCCAAAATCGACAGCATTGACACCAACCAGGCGCAGCGCGACGAGCATTTGAAAAGCGCTGATTTCTTCGATGCTGCTACCCATCCCGAGCTGACGTTCGTTTCGACTTCCTTTGTGAAAGAAAGCGAAGGCGAATACAAGCTTACCGGCGACCTGACCCTGCACGGTGTCACGAAGCCCGTAACGTTCGATGTGGAGTATGGTGGCCAGGCCGGCGACTTTTATGGCAACCAGAAAGCCGGCTTTGATGTGACTGGCAAAATTAACCGCAAAGATTTCGGCCTGACTTGGAGCGGCGTAACCGAAGCCGGTTCCATCGTGGTGAGTGAGGACGTAAAGCTGTCGGCCAGCGTACAGTTCGTGAAGCAGACCGAGCAAGCTGCTGTTTAAGTAAAACGAGTTGCAGAATATAAAAAGGGGAGGCGGCCAGAAAGGCCGCCTCCCCTTTTTATATTCTGCAACTTCAGGGTTCTTCCCAACCTGGGTTAAGCTCCCAGTGCATTACACAAGTGGGGGTGTTCCCTAAATGCTGTACTTGGATTATGCAAATCAAGGTGCAATAATATGATATCATATATATATGAACAAATAAAAACAATCAGTTCTAGTTGACTTTCGATATATGTGAGTTTATGTGTTGATTATTAGTTACTTGCAATGATAATTATATATAATACTATTTGTTAAGAAGGAAAATGTACATTGCAGGGTGGTACTGAGTGAAGAAATGCTATTGGTGGGAAGTAGGTGGTTGGCGTCTCTTTCTACAATTTGTCAGGCAAACTCGACTCGGCACTAAGGGGTGAAATAATGCAGCCTAACAGGGCGACACTGCTCTAAGTCGGCCGTTGTGGATTGCTATTTCTCATTCTAAGACAAATCACACTTCACTACAACCAAGTGACTATGCAAACTGTGTACAAAAAGCTTTTGGGTTTGGTACTTCTGCTTGCTGGGTTTTCCCACTCTGTTTGGGCATGCTCAGGGCAATTTTCCATTCTCTATCCGGGTAGCGCAACTGCTCAGGATTACACGAATGGCAATGCTACAGGCAATGCTACCTACTGCCCGGATGGTAGCGGCAACGCCACGTTTACACTGACGGAAGCTAGCAATACTGCTGCCGGAACCCTGGAAATAAGAAGTGTTACGACAGGCTCGGTTATCCGAACCATATCCACGCTGCCTGGACAGAGCTACACGTTCACGCTACCGGTTGGATCCTCCGGAGCTACACAATTTCGTTTCTTTCACACTATTGATTGCGGGAATAATAAGCTGGCAACAATCGATGTCAATCTCACGCCCACGCTAAACCTTACTGCTGCGCTGCAGGGTGGTGCGCCGGTAACGTCTACTGTGTGCCCTGGCACTACAGTAACCCTGACTGCTACGGGTGCACCAGCCAATACGATCTACACTTTTCGGGATGCAGCGGGTGTTAGAATTGATGCTAATACAGAAGGTACGCTGACGGTTGTGGCTAGAAATTCTACGTATTACACAGTAGAAACGAATATCCCTACCTGTGGTAGCGGCAACGTGACGCAGAGAATCAACATTGCCACTCCAGTGTCAATTTCCTCCAGCGACGCTGACAACTATATCATGCCGGGCCAGTACGTGACTCTGACAGCGCAGGGCAGTACCAGCGGGCAATACGTGTGGACAGAAACATCCAATGGGGTAACAACCACGCTAGGTGCTGCTGGCAACCAGATTGTCGTGAATCCGACGGCTGAAACCACCTACACTGCTGCTGCCGTCAATTCCGCTCTGACCTGTAATTCTGCCAATACTACCCTGTACATCGGTACTCCGAACCCATTGCCAGTTGAGCTGGTAAGCTTCACGGCGGTGTGGCAGGGGGAGCAGCCGCACCTAGCCTGGGTCACAGCTTCAGAAAATGATAACAGTCATTTTATGGTAGAGCTTAGTCTCAATGGTACGAACTTCACTGCCATCCATAAGCAGCTTGGCCAAGGCAATACCACAGCCCGCACTAATTACTCGTTCACGGACACCGAACGTAGCCGCAGCAAAACTGGGGTTCTATATTATCGGTTAGTACAGCACGATGCCTCCGGTGAGGTCTACACTTCTTCTGTGAAGGTGTTGAAAGGCACGGGCAAAGGCCTCAGTGTTGAAGCTTATCCTAACCCGTTTCAGCAGGCAGTCCGCGTAGTAGTAACGACTAGTGTGGCCGGACCGGCAACTATTGAAATGCTGGATGGCACTGGCCGGCAGGTATTCCGGAAGAAACTTGAACTCGGGAGTGGCTCACAGGAAATAAATCTGCCGGAAGTAGCAGACCTACCGCGGGGCCTCTATTTCCTGCGGGTAGTGCAGGCCACAAGCGAGCAGATTATTCAGCTCAATCACAGATAAACGAGGCATTTCAGGAGAATACCGACAACAGCCAGCCTACTCCAGGCTGGCTGTTGTCGGTATTGGTGGCTGGATTGGAAGCGTAGGTTTCTGGACTAAACGGACAGTGCCACCGGTTTAGGCGCCAGCGGAGTCCTATGAATCTACGTACTTGGGGGCTGAATCAGCGTTGAATCGCGCCCTCACTTTTTGCTTTATGTCTTCTCAGCCTACCATTCTGTTCCTCCACGGCTTTGCCGAATCCCGCGAAGTCTGGACTGAATTCACCCGCGACTTTCCCGACGGCTACCGCCTGCTGACGCTGAACCTGCCCGGCCATGGTACCAACGTACACGACATTCGGGACTATACCATGGAGGCTCAGGCCCGCTATGTGGCTGAGCAGCTTCGACAGAAGAATGTGGATCAAGCTTTACTGGTGTGCCACAGTATGGGGGGCTACGTGGCACTTGCCTTCGCCGAGCGTTATCCCGAAATGGTGGCTGGCCTTGTGCTGTTCCATAGCACTGCCCTGCCTGATACTAGCGAGAAAAAGGCCAACCGCGACAAGAACATGGATTTTGTGCGCCGCCACGGCGTCGAGAAGTTCATGGAATCGTTTATTCGGCCACTGTTTGCGCCTGCCAACCGGGAGTGTATGCTGGAGCAGCGCGAGTTTCTGGAAGAAATTGGCAAGACCACACCCGAAGCCACCGTGTTGGGTGCGCTGGAGGCTATGAAAAACCGCCCTGACCGTACCAAGGTGCTGCAGGATGCCCGCTTTCCGGTCCTGTTTATTGCGGGCAAAGACGATGTGGCCGTGCCGACCGAGAGCCTACTACCGCAACTTTCCTTGCCGGCCCAAAGCCACGCCTTACTCCTAAGCGACGTTGGGCACTTAGGCTACTTCGAGGAGCCGGAGCTGACGCGCCGCGCCGTGGTAGACTTTGCGGGTGGGATATTTAAGTAAGTAGAGCAACCCATCTTCATGCATACAGCACAACGCCCTGAAGTACATACTTCAGGGCGTTGTGCTGTATAAAGAGTTTATGCCTGTTACCCAGATGTCATCAGGCGTGTGGATACCACGATTACTCGTTTGCTCAAGGTGCGATGAGCTCCACTACCGCATACGGTATGTAACGGGAACCACGAAGAAGGTCCGCACGGGCTTGCCCTTTTCCAGAGCTGGAAATATCGGAGGTAGCAGAGCAATAACCCGTAGTGCCTCTTCGTCCAGCGCCGGCGCAACGGACTGTAGCACCAGCGGGTTTTCAGCGCGCCCCTGCTCACTCACTTCAAAGAAAATTTTAACGGTACCGCTGGTTCGGCTGCGCAAAGCGGCGGAAGGATACTTCACGTTTCGTCCAATAAAATTCGACAGTGCCTGCGGGCCCCCTTCGGTCGTAGGTGGCTCATCGGGAAACAGGCGCACACGCGGATAGAGGCTGACCGTACCGGCCGATGCATCGAAGACCAATGGAACCAAGTGGCCGCCACGCCTCGGCTGGCCTTTCTTGAGAGCCGGAGCCCAGGCGGGCCCGTTGCTGAGCAAGTCTTCGGCAGCAGCTAGTAGTTCCGGTTTCAGGCGCTTGAGCTGCTCTTTGGCCATCGGGCCGGGCTGTGCCTTCGCCGACGTAAGTGCGCCCAGCGAATCGACTTTGATAGCCACGAAGACTACCCCAGAGAAGTTGGCCTGCCGGGCTGCGCCGGGAAAGGAAGCGGTACGCAAATAAGCCTCCAAGGCCTCTTGGCCGCCTACCGGATGCGGGGCGTGGGCTTCTGCAACAGGGCGTGAACCGGCTGGCGTGGCCGGCGCCTCTGTTGCGAGAGGTAGCTTAAATACGATGGGCAGCGTGTAGGCAACAGCAACAGCTTTGCCTGCCTGCTTGCCCGGGATAAAAGCCGGCAGCGCCGCCACCGCCCGGAGTGCCTCGGCATCAAGCAGCGGATCGAGGCCCCGCGCCAGTTTCACCTGCTGCACCTGTCCGGTGGAGGCTACCACAAAGCTGACGAGCACGCGGCCTTCAAGTTGCTTCGCTATGGCTTCCTCTGGATACTGTACCGTCTGGCTCAGCGTGCGAAACAATGCTTGCTGACCACCGGGAAACTCCGGCATCTTTTCAACATAGCTGAATACTTTGTCTTCGATGGGCCCCTGCGTCTGGGCCTGAATGGTGTGACCAGAAATAAACAGCAAGCTACCCAGTAGGAGCGGCCGGAAATACGAATGCATAACCACGGATAAGGGCGTAATAGAAAGACTTAGGCTGTCAGCAGGCCCATTTTTAGCATGGTTTCGGCAATCTGTACGGCGTTGGTAGCAGCCCCTTTGCGCAGGTTGTCGGCCACCACCCACATGTTGAGGGTGCGCGGCTGGGTTTCGTCGCGGCGGAGGCGGCCAACAAGTACGGCGTCTTTGCCGTGGGCGTCTTTAGGCATTGGGTACACGTTGTTTTTCACGTCATCCACCACTTCCACACCTTCCGTCTGACGCAGAATTTCGCGCACTTCGTCGAGGTCGAATTCCTGGGCAAATTCCACATTCACCGCCTCCGAGTGGCCACCCATGACCGGAATACGCACGGTAGTAGCCGTAACACGGATGGAGTCGTCGCCGAAGATTTTCTTCGTTTCCTTCACCATCTTCATTTCCTCCTTGGTGTAGCCGTTGTCCTCGAACACGTCGATGTGGGGAAGCACGTTCAGGTCGATACGGTGCGGGTAGGCGGGGTTGCTGGGCGTCTGGCCGGCACGCTCTGCCTGCAGCTGGTCTACGGCTTGCTTGCCGGTGCCCGTCACGCTTTGGTAGGTGCTTACTACAATACGCTCCACCTTATACCGCTCGTGCAGCTTGTTAAGCGCCACCACCATCTGAATGGTGGAGCAATTGGGGTTGGCAATGATTTTATCGTCGGCAGTCAGCTCTTTGGCGTTGATTTCGGGCACCACCAACTTCTTGGTGGGGTCCATGCGCCAAGCCGAGGAGTTATCGATAACTACAGTGCCTACTTCGGCAAAGCGCGGCGCCTGCTCTTTGGAAATGGAGCCGCCGGCCGAGAAAATGGCCACGGCCGGGCGCGCCACAATGGCGTCATCCATACTCACAACCTTGTACTTTCTGCCCTGAAATTCAATTTCCTGTCCTACCGATTTGGCGGACGCTACGGGCAGAAGTTCGGTGACCGGGAAGTTGCGCTCGGCCAATACTTTCAGCATTTCGCCCCCGACCAAGCCGGTGGCACCTACTACGGCTACTTTCATGGAATTGCGTGTTTAGAAAGACAAAGTTCGGGAAAAGATGAGGGTTTGGTACGGAATAGAATGTTTTCTATATTTCTCTTCGCATTATTTAACACTGCGCGACTTGCCTTCGTCTAGGCCGTGCGGACTCATTTGTAGTTGCTTATCTCCGTGAAGAAACTAATGCTGCCGCTACTAGCGGTGTTGCTCCCTTTGGCCGCTACGGCTCAGCTGACCGAAACCTTTGCCGATGGAGAATTTACCCAAAATCCCTCTTGGACCGGCGACGCTACCTCTTTTCAGGTTACGAGCCAGCAACTGCAAAGCGACGGCTCGGCCACTACCGGCACCCAACTTCAACTCGTGACGCCTTGCCAAGCCGCTACAGGTGGCACTGTATGGGAATTCTGGGCCAATCTGCGCCTAGCTACCAGCAGTGGCAACTACGCCGATGTGTGGCTGGTATCGGAGCAGGCAGATTTGAAAGCAACTGGTAACCGTGGCTATTTCGTACGTCTTGGCGGCACTCCCGACGAGGTGTCCCTGTTCCGTAAGGATGCCACCGGCAGCCCAGTCTACGTCGTAAATGGGGCTGATGCCACTCTCAGCTCGCTCACCAACAACCTGGTGCGGGTGCGCGTAAGCCGTTCGGCTACTGACGTATGGACCCTAGAGCGCGACCTGACGGGCGGCACTACCTATACCAGCGAAGGCAGCGCCTCTGATGCTACCTACCAGCGCGGGTTTTATTTCGGGGTGTACCTCACGTATTCGGCCGCCAACAACAGGGCGTTCTATTTCGATGATTTTCGGGTGCAGGATTCTGCGGCGCCCCGACTACTAAGTGCCGGTGTTGCGGGCGCGCAGCAGTTGGACGTAACTTTCAATGAGCCCGTAGCCGCTGCCCAGGTTGCGGCCAACTACCGCCTGACAGCTACCGGCGCGCCGGCCGTTACGGCCGCGCAGCGCGACGCCACCGACCCGGCCCTCGTGCACCTGACGCTGGCCGCCGCGTTGCCGCTGGGTCCCAATACCATAGAGGCCCGCAACATCTCCGACCTCTACAGCAATACCGCCACTGGTCCCTTGGCTATCAGCTTTACTTATACTGGTACGGCAGTAGCACCAACCATCAACCAAGTACTTATCACCGAAATATTCGCGGACGAAACGCCGGTTGTGGGCTTGCCGTCCTCAGAGTATCTGGAAATTCATAATCCATCGGCTACGGCGGTGCTGGACCTGGCGGGCGTGCGACTCCTGAAACCGGGCCAGACCGGCAACCCGGCAGTATTCCCGGCCGGCGCCACGCTGCTGCCCGGCGAATACGCGGTGGTGTGCGGCAGCACTCGGGTGCCGCAATTTGCTGCGTACGGCAAGGTGTTCGGGCTGAGTAATTTTCCGAGCCTAACTAATGCCGGTGACCAGCTGCTGTTGCGCAGTCGAGACGGGCGGACCTTGTTCGAAATCAGCTACTCTGATACGTGGTACAAGGATAGCCGTAAGAAGGAGGGAGGGTGGAGCCTGGAAATGGTAGACCCTGCCAACCCTTGCGCTGGTATCGAAAACTGGACGGCCAGCACCGACGCCAGCGGCGGCACGCCCGGCCGCGCCAACTCCGTGCGCACCTCCAACCCTGACCGTACGGCGCCTGTATTACTACGCGCATTGGCTCTGAATCCGACTACTGTCCGGCTGTTTTTTGGGGAGAAGCTCGATAGTCTTGCGGCGGCTAATGCGGCTCTGTACAGCCTGACTCCAGCCGTTACGGTTACCCGCGCTGCTCCCGCAGGGCCTGATTTTCGCACTGTAGATCTAACGCTGGGAACGGCTCTGCAAGCCAACCAGGCGCTGACCGTAACGGTGCAGCGCGCCACCGACTGTGTGGGGAATGCGGCCGGACCGGCTACTTCTGCTTCGTTTGGGCTACCATCGGCCGCAACGCCGGGCGACGTCGTTATCAATGAAATTCTGTTCAACCCGCGCACCAACGCCGTGGATTTCGTGGAGTTGCTGAACCGCTCCGGCAAGTACCTGGATATGCAAGGCTGGCAGCTGGCCAACATCAAGCCCGACAGCACCGCTGATGCTGAACAGATAAGCAGTGGAGCCTACGTGCTGGCGCCCGGGCAACTGGTAGTGCTTACAACTCGCCCGGATATCGTGCAGAGCCAGTATCCGACCAGCTCCGACCCGGCCGCATTTCTGGCTATGCCGGCGTTTCCTACTTTCCCGGATGATGCGGGTATAGTGGCTGTTTACGACGGCCGCGGCCAGCGGCTGGACCGCTACAGCTACAGCAAAGACCAGCATCTAAAGCTGCTCGATGATGTAAACGGCGTGTCGTTGGAGCGAATTCGGGCGGAAGGGCCCAGCGCGGCTGCCAATTTCCACTCGGCCGCCAGTAGCGTGGGGTATGCCACGCCGGGCCGCCGCAACTCGCAGCAGCAAGACGCAACGGGCGGCGGGCAGCAGTTCAGTGTCGAGCCCGAGGTATTCACCCCCGATGAGGATGGTATGCAGGACTTTACCACCCTCAACTATCAACTGGATGGTACCGGGTATGCGGCCAGCGTTACGGTATATGATGCACAAGGCCGCCTCACTCGCAAGCTGGTTCGCAACCAAACATTGGCTACCAGCGGGTTTTTCCAATGGGACGGCCTCACCGACCGGGGCCAGAAAGCGGCCGTGGGCTACTATGTGCTACTGATAGAGCTGTTTCAGCCCAGTGGCGGCGGCAAGCAAGAATACAAAAAGACGGTGGTGCTGGGTGCGCGGTTCTGAGTGAGTTTCTGGCAGCGCCTGCATGGCGTGAAGCATAGTTAAACCTGTAGCTCAGAATTGCGTCCAAGCACCATGACGACGACGCAACAGCAACTGCAGCACCTGTACTGGCGCGCCGGGTTCGGGCCACGGCCCGAAGACATAGCCGCTGGCCTTTCGCCGCGCAAAGCCCTGCGCCAATTGCTGCGCGACTCTGAGAAAGTTGAGCTGCTCGATGGCCCAACCATGCGCTATACTGAGCCGCTGGCGCAGTTTCGGTTGGTTGCTCCGGCAGCAGGCACGCCACAGTCAGGCATGGTAACTACCCCCGACCAAACGGCTATGACTGCCGGTACGGAACTGCCTGCGCTACCAAGCCGCTCGGCGCTGCCCGCCCAGCCGAAGGGGCGTACTCAGCCGCCGCTGCTGCGCCGCCAAGACATGAATGCCCAGCAGCGCAAACTGCAGAACCAGAGTATTCGGGATGCTTTTTACGCCATGAATACCGGCTGGATGGAGCGGATGGCTACTTCGCCGGCGCAGCTACGTGAAAAGCTGACTTTCTTCTGGCACGGCCATTTTGCCTGCCGGGTGCGCCGCCCCGATGCCGCTTTGCACCTCAACAACACTATCCGGCAGCTTGCGCTGGGTAAGTTTTCTGATCTTCTGCTGGCCGTGAGCAAGGAGCCGGCTATGCTGCAGTTCCTCAATAACCAGCAAAAC
This sequence comes from Hymenobacter sediminicola, assembly GCF_014250515.1. Taxonomy (NCBI): domain Bacteria; kingdom Pseudomonadati; phylum Bacteroidota; class Cytophagia; order Cytophagales; family Hymenobacteraceae; genus Hymenobacter; species Hymenobacter sediminicola. Next base: position 3,940,905 of record NZ_CP060202.1, on the reverse strand, counting down.
CGCAAGCAGCGGCCCAACGAGAACTTCGCCCGGGAGGTGATGGAACTCTTCACAATGGGCCGCGGCAACTACACCGAAACCGACATCAAGGAAGCGGCTCGCGCTTTCACGGGTTGGGGCTACGATGCGCAGGGACATTTTGTGTTTCGGGAGAAGCAGCACGACGACGGCAGCAAGACCTTTCTGGGGCGCACCGGCAACTTCACCGGCGAGCAGGTACTAAGCATTATTCTGGAGCAGCCACGCACTGCCGAGTACATCACCACCAAGCTCTACCGGTTCTTCGTGAACGACACGCCTAATCCGGCGCATATTCAGCCGCTGGCACAAACATTTCTTAAAAGCGGCTACGATATCAGTGCTCTGCTAGAGCAGATGTTCTCAGCCGACTGGTTCTATGCGCCGGCCAATGTGGGTACCCGCATCAAGTCGCCGGTAGAGCTGCTAGCGGGTATCAAGCGCACCATGGGGCTACAACTCGCGGATGACAAACCGCTCATTGTATTTCAGAAGGCCCTGGGGCAAACGCTATTTGAGCCGCCAAACGTGGCGGGCTGGCCCGGCGGCCGCAACTGGATAGATTCGTCGTCGCTGCTGTACCGGCTGCAACTACCCTCGGTGTTGCTCAAAAATGCCGAGTTTAATGTGGCGCTGAAGCAGGATGAAAACGACATAGCTCCTAACCTGACGCGGGCCGACCGCACCTTTCAGCAGCAGGTGAAAACGACCGTGAAGCTGGGGCCGGTGCAGGCGCTTCTGGCCAAAACACCCTCGGAAAAGCAGGTCGCGCAACTCAGCGCATTTGTGTTGCAGGTCCCGATTCGCTCCGAAAACCTGGCTCTCATTCAGCAGGCTGCCGACAAAGCCCCTGCCGAAGGAAGGTTGCGGGCTATGGTCACGAGCCTGCTCAGTCTGCCAGAATACCAGTTGATGTAATTAAGACAGACCTCGGGATTTAGGCCGCAGAACATCGGATTGTTCCGTGGCCCCACTTCTAGGTGCTGGGCTCTCATTTCTAAGTTCTCTCCATGACTACTTCCCGCCGCGACTTTCTTAAGACTTCAGTGCTGGCCAGCAGCCTGCTCTTCGTTCCTAAATTTCTGCACGCGTTGGACCGGCAAGGCCTTAAAAGCCTGCGCGACGCACGAGGCCGCCGCTTGGTGGTGGTGCAGCTGGGCGGTGGCAATGATGGGCTGAATACCGTTATTCCGTACCGTAACGACCTGTACTACAAAGCCCGGCCCACGCTCGGCATCAGAGAGCAAAGCGGCATTCTGACGCTGGATAAAGACCTCGGCTTTAACCCAGCCATGACACGGCTGAAAGGCCTCTACGACCAAGGGCAGGTGGCTGTGCTCAACTCCGTGGGCTACCCCAACCCCGACCGGTCGCATTTTCGCTCCATGGACATCTGGCAAAGCGGCTCTGCCTCCGACCAGTACCTGAGCACGGGTTGGCTGGGCCGCTACCTCGACTCCAACTGCCCATCCTGCCAAGTGCCGTACAACGGACTAGAAGTGGACGACACCCTGAGTCTGGCCATGAAAGGCGACCTGCGCAAAGGCTTGGCTCTGAAGAATCCGACCAAGTTTCATCAGATAACCCAGAACCGTTTTATTGCGCAGGTGAGCGACGAGAAGCCTGCTGGAACCGTGTCGGAGCTGGATTATCTGTACAAGACACTGGCCGAAACCTCGTCTTCAGCCGACTATCTGTACCAGACCAGCAAAGTCTACAAATCGGTGGTAACGTACCCAAACACGGAATTTGGCCGCAACCTGAAAACCACCGCCGAGCTGATTAATTCCGGTATTGAGTCGCGCGTGTTTTATGTCTCGCTCACCGGCTTCGATACGCACGTGCGCCAGCAGGAGCAGCAGGGCAAGCTGCTCGGTGATTTGTCGGAAGGCCTGGGCTCCTTTGCCGAAGACCTGCAGAAAGCAGGCAACTTCGATGATACGCTGGTGCTGGTATTTTCGGAGTTTGGGCGCCGCGTAAGCCAGAATGCCAGCAACGGCACCGACCACGGTACCGCCAACAATGTGCTGCTTGTGGGCGGCGGGCTGCAGCAGAAAGGCGTCCTCAACAACGCGCCCGATTTGCAGAACCTGCTCGATGGAGACCTACGCCACCAACTCGACTTCCGCAGCCTCTATGCCACCCTCCTGCACGACTGGCTGGAAGCCGACGACCAGGCTATTCTAGGCAGCCGGTTTGAGCGCCTGAAAGGACTTGTTTGATTGTGAGTTCTGCCGGACAGCTAATGGCGTTGCTTTTGTGCTTATGCTACCTATAAAGCTGAATCAACGCTCTATCACAAGTCCCACGTAATACTCTCGTTCTGCACTGCTACTGATAGCGAAACGTCGGCCAAAATCCAGTTGTACCCGCTCACTTATATGAAATATAGGGCCCGTGCTGACCGCCGAATTCCATTGATGGGTTTTCAGGTTTTTGCTGGTTGAGAATTCTGCAAATGCGGCCAGCCAGTCGTTGAAGCCGTGGTCAACGGCAACGGATGGGGCCAGTTCTACGGCATGTTGCTTGGCGTCCCGGTCGTAGCTCAAGAACGAGGCCGCCTGGGCACTGATATGCCATTCATGCTGAAAATTGTAGGTTGCCGGCACTAGTATTCCGTATTCGTAGCCGCCTGTTCCTTGGCTCCCTCCGGTGGGCAAACGCACAAAGCCGATGGCAGCCACTACCAGTGCGTCAGCTTCGTCGTCGTCGCCAATAAAATTGTGCTTTACGCGCAATGCTACGTCACCGAAGCCGGCGCTTCGTTCCATCGGCTCTCCCGCTTCCCACTGCTTTTCCACAGTGTACGGGTCCACGAACACCTGCACTTCGGTATGGTCGGTGAGGCCGGCCCGGATGGCAAAGGCATTCAGACGCATCACGCGTGAACGGGGTTCTTGGCTAGGTTTGCTGGTAATAAGGCGCACAAGGTCGGTTTCTAGCTGCATGCGCCCTCGCCCCACGGTGTTGGGGCTCTCTGTTACGCCAGGACGGTCGGCGTTGAGTGGCCGCAATTGCCGTTTTGGTCCCTGTTCCGCATCAGCCGGACGAGTTTGGCTGGCCCGTTTAAGCGTGTCAGGAGCGGTGGGCGAACTGGCCAGGCTCAAAGCCAATGTTAGGGTAAGCAGCATACGAGCGGGAAATGCGCTGCCTACGCAGTGCAGACAGGTGTTGTTGAGTTCAGGCAGAAATACCTACAAACTATAGCGCACCCCCAGAAACGTACGCCGGCCCTGCAGCGGCGCAAAGTTGTAGCTGGTATCGAAAGTATAGCCGTTGGGGTTGTTCTGGCTCACGGCTTTATCGAACGGGTCGAAGGGGCGTAGCAGCGCGTGGCGGGGCAGGAAGTCAAGCAGGTTTTTCACCCCACCGTACAGTTCCAGGCCTGGCCCCAGCCGTTTAGTGGCCTGCAGATTCTGCAGCGAAAACCACGGCGAGCGGCTGGCACGGAAGTCGTTGGGCTGTACCGGCAACTGCATCGGTCCGCTCACCTGTCCGGTATAGTCTACCGTCAAGCCCAGTTGCGTGAAAGTGTAGCTGGCGGTGTAGGTGCCCGAAAATACTGGCGCATGGAATTGTGCTACCCGCCGCAGGGCCTCACCTTCGGCAAGTCGTTCGCGCCTGAAAACATCCATTATGGTAACGCCCGCAATCAGCTTCAGAGGCCGCGAAAAGGCGAAATCAGTGTTCAGTGAAATGCCCCGCGAAATAGCGTAGCCGTCGAGGTTGCGGTAGATAATCTGGTTGGGGTCGGTGTCGTAGTCGGGGCTGATTTTGTTGGTGAAATAAGTATAGAACAGGCTGCCATCGAAGGTGAGCGTGCCACCCGCTCTGGTCGTGACAAAGCGCGTGTAGTTTATGTTGGCATTCCAACTGCGTTCCGGCCGCAGCGCTTCTGGCACTACCACCTGGCGGGCTCCGGTGAGGGCAGCGTGGTCTTCCGTAAAGAGGTTTACTACCCGGTAACCATTGCCGATGCCTACCCGAAATACGCGGCTACCGTCCACAGTGCCCCATTTGTAGTTGAGGCGCGGCGTCAGGATGTTGCCGTGCCGCGGATTGTAGTCGTAGCGCAGACCGGCTAGCAGGGTAGCATCGGGCGTGAGCCGGAACTCGTCCTGTACAAATACGCCCGGCAGGTTAATCAGGTCGGGTTGATTGCGCTGCTCGCTACCGGTGGCCGGTGTATTGTCGTCGTACCAGGTAGAGCGAAAAGCCGCACCCAGCAGCAGGTTGTGGCGAATATTTGGGTTTTTAGCCCAAGTCAGCTGACTGAAGCCCACCCGTTGCGTGGCGTTGTAGCGCGTGGTGCCATAGGCTGAGTTTTGGCGGTGCTGGTTAAACGAGCCACTTAGCATCAGTTTCTGGCTCGCCACCGGCAACTGGTACTGGCCCAGCAGCTCGTAGCGGCTGGTATACACACTCTCACCATACACACTGTCGCCGCCTCGGAACTCGGGCCGCCAGCCCAGTTGGCCCCCAAACCGGTCCTCGTAATAGTAGCGGCCGGCTAGGCTGGCCGCACGCTGCTCGGGCCGCTGCCAGCTCCATTTGTTAAACACCGATACCCGGTGCTGCGTGGGCACATCCGTAAAACCGTCGCGGTTCACGTCGCGGCGCTGGTTGTAGCCATATAGGTTGGTGCTGAGCAGGGTAGAAGCGGTGCCCACTTTTGCGGCCGTGCCCAGGTCTAGGTTTAGGTCGCGGTGTGAGGTGCCGAAGATATCGGCCGAAAAGCGCGGGGCTTTGGCTGGGTTCTTTGTAATGACGTTGATCAGGCCACCCACTGCCTCTGAGCCATACAGCGTAGAGGCGGGGCCTTTTACCACTTCCACTCGGTCCACTAGGCTACTCGGAATGCCGCTCAGCCCATACACCGTGCTCAACGAGCTGACGATAGGCATTCCGTCAATCAGCACCATCGTGTAGGGGCCTTCCAGCCCGTTGATGTGAATGTCGCCGGTTCCGCACACGTTGCAGTTGAGCTGGGGGCGCACGCCATTCACCATCGTTAGGTTTTCAAAAAGACAGGGGCTTGGATTCTTCTGGAAATAGCGAGGCGTGTACAATTCCACGGCTATCGGCGACTCGCTCTTAAGGACTTCACCCAGGGTACCGCTCACCACTACTTCGCCTAGCGCACTGCTCGAAGCCGAAAGCACAACCACCATCGTAGTAGCTTTCCCAGCCGCTACAGTTGCGTTGCGTTCAGCGGGCTGAAACCCTATGGCCGTTACAACCACTCTGTAGTTGCCCGGAGTCAGCTTTGGCAAACTGAAAGCCCCATGCTCATCGGTGGTGGTACCAGTGCTGGTGCCTTTCAACCCAATGCTGGCAAACGGTACCACTTTTCCCTCGGCCCGTATTGTACCCCGTATACTTCCCGGCTGGCTCCAACCCGCAGAAGCAGCGCTCCATATCAGCAGGAGCGTAAGTAAAAGCTGTTTCATAAGGAAGTTATTTAGGCTATGCTGTAATTATTTTTTAGAACGGCCTAAAAACGTTATTCCAAAAAAACGCAGCACTAAAAAGCCACTGCGTTTCTGGGGAGATTATCCGAAAAATGTCTCGTACAGCAAGTACACATTCAGCACGATGATAATGCCGGACACTATCCAAGCTAGCACCTGCACCCATGGTCGGTTCACGAATACGCCCATTTTGGCTTTACTGCTGGTAAAAAGCACCAGCGGCACCACCGCAAAGCTCAACTGAAAGGATAGGATGACCTGGCTGAGCACCAGTAGTTCCCCAGTGCCTTTCTCGCCGTAAATCAGCGTCACGATAAGCGCTGGCACCACCGCAATAGCCCGGGTAATAAGGCGTCGCAACCAAGGACGCAGCTTCAGATCCAGAAAGCCTTCCATCACAATCTGCCCAGCCAGTGTACCTGTCAGTGTGGAGTTCTGGCCGGATGCTAGTAGCGCCACCGCAAACACAGCGCTGGCTGCGCCGGCACCCAGCACTGGGGCCAGCAGTTTGTGTGCGTCGCTGATATCGGCTACATCGTGTAGGCCATTGCGGTGGAATGCCGCTGCAGCTGTAATGAGGATAGCCGCATTCACGAAAAAAGCGAGGAAAAGCGCAACGGTCGAGTCGATGGTTGCAAACTTGATGGCCATGCGTTTGCCGGGCTCCGTCTGCTCAATGGCACGTGTCTGCACGATGCTCGAATGCAGATAGAGGTTATGGGGCATGACCGTAGCGCCCAGAATTCCGATGGCAATGTAGAGCATCTTGGGGTTGGTCACGACTTGCGGCTGTGGTACTAAGCCACCCAGAATTCCGAAGTAATCAGGGTCCGATACAATGATTTCGTATAGGAAGCATCCAAAAATTACGACTGTCAGACCAGCAATAATGCTTTCAATCACACGAAATCCACGACTCTGAAACAGCAACACGACCAGCACGTCCAGAATGGTAAGCACTACGCCCCATGGTAGCGGAAGACCAAAGAGCAGATTCAGGGCAATGGCCGAACCGATGACTTCAGCAAGGTCGCAGGCGGCAATGGCTATTTCGCACAGAAACCACAGCACCATGGAAACCGGCTTGGGAAAATGGTCCCGGCAGGCCTGTGCCAGGTCGCGCCCAGTCACGATACCCAGTTTGGCTGCCAGATGCTGCAACAGCATGGCAAACAGATTGGATACCAGAATAACCGACAGCAGCGTATAGCCAAACTGCGACCCACCGGCAATATCAGTAGCCCAGTTGCCAGGGTCCATATAGCCTACAGCCACCATCAAGCCAGGTCCCCAAAAGGCCCTCATCTTGCGCCAGAAGGAGGCATCAGTAGCCGGAACTTTGATGCTAGCATGCACTTCACTCAGAGAAACCGAAGTGCGGGCGCGCCGCCAGCCCGCGTCGGCAGGTGGTACTGGCCGGGTCGGAGGCGGTTGTAGTGCTGGGGTCATGAGGTGTGTAGCGAAACAGACAAGCAAATATAGTTTTTAGACTTGTCTAAAAATATTTTTAAGGCAACATAAATACTATGACTGGTGAGAAAAGGTTTGCCGATACGTGTAAAATATGAATTGGGGCTTCCTACCGCTGCCTTACTGCTGCAAAAGAGCTACTGGCTGTCTGGTATCTTAAAGTCATAATAGGTTGGAGGGTAGCACACGACACACAAAAAAGCCCCGCGAGATTCGCGGGGCCTTTGTAAGAAAGCAGAGAGTTGAACTAGCGAGCCAGCTCTACCCAGCCTTTCGTGGTTTTACCGCTCTTGTCGGTCAACAGGTAGTAGTAAACGCCTGCAGGCTGCTCACCACCATCCCAGTTGTTCTGGTAGTTGGCATACTCCTTAATCAGGCGGCCCCAACGGTTGAAGATCTGCACCTTGCTGCCTACTTCTTCAGTTGTCAGCACGAACACGTCGTTTTTGCCGTCTTTGTTGGGCGTGAAGACGTTCGGGATAACCAGGCTCGGAACTTTAACCTCCTGCGTTTTCAGGCTTGGCGTACACTCGGTAGTACCAGCGCGGTTCGAAAGGCGCAGCGTGAATACATATGTACCACCTTCACGTAGGGTCAGGTCGCGGGGAGTAAAGCGGTTCGAGAATACTTGTGCCGTTTCCGTTACGGGGTTGCCGTTAGCGTCAGCGGTGCGCTGGTACGTCCAGCGGGAAGTAACGGAAGCCGTATCGGCCGGCGAAGGGTTGTTGCCTTTCGAGGTATTCACGAAGGAGAAGATACGCGGCGGCACACTCTCTTTGCTGGTGATACCATCCAAATTGAATCCGGGGCGGCCAGTAGCAGTGAAGTTAGCAGTTACTGGAGGCGCAACGCGCACCAGAATAGAGGTGGTATCTACGCAGGTAGCTACCGGGAACTGACGGAAGTCCGTGGCATTAATCCGCACGTAGTAGCGCGTGGTCTGAGTCGGGCGTACCGTAACGTTTTGCTTGTTCTGGTCGGCAGTAGCCAGACCATTGGCCGCGCTCCACTGGTAGGTGTAGGTGGCTAACTTACCGGAGGCGCTTGGCGTACCAATGTTGACCAATACGGAGTCAGGACGGGTAGGAGTGGCCGTCAGGTTTACGGGAGTACCGGCGCACACGAAAGGCTGGGCCGTTGCTGCTACTACTTTGGCTGGGTTGCGCTGCTTCACCGACAGCACGATGATACGGGTCTGCTGACCGATGATTGGGCAACCGTTGTCGCGGATCTGTACCGGAATGCGGAACGTCTGGTTTGTGAACAGTACGTCGGGCTGGATATCGAATATACCAATCGGATTGCGCGTGCCCTGGCCAATTACCCGGAAAGTCCCTACGTCCTGTGGCAGATAAGTAGGCAGCTGAGGCTGGCCTGGCAGCGGAGTGCCTGGGTCGAGGGGAGGGAACGTTACCGTCAGCAAGTCAGCAGGATTCGGGTCGGTGAAACGAACCAGAACACGAGTGTAGTTGCAGGTCGAAGCTTCAATGAAAGTCGAGTCGACGGAGTTAACGATGGAAACACCGGAGTTGGTGTTGTTGCCGGTAGCAACAGGAGCGCCTGGAATAGCATTCGAGCAGTCGATAACTACCACCAGAATGTCGCGACGTACCGAACCGATGAGCGTACGCACACCGTTGATAACCCGGTATTCCGACACTTTACCTACTACTACATACTTGTTTTGCGCCTGCTGCGCTGTAGTAGTGCCTGGAGTGTAGAGGTAGGGGGTGAACGTAAAGCTGCCGTTGCTGGCGTTAAAGCGGAAATCGGGAACAGCCGTTTTTGCTGGGCAGTTACCAGTTACTGAGAAAGAAGCAATAGGGAACGTGGGGCTGTAGGAGCCCAGAGCAGTAGGCAGAATAGCTACGCACGGCTGGCCGTTTTCGGGGGGCAACACAATTACACCACCAGTTCCGGCACCTATTGAATTATACGTGTTGGGGTTGTTGCAGCTCACCAGTGGGCGGTCCAGCGAGTACACCAATTCATCACCATCAATATCCGTAGCCGTAAAGTTGAGGGTAGTCTGCTGCTTCCAGCACACGAACGGTACCGGAACGTTCAGCAGGTCAAATTGGGGCGAGTTGTTCTGAATGGTCTGGCCGTTCGCCAGGTTGTTCAGCGTAGCCTCGTAGTAGATGTTGGTATTGCCGTTGATGTTGGCCAGTTCCGGGCGGGCGTTGTCTTCTACGCTGATGCGCCATTCGGCGGCGGGGTTCAGCGTCACAACGGTGTCGTAGCGGCCGGTTTCGTAGTTGGTGGGCAGGCCGGCGTCGCAGGGGCTGGTGCCGCCGGGAGCGGTAGCGCAGTACGGAGAACCGATGGTAGAGCCTCCCTTCAGAGGTACTGTATAAGTCTGCACCAGCGGGCCTGTGGTAGTACAGCCGGTTGGCCGGCAAACAAACCGGGCAGTGGTATAAAGGTCAGAGCCGCTGCAATCCCGGAATACGCGCAGGATAAGGCGGTAGCGGTTGTTGCCTAAGGATTCGTAGGTCAACTGCCCACCCTGAAAGTGGGAAGCTTCGACGGATTGCATCCCGACAAGAGTCAAACACAACGCCGTGACCAGCAGGTAGGTGGCACGTAACAGTTTTTGCATGGGTGAATTGTTAGTGAGGAAAAGAAACAAAACAGGGTGGAGGAAAAACGCAGCGGTAAGATAAACACATTTTCCTCCAATGACCATACACTCTACAGTCATTTAGAAAAATAAGGCACAAGAATCATGCCTTGAATATGATTCAAACTAGGAGATTTATAACATAATTATGGGATTTATTGCAGAAGTAATACTCTAAAAACTAAACTCGACAGTAGATGAGTAGCTGGCATTAACAAGTAATGTCAGTGACCTACTGCTTTTCTCACAGGAGTTCTAAAGAAACATCGGGTTTCGGCTATAGAGTGGTTGGCTCTTGTGGCTGAGAAGAGAGAAGTTTTGATGAATAAATAGGAGTTAGGTTATGTAATAGGCGGTTTTTTCTATTTATTACAGCTTCATACCGCCCAGATACATTTCTTTTTTCACCCAACCATTCAAACACTTAGCAAGCATGCAGAAACTTTTACAGACTAAAGTTCGGGCTCGCACCTACTGGGGTAGAGCTTTGGCTACCGTAGCTGGTTTAGGGCTGGCAATGAGTACAGCACAGGCCCAGGTAGATACCTACCAGTTTGCCGCTTCCCAGGGTACGTTCACTCCGCTGCCAACTACGGCTACGGTAGTAGCAGCGGTGCAGGATGACGATGCCATATCGGGCGCTATTCCCATCGGCTTTTCGTTTGCCTTCGATGGTGTGCCCTACACCAACGTGTACGCCAGCTCCAACGGCTTTCTCTCGTTCAACAGTGCCGCCTCCAGCAGCCTGACCAACGACCTGGACGCCGCTGCTGCCGCTATTCGCCCGCTGGTAGCGCCCCTCTGGGACGACTTGGCCGGTGAAGGAACCGGTAGCGCCGCCAAGTACCAGACCACAGGCACGGCCCCGAACCGCGTGTTCACCTTCGAGTGGCTGAGCTGGGAATGGAACTACAGTGCTACTGCGCCAGTCGTCTCGTTTCAGGTGAAGCTCTACGAAACCACCAACCGCGTGGAGTTTGTGTACCGCCCCGAAAATGGCACGCCTAACTCGGCCTCGGCCTCCATCGGCATATCGGGAACCTCAACACCTGTTGACTTCCTCTCGCTGAACAATACCAGCGCCTCGCCTACGGCCAGCTCTACGGTGGAAACCACGTCGATTGCCACGGTTCCTGCTTCTGGCCAAGTGTATGCCTTTACGCCGCCTCCGGCTACCGGCTGCCCAACGCCACGCAACCTGACGGTAACTTCTACTACGGCTAACTCCGCTGTTGTAAGCTGGACCGTGACGGGTGGTAGTGGCACGTTCTCCATCAACTACGGTCCTACAGGCTTCACACCGGGTACTGGCGGGCAGACTATTACCAGCGCGACTAACTCGGTAACCATTCCGGGCCTTACTGCCAGCACCGAATATCAGTTCTACGTGACGCAGATCTGCTCGGGCAGCACTTCAGCCCGCTCCAACGCTGGCTCGTTCCGGACAGACTGCGTGACGCCGCTGTATGCGGCCGTGCCGTTCAACGAGACGTTTGAAAGTACTTGGCTCAGCCGGTGCAACACGCGCGACGTGCCCAGCAACAACTGGCGCAACACGCCCCTGACCGGCAACAACTCCTGGCGCCGCGAAGATGATGGTGCTGCTGCCGCCTGGGACTTGGTTGGCAGCTATCTGTACTCGCCAACCGGCGCACAGGGCAGTGCTCACTCGGCCCGTTTTCACAGCGGCTATTCCAGCGCCGGCTTGATCGGGACGATGGATTTGTATGTGAACATGACGGGCGCGGGCAACCGCGAGCTGAGCTTCGACTACATCAACACCAGCGGCACCGACTCGCTGACGGTGCAGATTTCCACCGATGGCGGCCTGACCTTTGGCCCGCAACTGTTGCGCTTTGGCTTGGCTACGGCCTGGCAGCCTAAAACACTGGCGCTGAACACGACTTCGGCTAGTACTGTTATCCGCTTCCGGGCCCGCGCCGACTATGGCTCGACCGATATTGGTCTGGACAACGTGTCGATTGCCTCGTGCGCGCGGGTGAGCAACCTGGCCGTGAGCAACATCACCGGCACCAGCGCCACGGTCAGCTTCGCGCCCATCACGGGCGTGAGCAGCTACACGGTCGTGGCCACGCCCAGCACGGGTCCGGCCGTGACGGTGACGGGCACAGGTTCTCCGGTGCAGCTGACGGGCTTGCAGGGCTTGACGCAGTACACGGTGAGTGTGGTGAGCAGCTGCGCTGTGGGCCAGACGTCGGTGCCGGTGACGGCCAGCTTCACGACCCTGATTCCGCCTACTGTCAACGATGAGCCCTGCAACGCTACTACGCTGACTACTGGCAGCGCACCGCTAGCGTCTTCTAACCTCGGTGCTACTGCTACTGTTGCCAACGGCTACGCCAACCCTGGCTGCTCTACGGCCGCCAATCCGAAGGACGTATGGTTCCGGTTTGTTGCCCCTGCTTCTTCCAATACCTTGTCGGTGCAGGTGACTGGTAACCCGGCTGGGCAAGTACGGCTATTCTCAGCGGCCAGCTGCAACGGCCCGTTCACCCAGATTGCTTGCCAAGGCAGCGCTGGCCCCAACACTGCGGCCGGCCAACTGACTCTGCCTGCTCTGACAGCCGGTACTACCTACTACATCTCGGTATCAGGCTTCGGCTCGAGCGATGCACAAGGACCGTTCACTATTGCAGTTGCCACTATCCTTTCTACAGGTATAGGGCAGTTGCCGCAAGGTGAGGTTAGTGTGTACCCGAACCCCAGCCACGACGGTACTCTGACGTTGAGCCTGCGCGGAATCAACACGACTAGCTCGGTAAAAGCAGAAATGCTGAATGCATTGGGCCAGCGCGTGATGATCCAGCAAGTACCAGTACGTGGTGGCTCTGTAGACCAAGCGCTGCCCGTACAGGGTTTGGCTAAGGGCTTCTACACCCTGCGACTGCAAGTCGGCGAAAATACCATCACTCGTAAGGTGGTGCTCGACTAGTTCGGCTTTACAGGTCCTGAATAAAAAAGAGCGACGCCCAGCGTCGCTCTTTTTTTGTGTGGTAGAGTGGCGTGGAGAGCTTATTCCACCACCAGTTGGCGGGCAAGCACATTGTTGCCCATCTGTGTCTGCAGCATGTAGAGGCCTGGGGCCAATCGGCGGATATCAAGGGTGGCTTCTTTGCGGCCGGCCATGGCTACGGTCTGAACAACACGGCCCAGCGCATCATGTATCGTGAGCGAGCTGCTGGCAGGTTCCGGCAACCGAACTGAAACTGAGCCCGCCGCCGGGTTAGGCCACAGAGCCAACGCATCAGACTGGCGGCTGCGTACAGAATTGGGCGTGTAGGCACGGTTTTCAAGCACCAGAATACGGTCGTCGGTGGTGGCTGGTGCTCCCCGGCCGTCTCGGTTGCTGGTACCGATATAGACGCGCCCCTGTGGTGAGACACAAATAGCGCGCATGCGGCCGTAAGTGCCGGTCCAGATATTGGCTTGGCTGGTTACCTGGTCGCCGGCAGTGTTGAGCTGCAAATTTGTGAGAGTACCGGCTTTCAGGCTGACCATAAGCAGCGAGTTATTCCATTGCGGAATAGCCGGATTGCTATAAGCCGCAATGCCAGCTACTGCCAGGGTAGGAGTGTAGGCCACTAAAGGCTCACGCACGTTGTTGGCGGTGCAGAAGGTTTGCTCGGCTGGCAGGTTGCAGAAGCCTTCCACGTTAGGCCAGCCATAGTTGCGGCCGGGTTCAATCAGGTTCACTTCGTCGTCGTTGTTGGGTCCGTGCTCCGAGCTATAGAGGCGGCCTATTGCTGCCCGGACCAGGCCCTGCGGATTGCGGTGCCCCAACGTATACACCGGGCTGCCGGGTGTCGGGTTGTTGGCCGGTACCGTGCCGTCCAGATTCAGCCGCAGGATCTTGCCATTGAGTGAGGCAATGTTCTGCGCTTCTGGCTGAAGCTGCGCGTCGCCGGTCGTCATCAGCAACGTCTGGTCGGGCAAGATGAGCAGGCGGGAACCGCTGTGCGTGGTGGTAGCGGGCAGGTTGCCGAGTAGTACCAGCGGGTTGGAGAGCGTGCCCGCCGTGGCCGAGTACGTGTAGCGCACCAGCTTTTCCTTTAGAGTACCAGTTTCCGTGTAGTTGTATACGATGTATACATAAGGGCTAAGGCTGAAATCGGGGTGGAGCGCCATGCCCAGCAAGCCACTCTCGCCGGTTTCAGTTACGTCGGCCACAGTCAGCAGCGGTAGTACCTGGCCGGTCGTAGTATTCACGCGGCTGATGCGCCCGCCGCGCTCCGTCATCCACAGAAAACCGTCGGGGCCCCACAGAATTTCCCATGGCGTATCAAGTCCGGTGCTCAGTGCGGAAAGCGTGAGGGTAGTGGTGCCTACCGGATAGGTGGCCAGCGCCGGATTCTGCTGGGCGCAGGCTGGCCCTGCCAAGCCCGCCAGCAGCAGTAGAGTAGCAATGCGTTTCATAATGAAAGGAGTTGATGGTGAAGGAACTATAATTGTCATACTAGGAATGCGCGTCATTGGTTTTTGGCCACAAACTCCGTTAGGTATTCACGTGTAGATTTGCTGAGCCCGGACCTGCCTGGCAGTGTTTATTCAACCACTCCTTCCTGCTTCAACTGTCTGCTATGTCGATTCCCGATTTACAGCATCCTGCTGGTTTCACCATCAGCACTGACTCTTCCCGGCTTGATGTAGCGGCCATCCATCAGTATCTGGCGGAAGAGTCGTATTGGGCAAAGAATATACCGCTGCCTCTGTTGGAAAAGGCTATTGCCAATTCTCTGTGCTTCGGATTGTATGCACCAGATGGCCAGCAGGCTGGCTTTGCACGAGTCGTGACAGACTACGCGACGTTTGCCTGGCTCTGCGACGTATTTGTGCTGCCGGCGTATCGAGGGCAGGGGCTCTCCAAGTGGCTGATGCAGGTGGTGTGGGCACAGGCTGAGCTGCAAGGGCTGCGCCGCCGCATGCTGGCTACTCTCGACGCCCACAGCCTCTATACCCAGTTCGGGTTTGCTCCGCTGGCCGCACCGGACCGGTTTCTGGAAATCCGGCTTCCAAACCCTTACGGGGCAGAAACGGCAAATTAACCTCACTGCTGCTCGTAAGCAGGAGAGGCAATAAGCCAATAAAAAATAGGCAAAAGCTAATGGCTGCCTCAAGGTATATTTAGCCCAAATTAGAATTGAACTGACTTCGGGCAGCACTATTTTTCACTTTTACCTCCTACTCTATGCATCTACGCTTACTCGCGTGTCAGGTGTCCTGTCGTTCGGCTATTGGCTGCTGGCCGCTGTTGCTATTATTCTGGCTATACGCGGCAACTGGTGCCCGGGCCCAGACGGTTACCGTTGGGTCTACTGGGGTGCCGGTGGGCGCACCCGCAACCAGTTCCTACCTGTACGGGCCTATTTATCGTTCGGCCAATGATGCAGGTTCTCTATTCAACTACTCCCGCTACGCCCACCTCTACACGCCAGCCGAACTAGGACTGCCGGCCGGCGCTACCATCACGGCGCTGGCTTGGCTGAAATCGGATGCTGGGACTGTGACGGGCACCAACACCTTCACCATATTACTGGAAAACTCGGGCCTAGCCGGCTTAGGTACCTCCCAAATGTGGAGCACACTGTCGGCTGCTGCGTCCTCGGTATATAGTTCGAATACGCAGCAGGTAACTGGCGTAGCCGGCGACTATTTTAGTGTTACGCTGACGCAACCCTTCGTCTACACAGGTGGCAATCTATTGGTGCTTACCGACTGGGAAAAGCAAGGTTCGGCTTCTGCTCCCGTCAATTTCGTGACCAACCCTGCCGTCGGTTTCGGCTTGGGCTTCGCTAGCAACCTAGCCCTGACGGGCGCTACCAGCCTGACCAGCGTCTCATATGGCGACCGGCGGCCTACGCTACGCATCACCTACACTCCTGGTGGCCCTTGCTCAGCCCCGCCCACGGCCGGTACCGCGCAGGCTTCTGCTACCTCGCCTTGTGCGGGCACCACCGTTGTGCTGTCGTTGCAGGGGGCTTCGTACGGCACTGGCATGGACTACCAGTGGCAGGAATCGGCCAACGGTAGTGCGTACACCGACATTGCAGGTGCTACCAACCCCACCTACACAACCCCGACTCTCACGGCCTCGCGCTACTACCGGGCCCGCCTCACGTGCAGTGGCCAATCGGCTACGTCGGCGCCCGTGCAGGTGTCCGTGAATGTGCCCGCCTACGCTACCCTGCCACTGACCCAGAGCTTCGAAAGTGCCTGGAACGATGTGTGTGATACGCGTGATGCTGCCTCCGCTAGCTGGCGCGCCAATCCGGCGTCGGGCAACAATGCATGGCGCCGCGACGATGACGGTATTTCCGCTGCCTGGACCAGCCCAACGGTAGGGCTGTATACGCCTACCGGCAGCCAGGGCAACCGCTCCGCACGCTTCCACAGCTACTATGCCGGCACAGGTAATAGCGGCAACCTTGACCTGTATGTGAACATGAGTGCTGCCGGCAACAAAGTGCTGACGTTCGACTACATCAACACCGCCGGCAATGACTCGCTGAAAATTCTGGTATCAACGGACGGCGGGGCCACGTTTGGCGCTCCGGTGCTGCGGTTGGGCATGAGCGGTACGGCGGCGCAAGGCTTAGTGCCGCAAAGTGCCAGCATTACTTCTACCTCGGCCACCACGGTTGTCCGTTTTCAGGGCAAGGTAACGACGACTTTCACGACGGATATTGGCGTTGATAACGTGGCGCTGGATGTGCTGAGCGGCGCTCCGAACTGTGCTATCAACTTCGTGCCGGCTAACAATGCCACTAGCGTAGCGCGCACTCCTACTATTACGTGGGCCAGTGGTGGCGGCGTAGCTACCAGCTACGACGTGTATTTCGGCACCACGGCAACTCCCGCTTTTGTCGGCAACCAAACTACCACATCGTATACGCCTGCTGCGCTGCAGGCCAACACCGACTACTACTACCGGATAGTGCCGCGCAATGCCAACGGTGCGGCTACAGGCTGCTCCGTAGTGAAGTTCACTACGACTTCAACCTTCACGTACTGCAACACCAATCTGGGGGCCTACTGCGGAACCGGCAACGCCAACATTGCGTCCGTCACCATTTCTACGCTGAGCAACCTGAACTCCGGGTGCAACACCATCAACGGCAGCGGCTATACCTCGTACCCCGCTTCGGGCACCACCACCACCACACTGCTCCAGAGCCTGACTTACCAGTTGGGCGTCACGACGCCGGAAGCAGGTATTATCTCTGCCTGGATTGATTTCAACCAGAACGGCACGTTTGAAGCTTCAGAATGGACGCAGGTCACGACCAGCAGCATTGCCGGCCAGCCCGCCACTACAACCATCACGATTCCGCTGACCGCACCTCTGGGCCAGACAGGCCTGCGCATCCGTAGCCGCCTCATTGGCAACGTGAACGGTGCCGGCGACGCCTGTGTCAATTTTGGCTCGGGCGAAACCGAAGACTACATTATCACCGTTGGAGCCGCTCCAAGCTGCGCTCCGCCCACTGCCCTGAACGCCGCCAACATCACCACAACCGGTGCCACCCTGAGCTTCATGCCGGGTACGGCTGGTATTGGCTTCTCGGTGATTTATGGCGCGCCGGGCTTCAACCCGGCTACAGCCGGCACTACCCTCACCACTACCGGCGCTGCAGTAAACGCAACTGGCTTGGCGCCAAACACAGCGTATCAGTTTTATGTGGTGAAAAACTGCGGCAACGGCGACGTAAGCCAGGCTGCGGGTCCGTTTAGCTTCACCACCGCCTGCTTGCCACCTACCTACGCCACGCTGCCGGTTTTGGAAAGCTTCGAGAATACCTGGGCCAGCGGCTGTAACACCAGCGACATTCCGACCACCAGCTGGCGCAACGACCCGGCCACTGGCAATACCTCCTGGCGCCGCGACGATGATGGGGCTTCAGCCGGCTGGACCAGCCCGACGGTTGGCGTGTATACGCCCGCAGCCAGCCAAGGCAGCCGCTCCGCGCGCTTCCATAGCTACTATGCTGGCGCCAATTCCGTGGGCAGCCTCGACCTGTTCGTCAATTTGAGTGCTGCTGGCACCAAACGTCTGTTGTTTGACTACATCAACACTGCCGGCAACGACTCGCTGTTTGTCTTTGTGTCAAATGATGGGGGCAATACGTTCGGGGCGGCCGTGGCTAAGCTGGGCATTAGCGGAACGGTTGCTCAAGGGTTCCAGGCTCAGAATATCACGCTGGCGGGCACTTCGGCTACCACTGTCATTCGGTTCCGCGCCAAAGTAACCACTGCTTTCACCTCCGACCTCGGCATCGATAACGTGCGGGTGGAATCGTTGAATGGCTGTCTGGCGCCGGTAGGTCTGGCGGTAATAAGCACCACAGCCACTTCAGCAAGCGTATCGTGGGTCAGCGCCGGTACCGGCACCTATACCGTGTTCTATGGTCCAACGGGCTTCACGCCGGGCGATGTGGGTAGCCAGCAGCTTACTGGCATCACGGGTACCAGCACCACTATTGCTGGCCTAACCGCCAGCACCGAATACCAGTTCTATGTGCGCCAGGACTGCGGTGGCACTTCTTCTGGAAATGTTGGCCCTATTACGTTCCGGACAGACTGCGTGACGCCGCTGTATGCGGCCGTGCCGTTCAACGAGACGTTTGAAAGCACTTGGCTCAGCCGGTGCAACACGCGCGACGTGCCCAGCAACAACTGGCGCAACACGCCCCTGACCGGCAACAACTCCTGGCGCCGCGAAGATGATGGCGCCGCCGCTGCCTGGACCAGCCCAACGGTTGGTGCCTATACCCAGGCTGGCGCACAGGGCAGTGCTCACTCAGCCCGCTTCCATACATACTACGCCGCCAGCGGCCAGATCGGGACGATGGACTTGTATGTGAACATGACGGGCGCGGGCAACCGGGAGCTGAGCTTTGACTACATCAACACCAGCGGCACCGACTCGCTGACGGTGCAGATTTCCACTGATGGCGGCCTGACCTTCGGCCCGCAACTGTTGCGCTTGGGTGTAGCAGCCAATTTCCAACCAAAAACGTTGACCTTGAGTAGCAATTCGGCCACTACTGTTATTCGCTTCCGGGCTCGTTCCGATTACGGCACCACCGATATTGGTCTGGACAACGTGTCGATTGCCTCGTGCGCGCGGGTGAGCAACCTGGCCGTGAGCAACATCACCGGCACCAGCGCCACGGTCAGCTTCGCGCCCATCACGGGCGTGAGCAGCTACACGGTCGTGGCCACGCCCAGCACGGGTCCGGCCGTGACGGTGACGGGCACAGGTTCTCCGGTGCAGCTGACGGGCTTGCAGGGCTTGACGCAGTACACGGTGAGTGTGGTCAGCAGCTGCGCTGTGGGCCAGACGTCGGTGCCGGTGACGGCCAGCTTCACGACCCTGATTCCGCCCACTGTCAACGATGAGCCCTGCAACGCTACTACGCTGCCACTGGGCACGGGGACTTACGGCGCTGTTGTCTCTGGCAATAGTTTAGGCGCTACGTTTACCATTCCCAATGGTTATTCTGCAATCGGCTGCGTGCTGGCTAGCTCTCCCAAAGACGTATGGTTTGAATTCACGACGCCGGCTGGCTCCGCTACGCCAGTAAGCATTGTCGTGGGTAGGGGGCCAGCCGGCCAGGTGCGGGTATTCTCGGCGGCCAGCTGCAATGGGCCGTTCACCCAGATTGCCTGCCAGGGAGCTGCTGCCACGAACACTGCCGCTAGCGGTCTGGTAGTAAGCAACCTGTCGGCGGCTACCCGCTACTTCGTGGCTGTGTCGGCCTTTGGCTCCAACGACCCACAGGGCGCCTTTACCATTCAGGCGGGTACTGGCGTGCTATCCAGCAAAAACGAGTTGCCGGGCGGCGAGGTCAGCGTGTACCCCAACCCCAGCCATACCGGCTCATTCACTCTCGATATTCGTGGAGCCAGTGGCAGTACTAGCGGCCAGACAGTGCTTATCAACTCGCTTGGCCAGACCGTGCTTGTCCAGTCGGTAGCCGTGCGCGCTGGCGTAGTGAAGCAGTCATTCGATGTAGCGCATCTGGCTAAGGGGCTGTACACGCTGCGCGTACAGGTTGCGGGCCACACCATCACCCGCAAAGTGGTGCTCGACTAATAACAGCGCTGCATATAGCTTACCCAAAAAAAGGGGAGGAGCTTTCCTTCCCTTTTTTCATGCTCCCTCACGCCATTTCTGCTGCCGCTGGCCCACGTTGAAGCGCGGACTGCTAATATTGCCTGCGCTTTCAGTTCTTACATTCCTCTGTTGCTCTCCATGAAGTTTACTTTCCATCGGCTTGTTCTGCCGGCCGTGCTGGTAGTGCTAGCTGCCTGCTCTGAGCAGAAGAAGCCTCAAACGCAACAAGCTGCCCCGCCTGTAGCCGCCACCCGGCCCGACACAGCAGCTGCGCCGCCACCACTCCCAGCCCGGCCCGATACTGCCTACACCCACGATGTAGCCGCCTATCTGGCAGGCCAGCAGGTGAGCCAACGCAGCACCTTGCGTCCTCTCACTGCGCTGCCCGCCTGGCAGGCCTTTGCTACCGATGCAGAAAAAAGCTGGACCAACTACCATACAACCCGCACCAACAAAATAGAGCAGTGGGCTGCCACCGAACTGGATTCAGTGCGGGCCGCCAGCTCCACCGTATTCTATCCATTCAGTGGCCCCGATCTGCTGAATGTGGTGACCATGTTCCCGGGCAGCAAAACCTACGTGTTGGTAGGCTTGGAGCCGGTTGGCTCTGTGCCGCGCCGTGCTACTCTCGAAAACCCCAAGCTGTTTCCGGCCGTGAAAGCCTCGCTTTGGTCAGTGCTTAATTTCAGCTTCTTCCGCACCAACGACATGGCCATCGACCTTAAATCGTTGGAGCTAGATGGCGCCCTGCCTCTAATGATGCTGTTCGCCACCCGCACCGGTCACCAGATTCAGGATATTCGGTATGTACAGCTCAACACCGACGGCCAGCTTACCGCCGCCGACAGTGCCATCATCCGCAAGCCCGGCCCCAAAGTCATTCCCGGCGTCGAAATGACCATGCTCAGCAAAACAGGGGAGGAGCAAACGGTATATTACTTCTCCGCTGACATCAGCGACTGGAAGATGGGAACCAACAAGGAGGCTGTGATGCAGTACGCCAAAAGCCTCGGGCCTTTCACTACCTACATCAAGTCGGCCACCTACCTGATGCACAAAGCGTATTTCAGCAAAGTCCGCAACCTCATTCTGCAGCAGAGCAACTACATTTTGCAGGACGACTCCGGCATTGCCATGAAGTATTTCCGCCCCACCGATTGGCACCTAACGTACTATGGCACCTACAAGCGGCCCATCAACCTGTTTGCCAACCGCTACCAGCCCGAGCTGACCAAAGCCTACGCCGATACCACCAACCGGCCGCGTCCTCTGCCGTTCGGCACCGGCTACAACTGGCGTCAGAACGATTCCAATCTGCTCCTAGCCCGCCGACAGCAGGCACTTTAGTTTCTTCCTAATTTATGCGTACTACTCTATAGTATATAGAGTGCATTGGAAGCCACAGCCTCGGTTGTGGCTTCTTCGCTGCTGGGTTTGCCCGTACTGTGGGCGAAATAGCACTCCTGATGCCCTCTTTCTGCGTTTAAACCGTTTGGGACAATACAACTTCTGATGCGCTCCTCTTATTTTCTTCTGGTAGTTGTTTCGGCGCTACTTGTTGTAGCAGGGCCCTTTGTACTGGTAGGTGGTATCTCCGTACCTCGTCAGTCACATTCTGCAGTTCAGGCCTCACCAGATAGTCCCTTGCTTGATAGTTTGCTCCGTACCGATGCCAGCTTAGCGCCTATCGTCGCTCGCGCTTCCGACTACGAATTGCAGATCATCTATACCCAAATCAACCGAGACGCGCAGAATCAACCACATTTCGTTCAGCATTCCTTCCACCTCAACGCCCAGCAGTATTTCAATCCGGCCAGCTTAGTGAAGCTACCAACTGCTGCGCTGGCACTCGAAAAGCTCAATCTTCTGAAGCAGCCCGGACTCAACCGGCGTAGTGCCATGGCAACCCGCACAGCCTTTCGGTGCCAGACGGCGGCTGCCTACAATCCGGCCGCAGATTCTGACCGCGTCAATACAGTTGGGAACTACATCAAGCGCATGTTGCTCGTCAGCGACAACGGAGCTTACAACCGTCTGTATGAGTTTCTAGGTCAGCGCCCACTTAATGAGCGACTAGCGCAGCTTGGCTACCCCGAGGCCCGCATTGTACGCCGTTTTGCGCCCTGCGACACAGTTGCTAATCGACACACCAATCCCATCGACTTCTACAGCTCCACCACGAAGCAGCTAGTCTATCAGCAAAAAGCCGTTTTCAATGCCACAGCATTCAACTATCCGCTAGGCCAAGTTCTCAAAGGCAAAGCTCATCAAGCTGGTGGCCGTATTATTCAGAAACCATATGACTTCACCACCGCCAATTATCTGCCCCTCCAGAACGTAACTGATATTCTGAAGGCCATCATATTCCCAGAGGCTATACCAGCTAACCAGCAATTTCAGCTCAATGCTGCCGATTATGCCTTCCTGCGCCACTATCTGCACCAGACTCCACATGGCTCCGGTTATCAGCCCTATACTTCCGAAATGTATTTTGATGCCTACAAAAAGTACCTCTACTACGGACGCAGTCCCAAAGTACCTGCTGAATCTGCAGTACACATATATAATGTAGTAGGCATGTCACACGGCTACCTCGCCGATGTAGCCTACTTCGCCGACTCTACCCGGAATAGTGAGTTTATGCTCAGCGCTGTCATCTACGTGAATAAGGATGGCATTATCAACGACGGTGCCTACGAATACACCAGCGTTGGATTGCCTTTTCTAAAGCGACTAGGCCAAGTCATACACCACTATGAAACTACACGTCCTCGCTTATATGCCCCAGATTTAACCGATTTCTTCAGCGTAGAAATGGCGCGCTAACATTTTTTTACTTCGTAGTGAACTAACGGCTTCGGATAAGTAGTTCTGTCACAGCGTCCGGGGCACCCGCTGGATGGCCCGCTGCGCAGCTAGGGGTAGAAAAGTTGGCCAGTAGTGTTGCAAACCTGGTATACGCTGCCTACTTTTGCACTCCCAATCCGAAACGCGGAGGGGAGGCCTGGCTAGCCGGGCCGGAAAAGAAAGTTAAGTGGCGGGGTAGCAAACGTAGAAAAGTCTACTTACCTTTGCAGCCCGCTTCGGAAGGAAACGGAACCCGCTTCGAAAAAAAAGTTTGCTTGCGTGCTTGCAAACAAAGAAAAGAAGCTGCTACCTTTGCAGCCCGCTTCGATCGGAGGCGGCACGAGTTCTGAGAAAAACCCTAAAACGTTTTTCTGGCAGGATTTGGAAAGTCAGAAAAGGGAGTTACCTTTGCAGCCCGCCGCGCCTCGACCGAGAGGCGGAGCGGACAGGCCAAGAAAAAAAGAACATCTTTTTCTTGGTTGTAGCAAAAACGGTGTTACCTTTGCAGCCCGCTTCGATCGGAAGCCGGCACACCGACTCACAAGTAGAGTCACTACGTTGTTTCAAATGCGAAACGACGCACGTTCTTTGAATGGATGGAAAGACAAATGAAAGGGCTTCTTTCCCTGGGCTTCGGCGCAGGAACACGAGAGAAGACCACGCGTAGAAATAAGAAGTAAACAGCTCGTTAACACGAGTCGGATCAGCACTCGACATCGTCTGTGGTTCGCCACAGATTAGGATTTTTATACAATGGAGAGTTTGATCCTGGCTCAGGATGAACGCTAGCGGCAGGCCTAATACATGCAAGTCGAACGGGTGTAGCAATACACTAGTGGCG